>NZ_CP040272.1:3530000-3856875 GCF_013393905.1 Nostoc sp. C052
ACGGCGATACGGTGACGTTCGATATGCGAGCGATCGCCTTAAAAGATTTCGCCCTCAATTTCCAACTTGCCCTCTATGCTGGCTTCCTGATTGCCTACGCCGTCAAGTTGCCGATTATTCCGTTGCACACCTGGCTACCTGATGCCCACGGTGAAGCTACAGCCCCCGTGCACATGTTATTAGCAGGTATTCTCCTGAAAATGGGCGGTTACGCCTTAGTTCGGATGAATGCCCAAATGCTGCCCGATGCCCACGCTTATTTTGCACCAGTGTTGGTGGTTTTGGGGGTAGTTAATATCATCTACGCTGCCTTAACATCCTTTGCCCAGCGCAACCTGAAGCGAAAAATTGCTTACTCCTCAATTTCCCACATGGGCTTTGTGATGATTGGTATTGCCTCCTTCACTGATTTGGGTTTAAGTGGGGCAGTATTGCAAATGGTTTCCCACGGGTTAATTGGGGCGAGTTTGTTCTTCCTGGTTGGCGCAACTTACGATCGCACCCACACCCTGATGTTGGATGAAATGGGCGGTGTCGCTAAGAGAATGCCAAAGATTTTCGCCATGTTCACCACCTGTTCAATGGCTTCTTTGGCATTGCCAGGGATGAGCGGTTTCGTGGCAGAATTAATGGTATTTGTGGGCTTTGCTACTAGCGATGCTTATAGCTCTACCTTCAAAGTTATCGTGGTGTTCTTAATGGCAGTGGGAGTGATTTTAACTCCGATTTATCTGCTGTCGATGTTGCGAGAAATTTTCTACGGTAAAGAGAATGAGGAATTAGTTTCTCACCAAGCTTTGATAGATGCCGAACCCCGTGAAGTATTTATCATTGCCTGTTTGTTAATTCCAATTATTGGTATTGGTTTCTATCCAAAATTGCTGACTCAGATGTATGACGCTACAACTGTACAATTGACGGCAAGATTGCGTGATTCCGTGCCGACATTAGCACAGCAAAAAGACGAAACACTAAAGGTTTCTTTGAGTGCGCCGGAAATTGGTAATTAAGTTGCGATCGCTAGTTTAGTTTAAATATTTATTGCTTTGAGGGTGGGTTTTTTACCCGCCCTTTTTGTTACTCAGAATTAGAAATGGGTAGGCATTCATCCTTGTAAGGAAGTTTGAAGTCACGGTAACTCAGTAGCGTTAAAAATTGCGAAGTAGGGCGAAAGATAAAATAACGCTGCCGAACAAAGAGTAATATACAAGTTGAAATATAGGCGATCGCGACTACTCCTATACTTCTTAGCAGCAGTTTTCGAGGATTAAAATCTCGCATATTCTTCAAGTTATTTCCCAACACTGCTAAAAGGTGCGATGTCTACGACGGTCTACCTACACCTACGCCATTTTTATTAGCCTATTGCTAATACAATCCCCATTCTAATTTCAGAGTTTCTAACTTAGGATTCTTTACACTCATTCTCTTACACTCTTCCAAAAATTCTTTGACTTGTCCTTCGTTAAGACTTAAACCACCGTCTTGCAGATTATTGATGTAAGTAATTACATCTGAAGTTGTTAAAGCCGAACTGATTTCTTCTAAAAGAATAGCATTTCTAACTTCCCGACAAACCAACTCAATATCTGATGAAGTAAATCTCCCACTTTTATCAGCCAAAATTTCAAAGTTAACTAGCTGATTCATATCAATTTTTGACAGGTAGTGTTTGAATAAATCTATTCTTTCTGCTTGAGCAGGTGGGAAAACAGGAATCTTCCAATCCAATCTACCAGAACGTTTCAAAGCGCTATCAATACCACTCAAATAATTAGTAGCAGCAATGACAATTACATCACTATTTTGCAGATTATTTAGTTCTATGAGTAATTGATTGATAGTCGCCTTTTGGTCTGTGTGTGCGTTGTCTTCATTACGATTAAATCCAATACTGTCTAACTCATCAATAAATAACAGTGAAGGAGATTTTTTCTTAGCTTGAGCAAAGATATCTCGAATATTCTTTTGACTCTGCCCTATCCAAACACTGACAATATCGGCAGGAGAGAACTTAAAGAAATATCTTCCAGACTCATTAGCAAAGGCATTTGCTAGTAAAGTTTTACCACATCCCGGTAAGCCATAGAAAAGAATTCCACCAATTGAACTCTTGTATCCTTTAGATTGCAGCTTCAGGAGTCTAGTTAGTTTCTCTTTTTCTTCATTCAGCCCTTGTACTTGGCTAAAGTCAAGTTTAAATTCTTTGATGCGGTTAGTAATTGGATATGCTTGGACTAAACTAGGTTTTTTGGCTCCATACTTAAAGGATGGATATTCGATAAAATCAAATGATACCGGGACTAATTGGTGTTTTTCATAATCAGGAGCCATGATTATAACTTGGAAGCGATCGCCATAATATCCAGAAAACTTATACTCTAATATTTCCTTAGCTTTTTTCAGTTGGTAATAGTTGCGTGCTATCTCAAAACCAGGAATTACCAACCAAAGACTTTCTAGTTGATTTGGCCATACTTTTGATTTCCGCAAAACTCTTTTAATTGAATCTAAAAAGAGATTATTATCTTGAAACTCTTGGTATTTGAGAGTTTCTATCTCAACCACTACCTGATTTTTTACATAGACTTCTATGATTTCATTTTGGTACTCTTCATCATCATCTGATGTATCTTCATCGATTGTTTCTTCATCCCTAGAAGTCAACTCAACTTCACAGTTTATATTAGGCAATCCATATCCTAAGCTTTCCAACGTTTTAATAGCAAAATATTTAAGGTAGATATATTCTTTACTTTCCTGCTGCCACTTCAGAGTGTAAAAATGTTCAGACTTCATTTTCAAAAATAACTGAGACTCAGCCTGTATTTGAGCCTTTTGTAATTCGACAAAGTAATCTTGCAAAGAGGCATCATCTTCCTCTATTTCATAATATGGAAGTTCCAATAGTAGACGGAAATGGGCGTACACTTCTTCTTTATATTCAATAGATGCTTCATTTGGATATTTACACCTGAGAGTAAAAGTAAAAGGAATTTTACTAGCAACTCTATCTACCAAGTATCCTAAAGCATCTTCTTGCTGATGGGCTTGGATTTCTAATGCCGATGGACAATGAAATAAAATGAAGAACTGTTCAGAGTTATATTTATTTGCATATAGAGATATCTGTTCAAACTGCTGATCGAATTTTTCAGAATCAAGCAACTCTAAGCCAGTGTTGCCAAGGATAATACTGGTCATAGTTGAGCGATGAAACTGGAAAATACTAGCATCGGAAATAGGATTTTCTTGCTCATCTGCACAATCTTTATCTTCTGAAAGAATACTTGTAGGAACTTTCCTAGTGGCAACTTTTGGTATACTATGATAGCCTCCATATTGAGACTTTCTAATTAATTCATAATTAAAGATTTTGACAACAATATCACAGAAGAAATCTTCTACTTGTGGAATCAAAAAAATACCTACTGGCTGTTGAGAATCTAAACACGCTTGAAATCGTTCATATTCTTGTTCAGAACCAAAATCAAACAAGTAGTAGAAAAAATCATGTTTGACTGAAACTGCCTCTTTTAGTTTGGCTGAAATTGATTGAGGTTCCGCAACTTCATTTGTTGGTTCTACACCTTTAATAGAAATAGCTATTTTTGTATCTAAGGGAACATGTAAATCCAACCGAGGATTTGCACAAAGCCCCAATTCATCAAGGGCAGTATTAAAATCGTCTATGAATGATTGACTTCTACGCTGGTAGCCAAACTGTTCTATGATAGTTTTGACTCGTAGACTTTTTTGAGTTTTACCAGTTCTCTGAAGTTTACTTTTAATTGAACGTAAATAGGCTGTATATGACATTTTGTGAGCATCCCAAAGAAACTAAATATATAGTTCCCTAACTGACATATCTAGCTAACGCACACAAGCAATGTCTTTATTTTGGTCTGGAAGTACGATAAATAATCATGCACAATCCATCGCTACAGTCGGGTTAGTGCGAGATTAGATGGAGGTTTAGTAGTGTTTGAAATCAACAGGCGGCGGAGTAACCCCAGGTGGAACATCACCGAAGACTTGGCTGGGTATATGTTCATGATGCCCACAATTCTAGTTTTGGGAACTTTTGTAGTCTTACCTATTCTCTACGCCGTTTTTCTTTCCCTGCAAAAAGTCCAACTTCTCGGCGGTATTGAGTACGAGTTCATCGGTTTTCGTAACTTCACGCGATTAGCTGAAGATGAACGGGTTTGGATTGCTTTGAGAAACACAGCAGCTTATGTAGCAATTGTTGTGCCAACTCAAACTGTACTAGCTTTAATTCTGGCGGTAACTCTGAATTCTGGGATTCGTGGTAAAAACTGGTGGCGCATCCTCTATTTTTTGCCCACAGTCACTTCTTCAGCAGTGCTGACGCTGATCTTTATGTGGATTTATAACACCGATGGGCTACTAAACGATTTTCTCGCGTTTGTAGGGCTACCGACTTATAACTGGTTGGGCGATCCAGCAGTTGCGCTCAAAGGCATTATGATTATGAACATTTGGTCAACTGCGCCATTTTTCATGGTGATTTATCTGGCGGCGTTGCAGGATATACCCCAAACACTTTATGAGGCGGCGGAACTCGATGGTGCAAATGGGTGGCAGCAATTTATCTACATTACTCTTCCCCTGCTTAAGCCTGTAACCTTCTTTGTGGTAGCAGTGGGGGTGATTGGGACTTTTCAACTTTTTGACCAGTCTTACATCTTTTCTGGCGGTACTGGCGGGCCGAACAACGCTACCTTAACTGTAGTGCTGCTGATTTATCAAGCTGTGTTTCGGAATTTACAAATGGGATATGCAGCTGCGATCGCATTTTTGTTAGCAACAGCCATCATTCTCATTACTTTGATTCAGCGCCGACTTTTCGGAGGCGAACGATTTGACTAACACCTCTGGCTTATTCTGGCTCAAAGCCCTGTTATACGTCCTGCTGACACTCTATGCCATCATTACCCTAATACCCTTTCTCTGGGCATTTTCAGCATCATTTAAGCCGCTATCAGAGATTGTCAGTGGTGAACCCAACTTTCTCCCCAAGAATTTTACTCTCGATAACTACAGGCAAATCTTTCTCCAAGAACCGCTGTTTTGGCGCTGGTTGTTTAACAGTGTAGCGATCGCCATCAGCGTCACCCTTTTAAACTTGTTGTTAAATTCAATGGCTGGTTATGCCTTGGCAAGACTGCACTTTGTAGGCAAGCGTTTTTGGTTCTTCCTAATCTTGGCTGTGCTGGCAGTACCAGCCCAAATCACGCTAATTCCTACATTTTTAATTTTAAAAGCGATCGGCTGGCTAAATTCTTACCAAGGAATGATCGCGCCTAGCATGGTGAATGCCACTTTTATCTTTATGATGCGGCAGTTTTTTGTTAATTTTCCTAAAGAACTAGAAGAAGCCGCTCAACTCGATGGCTTAAATACCTTTGGGATATTCCGACATATTGTCTTACCTTTGGCAAAGCCAGCACTAGCAGCACAAGCAGTATTTGTGTTTATGGGAAGTTGGAATAATTTTTTACTGCCTATAGTTATCCTATTTGACCCAGAAATGTTTACCCTCCCTTTGGGACTGAACACCTTTAAAGGTCAATACATCAGCTATTGGAACTATATTATGGCGGCTTCTATGGTTTTTACCCTGCCAGCTTTAGGTATTTACGCCTTTTTTAATCGTTACTTTATTCAAAGCGTCACCTTTACTGGGGGAAAAGGTTAATAGTCATTGGTCATTAGTCAAGAGTTAAAAATTCTTCCCTTGCTTCCCCTGCTTCCCCTGCTTCCCCTGCTTCCCCTGCTTCCGATGCCCCATGCCCAATGCCCCATACCCAATGCCCCATTCCCCAAACAGTATTTTGGGCAACAAATTGGACTCCTAACGTGATATTGGTATTACAGAGACTCAATCTCTATCTATCAGTTAATAAGCATTATGGGTTTTGCAGACCTATCGATCGCAGAGATAGCAGCCGACTACAGCATTCCTGTAGAAAAAGTGTTTTCTCTGTGCAACCAACTGGGAATCGCCTACAAACACCAAAAGACCCGTTTGGCGTTAGAAGATGCAAAGGCAATTATTTCCCAAATATCGTCTGAAATACGCCCAAAAGGTACTAGCGACTCGGTGGGCGATAACGAAGTCACCTAAAGGGTTATCTCGGCTTTAGCTAATCACTGATAGCTAATGACAAAAAATAATGAGTCATTAGCAATTAGCAGCTTGGAGATTGAGAATCGCGTTCTTAGTTAGCTGTGTTGAGCGTCAAAATTTTTAAGGGGAAACATGTTTAGAAGACTAATTGGCGTTGTTGTGGCTACTGTTTTACTCTCGTTTCAGTTGCTTGTCGGTAGCGCGACAGCAGTGGAACTGGACAAAGCTACCCGAACAGTGCCATTAAATACTCAAGGTGATACCGTCGTACTCAGCCTTAAACAAGTCAAAGAAGGCAAACGCTTATTTAATTACGCTTGCGCCCAATGTCATGCTGGTGGAGTTACCAAGACAAATCAAAACGTGGGACTCACTCCAGAAGACCTGGCACTGGCAACACCCAACCGTAATAACATTGAAGGCTTAGTCGATTACCTGAAAAATCCCACTACTTACGACGGGGAAGAAGAGATTTCTGAAATACACCCCAGTCTCAAAAGCGCAGATATTTTCACAGCAGTGCGAAATCTGACAGATGAGGACTTGGAGGCGATCGCCGGTCATATTCTTTTACAACCCAAAATCGTTGGTACTAAGTGGGGAGGCGGAAAAATCTATTACTAAATCCTGGAACTGAGTTACTGGGAATAGGGCATTGGGCATTGGGCATTGGGAAGAATTCATTCCCTATTCCCCATTCCCTATTCCCCGTTCCCCATTTACTACTAATTGCACAGTTTTTTGCAAGAAATTGCTCTCCATTATTAAAAAAAAATTTATCTATGACAGATTGTCATATTTGGCGTTGATTTTATTTAAAATGAGAAAGGGAAAAAAATTGTTTGTTAGGAGAGAGCTATGAAATTAATTTCGGCAAGCTGGCGACGCCTTAGTTTAGCTGTATTGACAATCCTTTTAGTTGTTAGCAGCTTTGCTGTTTTTACTCCCAGTGCTTCGGCTGAAACCTACAAGGTGAAATTGGGTAGCGATAAAGGATTGCTAGCATTTGAACCGAAAAAGTTGACCATCAAACCAGGCGACACAATTGAATGGGTGAACAACAAAGTTCCCCCCCATAATGTGGTGTTTGATGCTGCCAAAAACCCCACTAAAAACGCTGAATTGGCAAAATCTCTATCTCATACCAAGTTGCTGTTGAATCCTGGCCAAACCAAAACAACCACCTTCCCCGCAGATGCACCTGCTGGTGACTACACTTTCTACTGCAATCCCCACCGTGGTGCTGGCATGGTTGGTACAATCACTGTCGAGAGTTAGAAACACTAGCGTTAGTGAAATTAGCTCATCGGAACACGCCACACTCCTAGAGTGACGCACAAAAGACATCAATGGCGGTAACAAGTTCTATCCTTCCCGAAGACGCTAAGTAACCTGTAGCGATGTAGGAGTGAACTCGTTACCGCCAATTTTGATCAAATTTGACTTAATCGGGGATTAATCGCGTTTATACTCTTGCTGGAGGCTTGTTGCGAGGAAATTCTGTTGAGAATACTTTTATTAATTTTAATGTCGGCGATCGCCATATTCAAATTGACATTCATTAGTCCAGCACTAGCTGCCGAAACACCCAACGGTGCTAAAATTTTTGAGGCTAACTGCGCTTCTTGCCATATCGGTGGCGGTAATATCCTGATTATCCAGAAAACTTTGAAAAAGGAAGCATTATCAAAATACTTAGAAAATTATGATAGTGACTCAATTCAGGCGATTATCCACCAAGTACAAAATGGTAAAAATGCCATGCCTGCTTTTAAAGATAAGTTAAGTACTGAGGATATTCTGGAGGTAGCTGCTTACGTTTTTCAAAATGCAGAACAAGGCTGGTAAATGCAGCTATACCGTCTAGTTCTTGTAGGGTGGGCCCAATGCGTAGGTTTGGTGGCAATACTTCTCGGTTAAGGGGAAAAGGGGAAAGGGAAAGAAAAAACCTTTAACCCTTACCCTTTAACCTTTTCCCCAAACCCGATTCCGAGTTAAAAATGCTTAACCGAGAAGTATTGGGTTGGGTGGAGCGGAGCGCAACCCAACAGATATCAGGATGTAGACTTTGGCAAAGCCTCCACCCAACCTACAATTAATTTTTTTACTCCCAAATTAACTATATTTATAAAAAACTCCATCCCGCAAGTGGGGTGGAGTTATTCATCCAAAATCATGAGCGGATGATTATTTCTCTGGATTAGACTTTTCTCTGTTTTCCTTCACTTGACGCAATACTTCTACTAATTTTTGATCGGATTCAACCGAGGGTGTAGCCAGACCCTTATTGACTCTTGGCAGCAATAAGGCTTCGGAATTAGTAGCTGCCGATGAAGGCGTGGACTGGTTATTTTTGATTTTAAGTTCAGATAATGGTTTGGGAGTAGCTGCCGGTGAGAACTCAGGTTGATTGCCATTGACTCCTGGTGTAGCTAATGGTTTCAGAATACCTGTCGGTAAGGACGTAGGCTGGTTATTTCTGATTCGCAAATCAGGTAACGGTTTAGAAGTAGCTGCTGGTAAAGGCGTAAGCTGATTGTTATTTATTCCTGGTGTGGATAATGAAGAGGGCTTTTGCTCTTGAGTAGTCTCAGTGGTATTGTTAGTGCTGTTTTGGAAACGTAGGTTAAAGGGATAAGAACTAATCTGTTTATCTCCCTTAGGGGATTGCTTGTTGAAGTATTCTCTTGCTTTTAGTTGCAATTCCGGGGAAATGAGCTTGTCTTGAAACTTGATATCTAAGACCTTACCATCAGGATCTACAACCAATACACCCAAAACGGCACCTTGAAGATTCGGCCGATCTGTGGGTAATGTTTGGCGAATGACTGGTTTTTGTTCAGCGTTGGGGTATTGTTGCTGGACTTCTTTTCTCAGGTTTGCGTAGGAGTCTAGCTGTGCGATCGCCTGTTGAGTTCCTTTCACCGATAAATCAGGTCTCTGAGGTGTGATTCCCCTACTTCCGATTAAAGCAGCTCCATTTCTTGGCGCTTGCTTTAGAGAATTTATCAGCGGGTTTTGAGCAATTCTAGACGCATTATTAACTGGTTGCGTCATTGGCGAAGTTATATTTCCCTGTGCTGCTGCAATGGGGGTAGTGTTAGAGAATGTTGGAGATTGGGGATTCCGCAGAATATCATCTGGTATTTTCTGTGACTGCAATTCTGGCAATCTATTTAGAGCTAGCGGCTTAGATGGCTCATAATTGCTGGCAATATTATTACTGGTAATATTATTACTGGCAATATTATTGACACGAGGAACCGATGGAGAAAATTTGGCGCTGGTATTGTATCTAGAACTGTCAAATTTAGAGGCGTCAAATCGCAAATTATCACTAGGAATCATCCGCAAAGACTGTCTTGTAGGCAAGGATGAGACTGAATAGTTATTCGATGATGCGGGTAACGGAGGCAGTACGAATTGGCTGGATGGCGGTGGCGCTAATGGAGTTAATCCAGTTTGGGGGCTAAGGTTCGGTGCCGAAAGTGGTGCTACTGGAGGAAATTGTTGTAAACCGACTTGGGGCGTGGTTTGAGGCAAGCGGTTTTGGTCGGCTTGGCTCAATTCCAAAAGTCCGACTGTTTTGGATGATGCTGTTTCTTTGGGCTTGTTAGACTCCATAGGCATCAATGGCACAATCATGGCGATCGCACCGTGAATACCAAGGGAGGCTATAGCTGCTATCCCAATTGGTTGGCTTAAGATTTCTGGTATATTTTTCAGCAGGGAGACGTAAGACATGGCTGTTATCGTTCACTCGACTCAGTTGCAGTTGACTAGCGATTTTCTCTTTCCGACTATATTTTAATGTCTTGTAAGAGATGCGTTTCTCTAAGGAAATAGTAACTTCCTCTGCTGGCAATCAAAACGCCAAAATTGCCATTTATTCAAGTTTCTAATTAATCAATGACGCTATATCATAATCTTCAAAATTTGAACTTGCTAAAGAGATATTTGAAAAATTACTACTTTTGATTTCTTATTTTTATGACGCACCCAATTAAACCTAATTAAAATTAATATCTGGGATATTTATAAAGTTTAAGTAAACGCACAAGTCTGGGAAAATCACAACTTCAGCAGATGTTGCCTTGTTATTTTTACTGGTTTCCAGTCAACTACGCTCCTGTAACAGATGGCACACTTGCTGATCCAAGACTAGTCCCTATGTGAAAATACTACCACATCGGCAGCCCCTAAAACTGTTGCAAATTGTACAATTTTATGAGCATTCTCGTTCTAAACCCCACCAAAGCTATTTGGGTTTCTATCAAAGGAGTTAGCGAATCAGAAGATCGCAATTCTAGCTCTTGAATCATGACTACTTCTTCGACCAAAAAGTTCAAACCCTCAATCACTGCATCAAAAATTTAAAATGCCGTTACCGACAGTTATTTTACCTGGATATCTAGAAAGCGCGATCGCTTATCGCCAACTAGAACAATCTTTACAACAGTTAGATTTTCCCACCGTTACAGTGCCACTGCGACGGCGTGACTGGTTCCCCACTCTCGGAGGAAGACCCGTAACACCAATTTTGCAACAACTCGATCGCACAATCAAGCACACATTACTGCAATATAATGCTACTCAAGTTAACTTAATTGGTCACTCAGCCGGAGGTTGGATATCCCGTATTTATATGGGAGAAAAACCCTATTTGGGACGCGGTGGTGTCAAACCATTTCTCTGGGAAGCACATCCCCTGGTTGCTAATCTCATCACCTTGGGTACACCTCACATTAGCCAAGAACGCTGGACGCGCTTCAATCTCGATTTTGTCACCAATAACTACCCAGGAGCCTTTCACAAAAACGTTCGTTACATTTGTGTGGCTGGCAAAACTATCTTTGGCCAAAGGCGGCCTGGTAGTTGGTTAGCTTACAGCAGTTACCAATTAACCTGTGGTCAGGGTAACACTTGGGGAGATGGCATCACCCCCATTGCAGCTGCTCATTTAGAAGGTGCAGAAAATCTGGTGATTGAAGGTGTCAGACATTCTCCCAGAAGTCCTGGGATTTGGTACGGTTCAGCAGAACCTTTAAAAGCTTGGGTGCAATATCTAATTTAAAAAACTTTATCTTTTTCTGACAAATGCAACATTTATTAATATTTCTTAGCTAAAATTGTAACAAGAATAAATACTTAGTTAAGAACAGGAGGGGTGAACCATGCAAAGCACCCAGTTCGATCAGATTTTGCGACGAATAGCGACGATATTATCGGTCGTGATTTTGACTCTGTGTTTAATTTATGTATCTAGCGGAGTTCTACTGTCTTTTTACTATGAACCGACAGCAGGCGGGGCTTATAACTCCTTAAAGATGATTAATACACAACTACCATACGGCTGGTTGTTTTGGAGAGCGCATAACATTGCTGGTAACGCGGTAATTGCGATCGCCTTAATTCAAATTGTGGTGATGTTTTTAGGTAGGCAATTTCGCCAGAGTTGGCTCACAGCTTGGATTAGTGGGATTCTGTTGACCCTAAGTGCGATCGGGCTAGATTGGACAGCGATGATTTTGGATTGGACTCAGGAAGGATACTGGCGTTTTAACATTGAGCTAGGAACTATCGAAGCTATTCCTTTCATTGGTGGCCAACTGCGCGACATCCTAACCGGCGGTGGAGCTATTAACACAGTTACCGTCGAACACCTTTACACAATACACAGTTATCTGATTTCGGTGGCCACTCTAATTCTGGCCATAGTGCATTTCTCTGCTTTACTCTGGCAGGAATCGCAAGTGGAGTTAGAAGTTAGGAGTTAGAAGCAATTCAATTTTAGATTTTGAATTTTGGATTTTAGATTGAAGGAAAAATCTAAAATCTAAAATCTAAAATTGGGCGAGGGATAGGTCTTCAACCTCCGGTAACTTTTCTAAAGAGAGGGGAGTGGATTGGGTGGCACCAGATAAACGTTTTAAAAGGCTAGGTCTGGGGTCATGTAACAGATAAATAATGCGATCGCCAATTTCCCAATCTTGGTTAGCTGGCATTACCTGTAAACGTTCTTCTCGTTCTATCAATAGCGGTATCAATACCCCAGTCCGAATCTTTTCTTGGATGTGATCGCATTGAGTAGAAAATTCCAACTCATTTAGCGTGGTCGTCCCCAATTTAACTCGCCCATCATTCAAATATTCATTCCAAGTTTTAATAGCTAAGTCTGGGATAAAAGCTTGATTAACTTTATTACTAGCTGAGTTACTCGCTTGCGGATCGCGGGGGAAAACAGCTAAAACACGTGGTGGATTAAACTCTTCAGCAGCTCGTTGAGCCAAAACAAAATTCACCTCACCATTACTCGTCATCGCCAAAAAAGTACCCATAGAAGCAAGTCCGGCCTCTTCCAAAACAGCAGCATCTAGGGCACTGCTGGCAATCACCCGGAGATTTTGCGCCTCAGCTTGTACAAGACATTCGGGGTCAGTATCAATCATCACAACGTTTTCTCCCCGTTCTTGAAAGAACCGGGCAATCAAAAGACTTAAGGGATTACAACCCACAATTACTGCCCCAATTGCGTCTTTAGAGGTGATTTGCAGCAATTTAGCAACCCAACCAGCTGTTAGCCCTTGACAGACAACAGTCATGATAATTGTGAGGAATACCAGAGCTTTGATGGAATCACCGCCGTTAATGCCGCGCTGTGTCAGCGAAATCGCAAAAAAAGAAGCTACGGAAGCAGCAACAATTCCTCTTGGCGCAACCCAGCTTAAAAATAATTTTTGTCGCCAGTTTAGATCGCTGTTCCAGGTACACAAGAGAATATTAATCGGGCGAACGACAAACATTAGTACCAAAACAGTAAATAAACTACCCCAACCCAAAGCAAACACACTCGCAATGGATAGGTCAGCAGCTAATAAGATAAATAGCACCGAGACGCTGAGAATTGTTAGCTGACCCTTAAAACTTCGTAAAAGACGTTCTTCTGGGACTGAGGAGTTCGCAAATACTGCTCCTGCAACTACTGTTGTCATTACTCCCGATTCACTGCGGATCATTTGCGATAAGGTAAACAGGCTCCAAAGAATCGCCAACACCACTAAATTTTTTAGTTCAAATGACAGAAAACTGGCGCGTTTGAAAATCAAACTCATCAGATAACCGCCAGCACCACCAATTGCTGCACCAACACCCAAACGCATCAATAAACCAGTGATCGCATTAATGGGGTCAGCATCGCCGTTCAAAATCGTATCGAGGACAACGAAGGCGAGGATAGCCCCTACAGGGTCGATTAAAACCCCTTCCCCTTCCAAAAGTGTTGCTACTTGCCGATCGACATTAATTTGTTTAAGCAAAGGGCCAACGACCGTTGGGCCTGTCACTACAACTATGGAAGCGTAGAGAAAAGCTATGTTCCAGGGAAATTCCCCCAGCCAGTGGGCTGCCATACTCCCACCAAGTAATGTGATTAACGTTCCTTGAGTGACAAGCAATTGCAGGCTAACTGAAACTCTGCCTAATTCTCGTAGATCCAAGTTAAGTCCGCCCTCAAACAAAATTATTGCCGTTGCGAGGGCGACAATAACTTCTAGCCCAGTGCCTAGCGAATGGGGATGCAATAACCCGATGCCATCAGAGCCAAACAAGATGCCCAACAGCAATAACAAGACGATGCTGGGTACACGAAGGTATGCGGCTAGCACTTGGGCGCTAATACCCGCAAAGACGGCGATCGCCATCTGTATAGTAATTTCAAAAGATGCTTCCATGTTGTAGATTTTGAGCGATTTATTTCAAAATCTTTTGTAAAAAACCGTAGATATTAACTCTACAGGGTACAACATCATACCCTTTGTTCCTTGTTGTATTTAGCGTTTTTTCGATTTGTATATCCTCCTAAATCGCCAGCATCGTTAACTGACAAACTCTGCGGCTGACCGCAGCAGCATCTACGAACTTCTTTTTTTGTCTCCATATCCTTGTATCCTCTTTCAAGCTTTCGCCTCCACCCAGTTTAGCTGCCACAAACTTTTTTTGGCAAAACCTGTTGACAACTGCGAGGAAATTGGTTAACTTATAAAAGGTCTGAGTCTGATGCCCCCATCGTCTAGAGGCCTAGGACACCTCCCTTTCACGGAGGTAACGGGGATTCGAATTCCCCTGGGGGTACTTAAAAACAATAAAAATAAAAAGCAAGAGCTTTTTGTTTGAAGTTAAACGATAAAAACCATCATCCAGCAACACTCCTGAATGATGGTTTAACTGTTATACATACGGTTCTTTGCTGGCTAGTTCTTCTACACGTTGGTGAATAGCTAGGAGATTTAACCGCAAATCTTTACTCAGGCGATTTTCAATAATTCCCACTGGCATAGTGAGTTTAGGCCAAACCTGAATTGTGTAGGACAAATTTGTTCCTATATACTCACCGAAGGAATAAGGCTCTAAGCACCAGCTACCAGAAAAGCCTTTAAAATCTCCCTCTACCATGCGGAAATTAATTGTTTTGGGAAAGCATTCTTCCAAATCCAGAACTACTCGCGCACAAAAGTTGAAATTCAGTAAGCGTTGGGAGCCTACTTGCTCCAGTCGAATTCCACCATTGGGATGCTCGATTAGGCAACTCTTGGCGAGGTTGGGGAGGAAGTCTGGTAAGGCTTCATAATTTGTCAGAACCTTCCAGATTTGCTCCACTGGATGGGGAATTTGGACTTTAGCACTAATTTGCCGCTGTCGCTCTGCTATTTTCTCAATTTGAATTTCTACCTGAGCAAGCAAATCCCCTTCTAGGTCGGTGTCATCAGTGGAAGACTGCAAATCAGCGTTCTCTGTTGTGTTCTGTTTTTTAGTCACTTTCAGAATTATGGTTTGCTTTCGTCAGAAAATTGGGGCAGAGTCAGGGTGAAGCAAATTTCGCTTTGTTCAGAATCCGAGATGGGGAGACTTTCAACTGCGATCGCTCCATTCAAGTGCTGCACTAAAGACTTGACTAGAGCAAGTCCCAAGCCTGTCCCTGGAGTCCAACGCCCTTTTCCGCGACGGAACTTGTCAAAAATATAGGTCGCTTCTTCTTCAGAGATCGCGCGTCCTATATTCGTCACCTTTATGATAACTTGATCGATTTGTTGATCGACTCGGTGAGCCGCTTCCAGGCGGACTATTGTATCCTGCTCTGAGTATTTACAAGCATTTGTTAATAATTCTTGCAGGATTCGGTCAAAACTCTCCAGTTCTGTTTGCAGTTTTAGCGAATCTTCTGGTAAATCTACAGAAATCCTTAATCCCTTTTCGCCAAGTTTTTTCTCAAAAGATGCTGCTATATCCTGGATTCTAGTATTTAAATCTATAGATTGTAATAGCGGGGCTTCGTGAGGCGACTCTAGTTTCTGGAGTGTCAACAAGTCATTAATCAAGTTGATTTCCTTGGAACATTCTTGCTCAAGGATATCCAGATATCTAACTTGACGCTCTGGTGCTATTCCTGGCAAACGCAAGTTGCGAATTGACATCAGCATATTTGTCAGGGGGTAGCGTAGGCGATCGCTCATGTTACTCAAAAATTCATCTTTGAGTTCATTAAGTTTACGTAACTGCTCAACATACTGCCGTGTTCTTTCATGCAGTTTCGCTTGAAGTTCCAGACTACTCTGAAGTTTCGCCGTCCGTTCATCTACCAAAGTTTGCACTTGGCGCAATGTCTGTGACTGAATTATGGCGTTACTCACATGAGCAGAAACCATTTCTACAAGATTTAATTCTGCTGGTTGCCAATTGCGAATCACAGATTGCTGTAGCACCAAGAATCCTAAGATTTTACCTTGGCTCTCTAATGGCACTAAAAGTACCGCCGGCAATTCCTCAATTGCAAATAATGGGGCCGCTGTCAAGGTTTCGTTTTGGTCTGTATAGTCATCAAAGATTACTGCTTTTCCAGAATCCATGAAGGCACGCTGGCATAAACCACACTCTGAAATCAAGAAAGACTGAGCTAAGGTGTCTGGTTTACTAGTGCGGGAATTTTGTGCTTCCCTAGCCCATTCACCAATCACAGTAGCTCTTGCTTTGGGAATTTGTTTTTTAGCTTGAGTCCTAAATAGTGGATCTGTATATTTCAGTGATATGAGCAAACCCCGATCTGCCTGTAGAGATTCGGCAGTAGAGGCGATAACTAACTGGAGCATTTGATTAAGCTCCAAGTTGCTGCGACTTAATACGGTCAGTTGCTTGATCAAGCTTTGATGCTGCTTGCTCTTTTGCACGTACTGCTCTTGATGAGCAATTAGTTGAGCTTGTGCCACTCTAGAAAAAGCGATCGCACAAGCTGACTCCACATCTTTGAGCAATTGTTTTTCTGATTCACTCCATTCATAAGGTTGGAATTTAATCAGATTAATCACTCCGTTATTATTGCCACCAAACCGAGTGGGAATTGCCAAAACCGCTTTTATCGGTAGTGGCAAATATTGACACCCAATTACCAGACTGTTCTGAATGATGGAAATGTCTTCAATAGTCAATGGTTGGGCAGCACATTGCAACACTGGCGAGTGCATAAGTAACTGTTCCATCGAAAACATTTCTTCTGGGTGTGGCAACCCTAGATATTCATCAGCACACCAATTAGTAGTAGCTGCTTCGTCGGATGTTTCATCCGCCACTGAAACCAAGCAGCAGCAATCTACTTGAAAAGTAACTCCTAGTAATTGGGCAATATCTTGCAGCATCAATGCCGTAGCAGAGCTATTGGCAATGATTTGGTTAATTTGTTGTACCAACTGGCGGGCACGTTCTTCCTGATGCTGCATCAGCTTGACTTGGTAATGTTGTAGTCGATCTATGTCATCTACGTAATGTGGCGGCGATGATAAAGGCTTCTTCATTCTTGGCACGCCCTTGGATAATAACCCCATTGTTCTTGCACCCAACCTCTTGGCATATTCTTCACCTTTAGTTGTGTTGCTACACCTTGATAATTGACAAATTTTGTGTGAATACTTTCTCTCACCTGTTATAGCCCTTTTCTATCTCAGATGGCCAAATTTCCCCTGTATCAAGCAAATTGCTACATTGGTACATAAGTAATAGAATATTTAAGATATCCTATAAATGCTTCTGTTAGCTTATTTTTAACTGCTCTATCTGGAAATAATTTATTAACTTTATCCTGTCGGTAAGTATACATAAACCGTAATTTCTCTGGAATTCCAGCAAAATTACCCTTTACATCACGTAAAATTACGTAACTCACTCTATAAAGTTTTATTACATTTATTTAAAAACTTAGTAGGTTTAACAGGCTACTCGTTGATCTCCGTAACTCTCAGTAAAATATTGAGTGCTGAGTAATGAGTGATGAGTGAGTAGTTACTATTGTCTCCCCAGTACCCAGTCCCCAGTTATTCTTTCATTCAAGGCTTTTGAAACTTGTTTCATCGGGACTGCCTTTCTTGATAGCTAAATTTTGAATGCAGCCCAGTTATTAGTAAAAATAACTGGGCTGCATTCGTTTGAATATAAAAAACTATCCAGCCAAGCTTTCGACACTCAGGGGAACCATATCGCCGTTCCTTGTCAGTCCTAACAACATCGGTTGTTGGGGTTGAATTAGTTGACCTGTTAGTACACAGCGTTCTTCTTGCTGGGCTGTGGCAGCGATGCTAGCTCGAATGTCGGATCGCGAAAATCGAGGCTTCCACTCACCTGATTTTTGCTGGACATAATTCCAAAGGATATCTCGAATTAGAGCTTGATATCCCTGATTTCCAGCGATTTCTTTGAGCTTATCTTTAAGTTCCCGCTCTAGACGGATGCTGGTAACTTCCATATCGGTGGTTGGGGTGCGAGCGATCGTATGCATCAGTTTTTCTCCTTAAAGGTATAGACAGGATAGTAATACAAGTGTAGTATGTTTAAAGGAATGTTCAATAGGTGAAATTTTCTGTGAAATCCATTTACCCCATCTCTACTTCAATTTTGTGCCCTACCAATTGCCGAGCCAGTTGGGAATCAGCCGCTATGGAAGTGGAGTATTTATTTATGGGCGATGGTAGCCGGAATCATGGGCAAATCACAGAAGGTAATGATGATTATAAATATCTCAGCATTATTGCACTAATTGCAAAACCACAACTAGATGAACAAAGCGGGGGGTACAGAAAAAGGAATCCTGTACCGACATAAGACCAGAAAATTTTCCGGTCAATTCTAACCCCCGCTTCACCAAAACAAGAAGCGGGGGTTTTTTTATAAGGAGTTAAGCTGTGACGATATCTTCCATGCGCGGCGCGAACGCAATGCAAGTGTTGGAGCAATCTGTAGTGGTGTTTTCCCAAAATTACTTGCCACTATGTCGGGTCAATATTAAGCGCGCGATTGTGCTGTTAGTAACCAACAAGGCGCAACCGCTGGGTTTTACCATAGAAGGCGGCTGGCAAGTTCACTCACCCAATTTGGTAATTGATGTGCCAAAACACATTCGCTTGACAATCACTTCTAATGAGCGGATGTGGAAAGTTCCGCCAGTGAATCGGCGGGAAGTGTTGCGACGAGATCATCACAGTTGCCAATATTGCGGTAGCGGTAAACATCTAACGCTAGATCATGTGATGCCGCGTTCTAAAGGCGGTTCTCACACTTGGGATAACGTAGTCGCAGCTTGTGAAAGATGTAACTCCCGTAAAGGCGATCGCACCCTGTTTGAAGCTGGTATGCAGCTGCGTACCAAACCAAAAGCGCCAATTCACCCCGCGATTTCTTTTGCTGAACAGTTTTGGATAGATATGCAAGGAAGCCTGGAATAACAGGAGAGCATAAGGAATGCTGAAATTAACTTACACCGAAAGCAGTTTTGATTTGGAATGTGTAACTCTGTCGCTAGAAGAATGGGTAGCGCAGCGAGTGATTTTAGCCCTGCGAGTTGGGCAAAGTTTTTGCATTGAACCCACTACCGCTTCCTTTTTGCTTCCTGTTGATTTGCCAGGAGTAGAAGTACTCAGGGCTGAGGTAAAAAGAGATGACAGAGAAATCATTGCCCTCTGTGCCTGCGATACCGAATATCTGGAAGTCACCCTGCGGGGTTCTTGGCTATCAGATAGTTCTAAGGATTCTGTAGGTGTGTTTTTCACCGCTATGAGCGATCGCGCTGAGTTCTTTTTGCACAAACTGTGGCAGGAAGCTCAATCTTGTGCTTCTGTCCTGAGCGAATAAACGAAATAGTCGGGTGATTCAATTTTGGATTTGTTCTCGCCTGCGCGAACAGACTTTTTGGGATTTTGGATTGAGTAATCCAAAATCCCAAATTTAAAATCTAAAATCAGGTGAGTCATTCCTTCATTTGCAGCAGTTCAGGAATTGTCACAAATCGATAGCCTTGTTGTTTTAGTCCACTGATGATTTGTGGCAAAGCTTCTACCGTTCTGCGGCGATCGCCACCACCATCATGCATTAAAACAATAAAACCAGGTTTCGCGCCTTTCAGCACATTATTTACAAATGCCTGCGGTTTGGCGTGAGGATCGGTATCGGCTGAAGTTAGTGACCACATAATTACAGCATCTTTCTGGCTTTTAGCATAAGCGGCTAGTCCGTTATTTAAAAAGCCTCCAGGAGGACGAAACAGAGCCGTTTTAACTCCTGTAGTTTTGTATATCAGATCGGATGTGCGATCGATTTCACTCTTGGCTGTGGCTTCATCCATCCGCCGATACCAATGATGCCAAGTATGGTTGCCAATGGCGTGTCCCTGGGCTACCACTTGTTTGGCTAGGTCGGGATTTGCTTGTAAGGCTTGTCCTACCCAAAAGAATGTTGCTTTAACATTATTTTGCTTCAGGATATCCAGCATTTCTAGGGTTGTCTTTGGCCAAGGCCCATCATCAATGCTTAAAGCAATAACTTTTTCGTTGTTGCTGGGTTGCACTTTATAAACTGTTTTTCCCTGAAATTTAGCTGGGACTGTAAAAGTAGGGTTTTCTACTTGGGCTGATGGTGGTAGCTGGGCATTAATTTGGCCCTTTGCAGGATCTTGAATTTGTGCAGTATGGATTTTGCTTGCTGGCTGGTTCAACCCCGATTGTGGGGAAGTGCCTGGAGCAATACTACAAGCTGTAATACTAGAAGCGATCGCGACAATACTAATTATCTTTTGTCGCATGAGGTAGTTGTCTGTCACGTCAGGCTTTTAAAGACTCACCCAATCATAAGCTGTAGTTTGACTTTTCAGAGGGTTTAGCAAGTTCAAATCTAAGTGCAGAAGCTTTTCTAGACAATTTCAAAAAAACTTTCTAAAACCCCTTGACACCTCTTGTAGTATTTTGTAGTATATTTGTAGTGGAGCGAAAGACAAGCTTCCCAAGAATCAAAGTTACCTTCTACATACAACTAAAGGAAAAGCGTTGAAACAAACCAGAATCCTTAGTCAACAAAGCTGCTCCTACTTGCAAACCATCGGCAGTAGAGGCAATAAACGAAAAAAGTTCTAATTTTGCACTCATCAAAACCACTGAATACATCCGTAATACACAACAGGCTTGCTACCTAGAGTTTCGGTTGTTTTCCTAACAGTTTCTAACAGTAAAAAGTCAATTTTCTGAACCTTGAAAACTAAATAAGAAATGGGCAAGTTCACCAACAAAATCTGTGCCTAAAAACCTCAAAGTTTAGGCACAGATTCCAAAAAATCGGGGTGTAGCTCAACTGGCTAGAGCGTTCCGTTGTCTGCGGAAATGTTGCGGGTTCAAGTCCCGTCACCCTGGTTGTAGTCCTGTAGGCGAATAGTTTAAGCCGTCAGCCTCTCAAGCTGAAGATTGCGAGTGCAAATCTCGTCGGGACTCCCAAATGGTCAGGTAGCCAAGTTGGTAAGGCGTTGGTCTGCAAAACCGATTAGCGCGGGTTCAAATCCCGCTCTGACCTCTGTCGCAGCGTAGCTTAACCAGCAAAGCCCCAGGTTCATACCCTGGTATATGCGGGTGCAAATCCCGCCGCTGCCACCAAATGCAGGGATGGTGTAACGGTAACATCTCGTGACTCCAAATCCGATGTTCTAGGTTCAAATCCTAGCCCCTGCGTCAGACAATTTTGGGTTTTGGATTGCCGACTTTAGATTAAAAAATTTAATCCCAAATCTAAAATCTAAAATCCAAAATTCGCTCAATTATGCCCTCGTGGACGAATGGTTAAGTCAGTGTTCTTTCAAAGCACAGATGCGAGTTCAATTCTCGTCGGGGGAATGATTATGGGTCGGTGGCCGAGTCTGGTTGAAGGCGACAGTCTGTAAAACTGTTCTTTTTTGCGCGCAGGTTCAAATCCTGCTCGACCCACTATGGAGAGGTGGCTGAGTGGCTAAAAGCGTCCTCCTGCTAAGAGGAAGCGGGTAATTAATACCCGTCGCAGGTTCAAATCCTGTTCTCTCCGTTTTGAGAGTGTGGTGTAACTGGATAACATCTCAGTCTACGAAACTGAAGACGTGAGGGTTCAAATCCCTCCACTCTCGCTCTTTACATGATCCCTTCTCCTATCCTCCGGTAGCTCAGTTGGTAGTTAGCGCCTGTTTGAAAAACAGGAGGTCGTCGGTTCGATTCCGACCTGGGGGACTTCGTTGCCTCATAGCTCAATGGTAGAGCAAGCGGCTGTTAACCGCGCGGTTGTAGGTTCGAGTCCTACTGAGGCAGCCATTCATTGCCGGGTGGACGAATTGGTAAGTCGCATCGCTCTGAACGATGAGGTTGCAGGTTCAAACCCTGCCCTGGCAATAAAGCCCTGTGGTGTAATTGGCAACATAGCGCCCTTTGAAGGCGAAGATTCCAGGTTCGACCCCTGGCGGGGCTGCCAAACTCTGCTCTTGTAGCCCAACTGGAAGAGGCTGCCGTCTCAAAAACGGTAAGTTGTGGGTACCCTGCGGGAAGCCGCTCCGCGTCTACGATTCCCACCAAGAGTACCAAACTTTGCTCCTGTAGCCCAATTGGAAGAGGTGGCAGACTTAAAATCTGTTTCGTTGTGGGTTCGACTCCCACCAGGAGTACCAACGGGATGTAATTCAGCGGCGAGAAGCCATGCTTTGGGAGCATGGAGTCGCAGGTTCGAGTCCTGCCATCCCGATATGCCCCTGTGACGGAACTGGCATACGTGCTGGAATCAGGGTCCAGATTTTGCAGGTTCAAATCCTGTCAGGGGTACTAAGCTCTCGTGGCGGAACGGAAGACGCACTAGACCGAGGATCTAGTTTTTGCAGGTTCAAATCCTGTCGGGAGTACCAAGTTTGCCCTTGTAGCCCAACGGAAGAGGCGCTTCACTTAGAACGAAGAGGTTGCTGGTTCAAATCCAGTCAGGGGTATTGGTGAATATGCGGGGATAGAGCAACGGTGGCTCGTCAGGCTCATAACCTGAACATCGGCAGGTTCAACTCCTGCCCCCGTCACCAAAGTTTCGGCTGGTGTAGCTCAATTGGCAGAGCAACTGACTTGTAATCAGTAGGTTGCAGGTTCAATTCCTGTCACCAGCTTGACTAGAAATTAGTGAGACAATTTGTAACTAGGAAATCCTATGAAAAAGTATGAAACGAATTGCGATCGCTCAAGACACCCTAAAAATTCTCGAAGCCGGTCACTACTTCTCTCCTGAAGGTAAGCAAATTAATATTGGCCGAGAATTAGTATCCTGTATTGCTGGGACGGAATACTACGAGCCGGAAACTCTTTCAGCGATCGCTCGAAATATTCTCTCAGGTAATTCTCAATTTGCAAAGACTGAATTTACACTGAGAAATGAGACAACGCTTATGGGAGCCGAACGCACAGCGCGATGTCTACGACGGGCTACGCCTACGCAGAAATTTGAAAGAATTGGAGTTCTCAATTTTGCTTCTGCTAAAAATCCTGGTGGTGGATTTCTCAAAGGCGCTCATGCTCAAAAAGAAAGCTTAACACGCAGTTCTGCACTGTACAAAAGCTTGTTGAAATGTCGCGAATACTACGATTTTCATCGCGCTCATAAATCCTTGCTCTACTCAGATCGCATCATTTACTCTCCTGGTTGTCCAGTATTCCGAAAAGATGATGGCACTCTGCTCGAAGAAGCTTATTTGGTCGATTTTATTACGACTTCCGCTCCTAATGCTGGTCAAATTTGGAGAAAAGAGCCTGAAAGTGTAGAAAAAATCAGAGAAATCTTGTATAAACGCGGTGAAAAATTATTATCTCTGGCTGCTTCTAAAGGTTGCGATGCCTTAATTTTAGGAGCTTGGGGATGCGGTGTTTTTAGGAACGATCCATCAATGGTTGCTCAGATGTTTGCAGACTTCTTATTAGCGAATGGTCAATTTTGGGGTAAATTTAAAAGCGTTCTATTTTCGGTTCTCGATTCGAGCAAAGAAAGCATGACTTTCACAGAATTTGAAAGGCGATTTCCCTCGAATTCATAAAGCTTTTTCCTCACGAATAGCAACCTCTAAAAGTAATTTTTGATTTTAAATAGTGCGGATATGGTGTAAAGGTAGCATTCGAGTCTTCCAAACTCTAGGCACGAGTTCAAGTCTCGTTATCCGCTTTAAAAACTTGCGGGTGTGATGTAATCGGTAGCATCTGAGTACGCCATACTCAGTGCGTGAGTTCAAGTCTCGCCACTCGCTTGCGTAGTCCTGTAACTCAATTGGTAGAGTGTCTTCCTTACAAGAAGAATGTTGCGGGTTCAATTCCTGCCAGGACTACCAAATATTGGGAGTGTAGCTCAATGGAATAGAGCTTCGAGTTTCTACCTCGAAAGTTGTGGGTTCAAGTCCTACCATTCCCGCCTAAACAAGTCAAAAGTTAAAAGTCAAAAGTCAAAAGAATGAATTTAATATTTCTCTTTCTTTTTAGTTTTTACTTTGCTCTTTTTACTTATTTGATGGGGTCATAGCTCAAATGGCTAGAGCGCCTGCCTTGCAAGCAGGAGGTTATGGGTTCAATTCCCATTGATTCCACTGATGGTATCTGAAGCCAAAGTGGTCGAGGCGCTGGTTTGTGGAACCAGTCATAGCGGGTTCAAGTCCCGTCAGATACCCCTGAATGGAAGATGCTGCTGAATGGACGGCAACCAAGCTTGAACCTTGGAGTACGGGCAACTGTAGGGGTTCGATTCCTCCATCTTCCTCTTTTCCACCTGGAGCCGAAAAGCGAGGCGCTGTGCTGATAACACAGAAATAGGAGGGGCAGTACCTCCCCGGTGGATTTATATCTAGTGTTGGTGTTACAAAGCTTGCGATATAAGCATACGATCGCACTTGCTCATTTCTTTTTCAAATTAACCAGGGTGGTTGGCATACCGGCTGTGCAGCGGGCTTTTAACCCGCAGAAATAGGTTCGACCCCTATACCACCCATTAAACAATTAAAAATTAAAAATTACGCCTAATGTGAATTAGAAAAAAGGCGGGAGAAGTAAGAAGATGAAAGTTACCAGCTTTTCAACTCAGACTTCCCCCATGAATAGCATAGACTTTGGAACGCTATTAACGACAATCTTTGTAGTGGTAGATGATTGGTATCAAAAGCAAGTAAAAAAGACAACGCTCCTAAAACCAGGAGTTAAAGTAAGAATGAGCGATAGTGAAATCATGACACTAGCACTGGTAATGGATTATTTGCCTTTTCCGGGAGAAACACAGTTTCTGGGTTTTATCCGAGGAAATTACTTTGAATGGTTTCCCAATTTACTTGACCAAAGTCAATTCAATCGTCGCTTACGTAAGTTGGATGGAATGTTAGAAAACTTACGCCGTAGTTGGGTAGAGCAATTGGTTGGAGAAAGTGAAAAATATTTCCTTCTCGACACCAAACCATTACCAGTATTAGGACTCAAACGTGACAAGCGACATAGTGATTTTGCCGCAAATGCTACTCCTGGTTGGTGTGCCGCTAGAGAAATGCGTTATTTTGGCTACAAGCTAGTTATGCTGTCAACGTGGAATGGAATCCCCATTGCTTATGATATAGTGCCTGCTAATACAGATAAAAGAATTGCTGCTGATGGTGTTCTGGAGATGGTTAGCGCTAGTGATATTTACGCAGACAAAGGATTTATCTCTGCCGATTGGCAGGCCGCGATGCCTACGGCGGGCTTCGCCTACGCTCGTCGCACTGGTAATCGAATCTGGACACTCAAGCGCGATAACCAGCATCTTCAACATTCTCATGGCTTGAAGCGCTTTATTAGTCGTGTTCGCCAGCGTGTAGAAGGTGTTTTTCACGAAATTCAAAACACTGGCCGTAATCCCGAACGCTTACTCAACAAAACTGTTGATGGCTTTTGTGTACATATTGCAGCCAAGATTGCATCTCATACTCTGCGTTTGTTGCTCCGTCGCCGTTTTGGTATTGATGTTCTCACTTTCCAGTCTCAACCTGTTTAATTCACATTAGGCGTAATTAAGAATTAAAAATTGCAATCTTTGTTAGCCTTTTAGCAATTGCTAATATACAACTTGAATGCACGTTGGGTTATGAATAGCAACTAGCGATCGCTAGGTGAGCATGTTGCAATAATACATCTTTATCCAAAGCATGTATGGGATATTGCGGTGTTACTGCCAGTAGTTTCTCAATTCTTTCTCTGGCTGCTTCTACCACTGCTTCATCTAAGCTACCGTTACTGAGCGAATCAGCAAAATCTTCAGCAATCCGATAAGTTCTTTCTAAAGATGATGAGTTGATATTGCGCGAAACAATAAACAAGTCACAGCCTGCATTAAATGACCGCGCCACAGTACCAGCTTTCATAAAAATATCTGAGATCGCTTTCATATCCAAATCATCAGATACAACTACTCCCTCAAAGCCAAGTTCCTCTCTAAGTATGGTTTGGAGGATAGCCTGAGAAAGGGTTCCTGGCACATCAGGATCTATTTTGGGAAATAAGATATGGACAGTCATCATCAAAGGAATCTGTACTTCGATTAAAGCTTTGAAGGGTATAAGTTCTCGAAGTCGCAGGTCTTCTAGAGTTAAATTCAGTATTGGTAGCTCAATATGAGAGTCCCTGCTGGTGTCTCCATGTCCGGGGAAGTGTTTGGCGCATCCCAAAATTCCTGAATCTCGAAGTCCAAGGTAATAGTCACGGGCACCTTGAGCAGCAGTTTCGGGAGTGTTACCAAAAGCGCGAGGCCCAATCACTGGGTTGTCGGGATGGGAAAAAATATCGGCTACGGGTGCCCAAGATAAATTTATTCCCAGTGATTTTAGTTCTACTGCTGTGGCTTTTGCTACTTCATAAGCGTGCGATCGCAGCAACAACCCATAAGGAAAGCGGGTAATTGGTAGTGGTGTACGAATTACACGACCTCCTTCATGATCGAGAGTCATGAACATAGAATCACGTTCAGTATATTCTCGTATCTGGTTATTTAAATCCTTGAAGCTTTCCAGCCAAACCTGATATGGGGTGCCATCCAAAAAGTTCTTAGCAAAAAAGATCGCCCCAATCGGTTTCAATTCATTGAGTGCGCGTTTATCGTCATCGCTTAATGTCGTGCCGGAAATACCTAAAATCAGGTGATTTCCAAAGCGCTTTAGCTCCTGCGATACACTCATAATCTTTTACCTATAAGTTGTGCGGTAAACAACTTGGTTGTTCAACCTAGAGGACATAGAGGACATAAAGTTTTATCCTACACCTTATGGGAAGCGGAAAGTTTTCCAAGTAGTTTTAAGCAATACTCCAGATATTTCCTCAAAGTAAATACACGAATTAGCAAATAAATCAACTACTTTCAGATCATATTTGGGATTAACCTATTTTCACTCAAAGGAAATACTTTTGTTTGCCTAAATTTCTTCTATGTAAAGATAGATGAAATGCTCGCTCAAACCTATTGCCAACAATGGTATTAACAATTTGTTCGGGTAGGTGCGAGTAGGTAAAATTCCCTTTGGTAAAAGTTTTTTGGGGAAGCGATCGCACAATCACTGCCAAATGTAACGGATTGCAACGTATAATGAGAACGATAAAACGGTTAAGAAATATTGAAGAGCAGTAGGGTTACATGCGAGTAGCGATCGCGGGAGCGGGACTAGCAGGACTTTCCTGCGCGAAATATCTTACGGACGCAGGCCACACACCCATTGTCTTGGAACGTCGAGACGTTCTAGGCGGTAAAGTGGCTGCATGGAAAGATGCTGATGGAGACTGGTACGAAACAGGTCTGCACATCTTTTTTGGCGCATATCCCAATATGTTGCAGTTATTCAAAGAACTGGATATTGAAGATCGATTGCAGTGGAAAGAACACACAATGATCTTCAACCAGCCGGATGCACCAGGTACTTACAGTCGCTTTGATTTCCCCGATTTGCCAGCACCGATTAATGGTATAGTGGCAATTCTGCGAAACAACGACATGCTGACATGGCCAGAAAAAATCCGCTTTGGCATCGGATTATTGCCGGTCATGATTCAGGGGCAAAAGTACGTTGAAGAAATGGACAAATATTCCTGGACAGATTGGCTGCGTAAACACAACATACCAGAACGGGTCAATAAAGAAGTTTTTATTGCCATGGCCAAGTCGCTGAACTTCATCGACCCAGATGAAATTTCGGCAACCATTCTTTTAACTGCCCTCAATCGTTTCCTCCAGGAAAAAAATGGCTCGAAAATGGCCTTTCTGGATGGTTCGCCAACAGAACGATTGTGTCAGCCCCTAGTGGATTACATCACCGAACGCGGTGGAGAAGTCCGCTTGAATGCCCCTTTAAAAGAGATTTTGCTAAACGCCGATGGTAGCGTCAAAGGTTACTTGATGCGGGGGTTGAATGGGGATAAAGATGAAGTTTTCACGGCGGATTTGTATGTATCGGCTATGCCGGTTGACCCTCTGAAGGTGATTTTGCCAGCACCTTGGAAAGAAATGGAGTTTTTCCAAAAGCTAGAAGGCTTAGAAGGCGTGCCTGTGATTAACGTGCATTTGTGGTTTGATCGTAAACTTACGCAAATTGATCACTTGCTATTCTCGCGATCGCCCCTCCTCAGCGTTTATGCTGATATGAGCAATACCTGCCGTGAATACGCCAACCCCGAACGCTCGATGCTGGAATTAGTTCTAGCGCCGGCAAAAGATTGGATTGCCAAATCCGATGAGGAGATTGTGGCTGCCACTATTGCCGAGTTAGAAAAACTCTTCCCCGACCACTTTGGGGGAGACAATCCAGCAACATTGCTGAAATCTCATGTGGTGAAAACGCCCCGTTCAGTTTACAAAGCGACCCCTGGTCGTCAACAGTACCGTCCCTCGCAAACAACCCCCATTAGTAACTTCTATCTCTCAGGGGATTACACCATGCAACGCTACTTAGCCAGTATGGAAGGTGCCGTACTTTCTGGTAAGCTAACAGCGCAGGCGATTTCTGAGGCCCTCCCGGTAGCAAATTCCTCAAACCTGCAAACGCTCACCCGACCGCCCGCAACGAATGCTGCAACTGCCTGATTCCCCGCCGCGCATGAAAACGCTGGTCTCTGTAGACGAGTCATACAAACTTTGTCGGCATCTCACAGCAAAGTATGCCAAGACTTTTTACCTGGGTACTTTGCTGATGAGTCCGGTAAAACGTCAATCTATTTGGTCAATTTACGCTTGGTGTCGCCGTACAGATGAATTAGTGGATGGTCCCGCATCTGCTATTACCACGCCAGAAACCCTAGACCTATGGGAACAGCAGCTGGAATCGATTTTTGCGGGGCGTCCATTAGAAAATTACGATGTAGCTTTAGTTGATACCCTCCAGCGCTTTCCGATGGACATCCAACCCTTTCGGGATATGATTGCCGGTCAGCGCATGGACTTATATCGCAGTCGTTATGAAACCTTTGAGGATTTATACCTCTACTGTTACCGCGTTGCTGGTACTGTTGGTTTGATGTCAACATCCGTTATGGGTGTGGATAACACCATATATGCAGCACCGTGGCGGCAAAATAAACAACCTTATGTTCCCATAGAAGAAGCGATCGCTCTCGGAATTGCCAATCAACTTACCAACATCCTGCGGGATGTGGGAGAAGATGCCAAACGGGGGCGGATTTACATTCCCCTTGAGGACTTGGCAAAATTCAACTATACCGAGCAAGACTTCTTCAAAGGTGTGGTAGACGATCGTTGGCGAGCATTAATGCGCTTTCAAATTGACCGAGCCCGCCAATTTTATACCACATCCGACCAGGGAATTACTTATTTAGCATCCGATGCCCGTTGGCCTGTGTGGGCAGCATCAATGCTGTACGGTCAAATTTTAGAGGCGATTGAACGCAACGATTACGATGTATTCAGTCAGCGGGCTTTCGTTCCCCAGTGGAAAAAGTTACGCACTTTGCCCATAGCTTGGATGCGATCGCAAGTCCTTTAAAAAATTAGTCATTTGTCCCTAGTCCTTAGTCCTCAGTGTTTTATAAATAACCAAAGACTAATCACAAATGACCAATGACAAATGACTATTGACTCTTAAAAGCAAGTCTGGTAACATTGATATTCGTGAGTCAGGAGAGGTGGCTGAGTGGTCGAAAGCGGCAGATTGCTAATCTGTTGTACGGCAGGCAACTCCGTACCGAGGGTTCGAATCCCTCCCTCTCCGTTTTTCGGCTTTTGATACACGGAGAATATTCTGTGTACAAAAAAATTACTAATATCGGCGTAAATATTTCTACTCCCAAAGATGGATGATATGATTTATCCTTTGGAGTCTTGATAAGATCCAGCTAAGTTAAAAACCTAGTTTGGATCTTATTTTTAGGCTCCTAAATATCTGAGGAGTGAAAGAAATTTATGAAAAAAATTAGCGCCGCCTTAGCCTTAAGTCTAGCTACCCTAGCAACTGGGTTTCTAGTTGGGGCTTGTGGTGATAACAGTACCCCTAACAGCACAGCTACCAACGGCAGCACCGCTACCCCAGCGGCAAACTCAACTACTACAAGTAGCGCTAAAGGGTTAAAAATTGGTTCCCTGCTACCGACAACAGGCGACTTGGCTTCTGTGGGACAGCAGATGCTAGGCTCAGTACCTTTACTAGTCGATACAGTCAACGCTTGCGGTGGAGTGAATGGGGAACCTGTTACCTTGGTGCAAGTAGACGACCAAACTGACCCGAAAGCTGGAGCTGCCGGCATGACCAAACTAGCAACTTTAGATAAAGTAGCAGGTGTAGTTGGTTCCTTTGCCAGTAGCGTTTCAAGTGCAGCAGTCTCCATTGCTACGCCGAATAAAGTTATGCTGGTTTCCCCTGGTAGTACCAGTCCTGTATTTACCGAAAAAGCCCAAAAAGGTGACTATAAAGGCTTTTGGGCGCGTACTGCTCCCCCCGATACCTACCAAGCATTAGCTTTAGCCCAACTTGCCAGAAAAAAAGGTTTCAAGCGAGTTTCTACAGTCGTGATTAATAACGACTATGGCGTTGGTTTTGAAAAAGCATTCGTGCAAACCTTTGAAAAATTGGGTGGAACCATCGTTAATAAAGATAAGCCTGTCCGCTACGACCCAAAAGCTCAGACATTTGATACAGAGGCGGCTGCTGCATTTGCAGGTAAGCCAGATGCAGTCCTGGCAGTACTCTACGCGGAAACTGGTAGTCTGTTCCTAAAGGCCGCCTATCAGCAAGGTGTGGCGAAGGGAGTACAAATTCTGCTGACAGATGGGGTAAAATCACCGACTTTTCCCGAACAAGTTGGTAAAGGCAGTGATGGTAAATATATTTTAACTGGAGCGATCGGTACAGTACCCGGTTCCGATGGTAAAGCACTAGAAGCTTTCAACAAGCTATGGAAGGATAAAAAGGGTAATGAGCCAGGAGAATACGCTCCTCAAGCTTGGGATGCGGCTGCTTTATTGACATTGGCAGCGCAAGCTGCTAAAGAAAATACAGGCGTTGGCATAGCCAGCAAAATCCGTGAAGTTTCCAATGGCCCTGGCACAGAAGTTACTGATGTCTGCGAGGGACTGAAGTTACTTAAAGATGGTAAAAAGATTAACTACCAAGGAGCCAGTGGCAACGTAGATATTGATGCTAACGGTGATGTCGTTGGTGTTTACGATGTTTGGACGGTAGGAGACGATGGCAAAATCAAGGTAATTGATAAAGTTACCCCTAAATAGAAAGTTAGGAGTTACGAGTTATTAAGATTAAATTCATAACTCCTAACTCCTAACTTCTAACTTTTAAAGCCCATTGAAGTTGTAACCAATTCCTAACAACAAGCCCACATCAGTTTTATCGAAAAATCCTGCATTTATAGCAGCGGTTGCTGTAAATTGAGGAGTTAGAGGCACATCAATGCCACCAGACACCAAAAAGGCGAATTTAGAGTTATCACCTGTTTTGTAAGCTGCACCCACTCCAACGTAAGGTGCGATCGCTAATGGTTCGCTAAAAGCATCTGCTGATTTGAAGGTAAAATCATAGGTGATCGGAAGCAAAATTGTCGTATTGTCCCCGAATACGGCTGAGGGTCGCACTGATATAGAATTTGTCAGTCCGATTTTGCTGACTACTGCAAAATTACCATCGCCCAAAGACGTATCACCATCACCACTCAAACCGATGTTAGCAGCGACGCCAACATAGCTGCTGCCACCACGGGTAGTTCTACCTAAATCAATATCCGATTGCGCCACTTTGGTAGCAGATGGTTGAGCAGTTGTTTGAGAAACCGATTGAGAAGTCGGTTGTACAACCTCAGAGGTGAGTGTCGCAGATGAGGTTGACACTGTGCCTGGAACAGGTGTAGCTATTGTGCTAGTGTTTTGCTCCATCGCAGTGTTGGGCAACTGCTGTACCTTATTTGTCGCTGTAAATGTTTCAGTTGTTTCTGTAGAGAGATTTTGGCTTTCGGCGTCTAGTTCTGGACTAAACTCGTTGGGAGACGCTACGCTTGCAGAAGGCTCGGTTAATGGCTGAATGCTCACCTTATCCACAGTCTGGGCATTTGCAGATAAGCTGCTACTCAGGAATGTAAGAGCAGCTACACTTGGCAACCAAAAAACACCTTTACGAAGAAAAATAGTATTCACGTTCACTCCTAAAACAATGTTGCCACGAAAAATAAAGATTTTTGTTGATTATAAGTCAACAAATTCGGGCAATACTCAAAATTTAACATCAAAAAATCTGTTTTTACATCCTGACTTTACTTGATTTCTCTAGTTAATATTTACTCACAAAAAATTAAATACTATACTAATCTGAATCGTTTGTGACAAACAAGATCGCTGACTTCTCAAAGAACTCGGCGCTCTGTGAGTTGCGATTTTCACAATCAAATAAAATTGCTAGATATTCTAAATATCCTGAATTTGATAGATGACATTAAGCAAAGAGATTATCTGTTAAGGAGGTTATAAAAATTGCGACCTCTCCCATGAAGAGAAAAAGTTTGCTTCCAGAATAGCTGCCTTCCTGTCAAAGGTGGCTTGATTGTGAAGTGATATTACGAAGCTTGCAAAAATATTTAGAAATTGTCTACAAGACAAACATAGTTCTAACGTAGAACCTATTAGGAGAGACTTGAGGCGAATGTGATGAGCGCAAATAATATTCAAAAGTATCGGTTTGTCTGTACCTTGACTTTCGGTGATATCTACGGTCAAATAATTGTTTGGTTAATTACAATTACTCTCAGTTTGGCATCAGCTTTGGCATTGATGGGTGCCAAGCGACCTGTGTATGCTTTAGCAACGGCGGGTCTCGTCGTTCTGCTATCGCTACCTTTCTTGTTGTTTGCCTTTGTCACTACCTTGTTAAATCATATTGAAGTCGCTCCTGTTGGGCCGGGAACCAAATTGGAACCCATACCAGGTAATGTGTCTCAGCAACAACCTGTACAAGCAACTAGCTAAACAGTTAGGAGTTATGAGTTAGGAGTTATGAGTCATATAACTCTTCAGTTTTAACTTTTCACTCCTAATTTAAAAATTTGTCATAACATCCCTGTCTATAAGCAGGGAATTTTTTTGTAGAGACACCACTGTTGTAACCCACTGCCTGATTCATCACGTCTCTACAATAGAACAGCAGTGGTTTGCAGTCGGGGGCTAAATATGCTGGAACATGATGTGATTATTGTCGGGGGTGGATTAGCAGGATGTCGCGCTGCTGTGGAAATTGCCCGCACCGACCCTAGTTTAAATATTGCTGTGGTTGCGAAAACCCACCCAATTCGTTCGCACTCGGTTGCGGCTCAAGGTGGTATGGCTGCATCGCTGAAAAATGTTGATTCAGAGGATAGTTGGGAAGCACATGCTTTTGATACTGTCAAGGGTTCTGATTACTTGGCAGACCAAGATGCTGTGGCAATTCTCACCCAAGAAGCGCCAGGTGTAGTAATTGACTTGGAACATCTCGGCGTTTTATTCTCTCGCTTATCCGATGGGCGCATTGCCCAACGAGCTTTTGGGGGACATTCCCACAACCGTACTTGCTACGCTGCTGATAAAACTGGTCACGCGATTCTGCACGAATTGGTTAACAATTTGCGGCGTTATGGGGTGCAAGTTTATGAAGAGTGGTACGTGATGCGTCTCATTTTGGAAGAAAATGAGGCGAAGGGTGTGGTGATGTTCCACCTTTTGGATGGACATATAGAGGTGGTGCGGGCTAAGGCGGTGATGTTTGCCACAGGGGGCTATGGTCGCGTTTATAACACTACCTCTAATGATTACGCGTCTTCAGGTGATGGTTTGGCAATGACTGCGATCGCCGGTTTGCCCCTAGAAGATATGGAATTTGTGCAGTTTCATCCCACTGGTTTATATCCGGTAGGGGTGCTGATTTCAGAAGCGGTACGGGGAGAAGGGGCGTATCTGATTAATAGTGAAGGCGATCGCTTTATGGCGAACTATGCTCCCAGTCGGATGGAACTAGCTCCTCGTGATATTACCTCACGAGCGATCGCTTACGAAATTCGCGCCGGTCGTGGTATTCATCTTGATGGCAGTGCTGGCGGCCCCTTTGTCTATCTGGATCTACGCCATCTAGGCAAAGAAAAAATTATGAGTCGCGTTCCCTTTTGTTGGGAAGAAGCACACCGTCTAGTAGGCGTTGACGCCGTAACTCAACCGATGCCAGTCCGCCCGACAATTCACTATTGTATGGGTGGTATTCCAGTTAATACTGATGGGCAAGTTCGTAGTAGTGGCGATGGTTTAGTTGATGCTTTCTTTGCTGCGGGTGAAACATCTTGTGTTTCCGTACATGGTGCAAATCGTTTGGGGAGTAATTCACTACTAGAGTGTGTAGTTTATGGTAAAAGGACTGGGAGTGCGATCGCCAAATTTGTCCAAAAACGTAAGTTACCCTCTGTAGATGAACAACGGTATGTAAAAGAGGCCCAGCAACAAATTCAAGCTTTGCTAGAACAACCAGGAAAGTACCGTATTAACCAAGTTCGTCAAGCCTTCCAGGATTGTATGACTGAGTACTGTGGTGTTTTCCGCACTGAGGCGTTAATGACTGAAGGTTTGCAGAAACTAGAAAAAATACAACAGCAATACCCTCAAATTTATTTAGATGACAAAGGTAGTTGCTGGAACACAGAACTCGTAGAAGCTTTAGAATTGCGAAGTTTAATGGTAGTAGGGCAGACTATTTTAGCATCAGCCCTAAATCGCCAAGAAAGTCGTGGCGCTCATTTCCGCGAAGATTATTCCCAGCGAGATGATACAAACTTTCTCAAGCACACAATGGCTTACTATTCACCAGCCGGAATTGACATTCAATATCGACCGGTGGCGATTACTATGTTTGAGCCAAAAGAGCGGAAGTATTAGTTGAAAGTAAATTTATGTGAGAAATCGAGGTGACTACAAAAATTTAATTTTGTCCACCTCGATTAAAAATATGAAATGATTAAGTTATCAATCAGAGCCTAATTGTTTTTGAATCACGGCTGTTATTTTTTCTTCCCAAGCTGGATCATTTAATTTTATTGCAGCATCACGATGACGAGATTTTCGTCTATCCATATAAGCATAAAAGGCTTGCTTATCATCCTTGTGGGTGATAAAGTAACTTTTTAGCTCTTGGTCGCTCATTGCTGCATAGTTTACCTTGTTCATAGGTCTACACTACATTCATGGTTCAATACTACCATCTGGCGTAATTTCTAGCTCTATTCCTTCATTTTGCCCAGCTAATATAAATATATTGAGCGATCGTTCATCTAATCGCACGATGTGAATTGGCTGAAACATCACATTTGTAAGTTGATGGCAAAGTCTATATAACGATTGCAGCTGTTCTACTCTTGGTTGTAGCTCGTCCATGAATTTTCCAGAAACGATCCTCAAGCATCTAAAATATTATTGATCCGTAAAAAAACTGATTATACGATTACACTTGCTGAATCTGGGATTTAGCAAGTGCGAAGATATTTTCTGTATGCAGTCAAATTCTGACTATAAAAACAAGATTTTTATTTAAAATATGAATAATTTACAAACTTGGTATATTGTCAAGCGCCCTGGTGGAAACTGCGAAATTATCCCCAGCGACCAAGTTAGCAACGATAATTTAGAGATTATAGAACAGTGGGGGCCTTTTAGTTCGCAAGAAGAGGCGATCGCTCGGCGTGTAGGACTTATTAGGGCTGGAAAATGCCAACCAGTTTAAGTTAGGAGTTAGGAGTTAGAAGTTAAAAGTTAACAATGATGGTTTTTATTCCTAACTCCTCACTATTCACTCCTAACTTTATTTTTCTGCTGTGGGTGTACCCTTCTCAGCAATTTTTTTACCTATAACTTCCACCGCTTTAGCGAATTGAGGGTCTGCTAGGGTAGCTAGTTTGTCGCGTCCGTGCAGCCACAAATCTTCCATCTGCTTTTTGGTCAAATCCACCTTCACATCTGGCTCAATGCCTTTATGATTGATGTCTGTACCATTGGGGGTATAGTAATGAGCAATTGTTACCGCCAATCCTGAACCATCTTCCAGAGGACGTACTGATTGGACCAATCCCTTACCAAAGGTTTGAGTACCTACCAAAGTCGCGCGCTTATTATCTTTCAAAGCCCCTGAGAGGATTTCACTGGCACTAGCTGAACCTTTATCTACCAGTACTACCAAAGGTTTATTTGTTAAGGCTCGTCCGTTTGCCTCTTCTTTTTCTGCCTCTCCTTGGCGTTCAACTGTGGAGACAATCTTACCTTTATCTATCCACATCCGGGCAATATCCACACTGGAGAAGAGTAAGCCACCTGGATTACCACGCAAATCCAGAATATATCCAGCTACCTTTTTGCTTTCTAAATTTTTGATAGCGCTTTGCATTTCTTTACCAGCATTGGCACTGAACTGGTTCAAGCGGATGTAACCAAGATTTCCCGCTGGAGTTTGCTTTTGGGAAAACTTAACTGGATGGATTTCAATTCGTGCCCGTTTGATGTCAAATTGTTTTGTCTGCCCGTCGCGCTGAATAATCAGGCTGACTTGCGTTCCTGCTTCACCCCTAATTAAAGATACTGCCTGATTGGTATCCATCCCCTTAGTATCTTTGCCATCTATTTTGAGGATGATATCTTTTGCCAAAACACCAGCTTTAAAGGCTGGTGTATCTTCGATTGGCGCAATTACAACCAACTGCTTGGTTTTTTCATCCTGGCTAATGGTGATCCCAATACCTGTCAATTCTCCAGAGGTATCAACCTGCATATTCTTGAATTCCTCTGGGTCCATAAATCGGGTGTAGGGGTCTTGTAGCTTTTTCAGCATTTCCCGAATGGACTTATACGCATCTTGTGGATTACTGTAAGACTTGCTCAAGTATTCCTTACGAACAGCCTGCCAATCAACCTGATTAAAAGTACCGTCTACATATTGGCGTTGAACAATTTGCCAAACTTCATCTACTAATTCTTTAGGACTCGCTTTAAATAAAGCCTGACCTCGCGAATGAATGCCAAGGCTAGTAACAGCGATCGTGGAGAGTGTCACTGCCGTAGCACCCAAAACAAGTCTACTTTTTGTAATCACCATAATGACAGCTGCATCAGAGGGAAAATTTATAGTCAGTATGCTCAATCTAACACAGGCTACCACTGTACAGACGGAGTATGTATTCCTAATTTACACAAAATACTTGACAATCTGGCAAATTGAGGGATTGGGGATTGGGGACTAGGGACTGGGGACTGGGGATTACTTATTACTTATTCTTCCTCTGCTTCCCCTGCTCCTCTACCCCCCACCCCCTTTAAGGTTCTACCCAGCGTTCATCTGCCTTAATGAGGTTAATTAATTCTTCTACACCTTTATCTTCTGGGACTTTTTTAATTTCTTCTCGACCACGATACAAAGAAATGTAACCAGGTGTTTTGCCGACATAACCATAGTCGGCATCGGCCATTTCTCCAGGTCCATTGACAATACAACCCATAACTGCAATGTCTAACCCAGTTAGGTGTTTAGTGGCTTCCCGAACTTTGTGCAGCACTTCTTCTAGGTTAAACAACGTGCGTCCACAGGAAGGACAAGCGACATATTCCACCATCGTTTTTCGCAATCCCAAAGCTTGGAGAATGCTGTAGCAGACGGGAATTTCTTTTTCTGGTGCTTCTGTAAGTGAGACGCGAATTGTATCACCAATGCCATCAGCAAGTAAGGTGGCAATACCTGCTGTAGATTTAATTCGCCCGTATTCGCCATCACCTGCTTCTGTAACGCCTAAATGTAATGGATAATCCATACCCAGTTCATCCATGCGCTTGGCGATGAGGCGATAGGCGGCTACCATCACCGGGACTCGTGAGGCTTTCATGGAAACTACCAAGTTGCGGAAATCCAAAGATTCACAAATGCGGATGAATTCTATGGCAGATTCCACCATGCCTTCGGGGGTGTCACCGTAAGTAAATAGCATTCTCTCCGCGAGGGAACCATGATTTACCCCAATTCGCATCGATTTTCCTTGATCGCGCAAAGAAACTACTAGAGGTTCTAAAGTTTCGCGGATTTTATCGCCAATTTCGTCAAATTCGCTTTTAGTATATTCAGTTCGATTAATGTTTGGCTTTTCAAACACATACAAGCCGGGATTAATCCGTACTTTCTCTATGTGCTTGGCAACTTCCACGGCGATTTTTAGCCCATTGTGATGAACATCAGCCACAATTGGCACGTCTTGGTAAGTTTTAATTAATTTTTGTTTAATTTCTCCTAAAGCTTTCGCATGAGCCATACTCGGCACTGTGACGCGGACAATTTCGCAGCCAATTTCGTGCAGACGACGAATACCAGCTACGGAACCATCAATATCAAGAGTGTCTTCGTTAATCATTGACTGCACTACAACGGGGTAGCCGCCGCCAATGGTGACATTTCCTACCTTTACAGGGCGAGTTTTACGCCGCTTGATAGTTGTATCAAAGGTGGCTTGAGGTGATGTAATGCTTGAAGTGTTTACTGTGGGCAGAGTTTGCATAACCTGATTAGGTAAATTTGCTGTAGATCAAATATCAGATTTAATAAATCTCTGTTTCCCAGATTGCCACAGGTGGTGGCTCTTTGGGTGATTAGATAAGAAAAAAATCAGACAATAACACAGCACAACAGATCAAGAGCGATCGCCTTTGTGACTAAGCTATAGTGCGATCGCTTTCCCATTCTCATACACGATCAACTGCGTCAGCTTTTCTCACTACCCACAGTACGATGTCCTGCATGATGAAGTGCGTTAGCGCAGCCCGCCACAGGCATCGCGATTTCTTACTTGAGTTAGCAAGACTTCAATAACCATCATCTTATAATATAGTCAACCAGCATAAAGCAGAATTTATGAATGCCAAACAGAAAATAATTGAAGAGATAGAAAATGTACCAGAAGAAATTGTATACGAGGTTCTGGACTTTTTACTTTTTTTGAAAGCCAAAGAAGATAAAGAAGATTTAGAAGATGCAAAAGCTGCATTAAAAGAAGCACAAGAGGTTGGTACGATTTCCTTGGGTGAACTCAAAACGGAATTAGGTTTGTGAGTTACGAAGTAGAAATTGCTCCGGCTGCAAAAAGACAGATAAAAAAATTACCCTATGATGTTCAACAAAAAATAGTTGCTAAATTAGAAGAACTTGCTTTTGAGCCTTGTCCCGATGGTGTGAAAAAATTAGAAGGTTCTGATAATTTATATAGAGTCAGATTGGGAAAATATCGAATTATTTACGAAATACAAGATGGTTTATTATTAGTCACGGTGGTCAAAGTAAAGCATCGTAGCGATGTTTATAGATTGTGAACAACTAAAAATCGTGAGCATCCCAAATGTGCAAAAACGCCTTACCGCTTTCGCATTCTCATCGATGATGCAAGTGCGATCGCTAAATTTATGTTTTTATAATACAAATATACTATTGAATAAACAGATTACACATCCCACCAGCTAAATTAGACTTATCACCAAATGCTTTAACGCCCATGCTAGAAAAAACATCTACATTCCAGAAAGCTATAGAAGCAGTAGAAGCATTAGATCCAGAAGCTCAGGCTATTCTTGTAGATATTATCCAAAAGCGCCTCAAGCAACAGCGACGGGATGACTTATTAAAAGAAATCGCGCAAGCAGAGAGTGATTACGCTCAGGGTAATGTCCGGCGTGGTTCAGTTGCAGATTTGATGGCGGAGTTAGATGAGTGAAAATTTTGGTTTGGAGTCCGACCTTTGTTCGTGCTTTTAAGCGTGTAGTCAAGAAAAATCCTGAGTTACGTTCTCAAATTGAGCAAATATTACAACAAATCGCTGAAGATCCATTTCAACTCAGTTTACGTAGTCACAAGCTAAAAGGTGATTCATCGGGTAGATACTCATGTTCAATTGATTATAGTAATCGGATTTTATTTAAATTTGTTACAAATCCTGAATCAGGAGAGGAAGAAATTTTGTTGCTAACTTTAGGTTCCCACGATGACGTTTACTAAATTCAGTATTATTTTTAACTAAGGCAAGCCTAATAATTAGAAAATAAGTACAGATTTTAGATGAACACTCAAATAATAACCCAACTACCAATTCCTCAGCACTTTAACCCCGATCGGGTCGGCGATGTCTGGCGCGTACCTTACCAAGAACGTGCCGCTGAAGCTGAAATCTGGGCAAAACAACACGATATTAAACCAGCATCTTTAGATAAAACTCGTATTTGCTTACTGTTAATTGATGTCCAAAACACCTTCTGTATCCCTGGATTTGAATTATTTGTAGGTGGAAAATCCGGTAATGCGGCGGTGGATGATAACGTCAGATTATGTGAGTTTATCTATCGAAACTTGGGAATAATCACGAAAATTGTACCAACTCTAGATACTCACACAGCAACACAAATCTTCCATCCGATCTTTTGGGTGAACGCTGCCGGAGAACATCCCACTCCAGCAGCTACTAGCATCACACCAGCAGATATCGAACAAGGTATCTGGAAAGTTAACCCAGCAGTTGCTAACAGTGTTACTAATGGGGATTATGAATTATTAGAAAAACACGCTTACCATTACCTTAAAAAACTTAGTCAAGATGGGAAATATCCCCTGACTGTTTGGCCTTATCATTCTATGTTGGGCGGTATCGGTCACGCTCTAGTTTCATCGGTAGAAGAAGCGATATTTTTTCACGGCATTGCGCGTCAGAGTCAAACGCAATTTGAACTCAAAGGTGAAAATCCTTTAACAGAAAACTACTCCATCTTACGTCCAGAGGTGTTAGAAGATTTTGAACAACGTCCACTTGCTCAAAAGAACACGCGCCTGATTAAACAACTTTTAGAATTTGATGTTGTCATTATTGGTGGTCAAGCTAAAAGTCATTGTGTCGCTTGGACAATTGATGATTTATTAACAGAAATTAAACAGGTAGATGCTACCCTGGCGAAAAAAATCTATTTACTAGAAGATAGCACTTCTCCTGTTGTTGTCCCTGGTGTTGTGGACTATACAGAACAGGCAGATGCAGCATTTACAAGGTTTGCAGAGGCAGGAATGCACATCGTCAAATCTAGCGAAAATATAGCATCCTTTTTTTAACGCAAAGGATCGCAAAGGTTTCGCAGAGGAACACAGAGATTTCCTTTGCGTTCCTCTGCGTTTAAAAACAAACCTCATTTCTTCAAATAACCCTTGGGATCTTCTGCTACCCAACCCAGAGATGAGCTAGAACGCACTTCAAAATGGAGATGGGGTTGAGTGGAACTTGGTTTTCCACTAATGCCTACTGTTCCTAGTAAGTCTCCTTTTTTCACTTGCTGACCGACAGTAACTTTAATACTGTCAAGCTGGGCATAGCGGCTTTGGAGTCCGCCACTGTGGTTAATAATGACCAACTTACCATAGGAACCTTGATCGCTGGCAAAGGCTACAGTTCCAGGTGCGATCGCTAACACATTAGTACCAACTGGTGCTAACAAGTCAACACCACTGTGGAAGAAAACTTCACCTGTCGCAGGATTAATTTGCCAGCCGTAAGCTAATCCCACTGTCGCCACTTGTGCTAAAGGATATCCAGATAGCGATGCCCGATTTGGTGTACCTGCATCACTGGGTAAAGGGGATTTAGTTACAACACCATTGGGCGACCAGTTTACCCCCGGAACAAATACGATTCTGGGGTCTGGTTGGCAGCCATTCACCTCAAAAAGGCTATCAGCACGAACTTTGTATTGTGCCGCTACTTGTCGCCAAGTTTCACCGCGAGGTACTTCGACTACAATCCCATTGTAGGGAGGAATTTGAAGCACACTCCCAACGGCTGCAATCCCACCATTCTGCAAAGCTGGATTCATGCCGATAATAGTTGTAGGAATGAGATTGTAGCGCTGCGCTATGCTCTCCAAAGTTTCACCACGAACAACTTTATGGCGTTGGAAGCGAGATAAGGCTGAAATTGGGCAACCACCTACAGCAGCGTTAGCACTCTTCGAGTATGGCAGTATGCTTACTAGGCTCAAGGCGCTAACTAAGCTACAGAGAAATAGTTGACGAAAGAGTAAAGTCATGTATAAAGGTCAATAGCGCATTAACTTTAGATTTTAGATGGGAAGAGTGGGGATTGGGGAGTGGGGACTAGGGGAAACGAGGAGACAAGGAGGACAAGTCTCTTCGTTATCTCCCCCCTCTTCCTTGTCTACCTTGTCTCTTCTCAATCCCCAGTCCCCAATTTTCCATAAATTGATCTGTCCACTTGCCGTTAGCTTGACTACACTTAGAAATTAGCAACTGCATTGCTGTCCTTGAGTAAAAAGATTATGAAGTTATCCTTAAAGCAACTGGCTGTTTATGTGTTTTTACTAGTGATTGGCGGTGGTGCAGGCTTGTTTGGCAGTCACTATCTCCTGCCACAAAATCGATCGTTCCAACAGTTAAAAAATGTAACGATGTCTTCGCCTCCAGAATCAGTAGTTCCGAGTTCTCCGAATGGAGCAACTGGTGCTACTGGGGGCGATAATGTGAATTTTATTGCGACGGCTGTGCAAAAAGTTGGCCCGGCTGTGGTGCGAATTAATGCTACTCGCAAAGTGGCTAATCCTATCTCTGACGCGTTGAAAAATCCCCTCTTGCGACGATTTTTTGGAGAAGATGACCAACCAATTCCTCAAGAACGCATTGAGCGCGGTACCGGATCGGGATTTATTTTGAGCGAAGATGGCGAATTACTCACTAACGCTCATGTGGTAGCAGATACAGATACAGTACAAGTAACTCTCAAGGATGGTCGGAGTTTAGAGGGAAAGGTAGTCGGAGTTGATTCTGTGACAGATGTGGCGGTGGTGAAAATACAAGCGAATGATTTGCCGACGGTAAAATTGGGTAATTCGCAAAACTTGATACCGGGACAATGGGCGATCGCAATTGGCAATCCTCTAGGTTTGGATAATACTGTCACTATGGGTATTATCAGCGCTACCGATCGCACCAGCACTCAAGTTGGTGTCCCAGATAAGCGAGTTAGCTTTATCCAAACTGATGCCGCGATTAATCCTGGTAATTCTGGTGGCCCCTTGTTAAACGCCCAAGGTGAAGTCATTGGTATTAACACTGCCATCCGCGCTGATGCTCAAGGACTTGGTTTCGCTATCCCTATTGAAACCGCCGCCCGCGTTGCCAATGAACTTTTTACCAAAGGGCATGTGGAACATCCCTTTTTGGGTATTGAAATGGCAGACCTTTCTCCCATCAGAAGACAGCAGATTAATCAAGACAATCAACTGAACATTCAGCAGGATGCGGGGATTGTCATTAAAGGCGTAACAGACGATTCTCCAGCCAAGCGTGGAGCATTGCTTCCTGGAGACGTGATTCAAAAAGTTAACGGTAAACCAGTCAAAACCTCAGCCCAAGTTCAGAGGCTAGTAGAGTCCAGCAAAGTTGGGGACATAATAGCGCTCGAAGTCAACCGCAGCGGTAAAATTCAAACCTTGAAAGTAAAATTAGGAGCTTATCCTGAAAGGAAATAATCAATAGTCAATAGTCCCAGAATGTTTGACTATTGACTATTAATTATTGACCATTAGACAAATGCTCTAACTGCATTCTTTGTTCCATCTGGCGCAGAAAATACCCTGTCATCATTGCTGACGCTAGAAGTCCAGCTAAGTTCTCCCGATCTGTCGTGATTTGCACGTTAAAATTTTCTGCCGGGAGCATTCCCACTAGCCCTTGAACATTTTGCGAGATGATTTGTTTAATTTCGGGGCTGGCAGACTGAGCAACCCTAGCTAAAACATCAGGAGACTGATGCTGTAGATACTTGAGTAACTGATTGGGGTATTCCTCAGAGTGGTCGGAAAGAAGTTGATTAGGGTGTTCCTCGGAGTTGTCATTCAAAAAGTCAGGATTAAACACCATTGGCAGTTTTATTTAGCTTAATTGCTAACTCTACTCTAAACCATAGTACAAGAGTAGCGCATTCACCACGGGTATAAGTCAATAGGAATGGGAATGGGGCAATGAAAAGATGCAGAGGGGCAGGGTGCGGGGAGCGGAGGGGAAAATTTTTCTCCCTGCTCTCTTGGTTCTTTCCCACTCAGTACGGGCTAAACCTTAGCTATCCGCTAACAGGACTCCTGAAGGCATTGGGCATTGCTATTCTCTTCTTCAAGATGCTGGAAAAAATAACCGCAGGTAGCTAGACAAAATGGCTTCGCCAACAAATAGAGTGATTACAGATCCTAAAGCCAGAAAAGGGCCAAAGGGCATCTTTTGTCCTAACCTTTGTCGCGATCGCATCATAGCACCGCTACCAATTAACGCTCCCAGCACACAGGCAATAAAACTAGCCAAGAGCAAATATTTCCAGCCTAACCAGGCTCCCATCATCGCTGCTAACTTGGCGTCACCTGCCCCCATTGCAGTTTTACCAAAGGCAATTGAACCCAATAAAGCGATCGCATCAAACAGCCATAAGCCCAATACTGCACCAACTATCGCCATCATCAGGTGATTTACCAATGACACGTAACTAGCCTCTGGTAAAAAACCAACTATCATTTGAAACAAAATTCCTACCACCAAACCCGACTGAGTAAGTGCATTAGGTAGGGTCATTGTATCTAGATCGATGAGCGATAGTGCCAATAACCAACTGCAAAAAGCCCAATAACCTATTGTGAAAGTGGATACTTGAAATACTAAAAAAATCAGCAAAAAAATTATGCCCGTTACCCCTTCTACCACGGGATAACGGACAGAAATTTTGCTTTTGCAATATCGACACCGCCCTTTTAAGTATATCCAGCCAAAAACTGGTACATTGTCGTAAGCTTTTAGCTGGTTTAAGCACTTAGGACAACGAGAAGGCGGCCAAAGAATTGACAACCCAGCAGGTAGCCGATAAACAATAACATTGAGAAAACTACCAATAGATGCACCTAAAGCAAAGACCATTACACTCGCCGGAATGGCGAACAAAATGTCCATACAGTCATTTGTCCTTTGTCATTTGTCCTGTGTCATTTGTCGTTTATCTTTCGTCCTTTGTCCAGAACTAATGATTAATGACCCTTCGGGTTCACCAGTTGCTCATGGGGGAAACCCCCAAGACCGCACTGGCTCACCAATGACTAATGACTAATGACCAATAACTAATACATGTGCGATTCAATTTGACTCAAGGGCACAAAACATTCTTGAGGTAATAGAACTGGTTGGTTAGTAAAAATAACCTTACCTCGATGAGTCATGCGATTAATTGCTACACCGGAGGGTTGCCCAGCTATTTCGGGATGTACTTCACAGTGAGTGTAGTAAATCTGCCCAGCGGCTCTGATTACGGCGGGATCAATCAAAGGTGACTGGTTCTTTGGGGCGGTAAAAGTTGCTTGTCCTTGTCGTAATGCGTACACTATCGACTGTTATTTGATTGCTAGATTTCCCTCTAGTCTACCCGAAACTTTTAGCAAAGGTTGCCAAATTGCCCAGGTTGCACTTTAAAATTCGCAATTCGTAATTCGTAATTCCCTAACGAAGGGGGATTTAGGCATCAAATCTGAGTACAGGAAACCTCTGTAGACGTTTTACGTTGAGAAAATCGCAGTCTTGGCAAAAGTAAAAAACTTTTGCCTACTGCCTGGCATTCATCTTCACCCAATAACTTTAAGGTTGGTCGAGTACTTTAATTAAGGCATCGCCCATAGCGCGGCAACCTAAAAGATTTTTTCCTGGGGAAATTATATCTCCTGTGCGATCGCCTTGTTCTAAAACTTGCAATACGGCTTGTTCGATGCTATCTGCCGCTTTTGGTTGGTCTAAACCGTAGCGTAACATCATCGCCGCACTCAACACTTGTGCTAGAGGATTTGCCTTATCCAGTCCGGCGATATCTGGGGCGGAACCATGAACTGGTTCAAATACACCAGGCCCAGAAGCGCCTAAACTAGCTGACGGTAACATCCCAATACTACCTGTGAGCATGGCAGCAGCATCAGAGAGAATATCGCCAAACAAATTACCTGTAACGATGGTATCGAACTGCTTGGGAGCGCGTACCAACTGCATGGCAGCATTATCTACATATAAATGAGAGAGTTCGATATCTGGATATTCCTGAGAAAGTTGAGTGATGCGATCGCGCCACAACTGAGATACTTCTAATACGTTCGCCTTATCCACCGAACAAAGTTTTCCACCGCGTTTTTTAGCCGCCTCAAAAGCCACCCGTCCAATGCGTTCAATTTCCGATTCGGTGTAAACCATTGTATTTACACCGCGTTTTTCACCAGTTTCCGTAGCAAAAATCCCTTTAGGTTTACCAAAGTAAATCCCGCCAGTGAGTTCACGCACCACCATAATATCCACACCTTCGACAATTTCGCGTTTCAAAGTCGAGGCATCGATTAGCTGGGGCAAAATTTTTGCTGGGCGTAAATTGGCAAATAATCCTAAACCTGCACGTAGTCCTAACAAACCTGCTTCTGGGCGTAAATTAGATGGCAGCGAATCCCACTTATAACCACCAATGGCGGCGAGTAACACAGCATCACTATTACGGCAGGTTTCTAGAGTGGCAGATGGTAGGGGTTCTCCTGTGGCATCAATTGCTGCACCACCAATAAGCGCTTCTTGGAATTCAAACTGAATATCAAATTGCTTCCCTACGACTTTCAGCACATCTACCGCCACTGCCATAATTTCAGGGCCAATGCCATCGCCGGGGAGTAAAGTAATGCGGTAGTTATGTGTCATAGCTGGTTATTACTAGGTAAATGCTTGCAGATTAAATATCATACCGAGCAAGATGTACCGATGGAGTTTTTAATTTATTTAGATGTTTGTTGTCTGAATCGCCCTTTTGATGACCAGACACAAGAACGGATTCGTTTGGAAGCTGAGGCGGTACTGCTGATTTTGGCTAATTGTCAAACAGGTGAATGGCAAATGCTTGTAAGTGATAGCCATTGATAACGAACTTGATAGAAAACGACAGATAAAGCTTTAGACTGCTTCTGTAAGCATCAAAGTAAGTTTAACTGAACAGGTTAAATCCCGTGCGCGAGAACTGAATGAATTAGGGTTTAAGAATTATGATGCTTTGCATATCGCTTGTGCAGAAGTGGGAAATGCGGATATTCTGCTAACCACTGATGATAGGATGTTGCGTTTGGTAGCAAGGTGCAGGAACTTGTTACAAGTAAGAGTAGAAAACCCGCTTCATTGGGTAATGAAGGTGACAGATGATAGACGTGACTAAAATTTCTCAGGCTGAGATTAGGCGACTGGGAATAGAAGCCCTGACTAAGGCTCTGGGCCCTGCGGGAATGGCGCGATTTATGCAGCAATTTGAGATCGGTAGTGGAGATTACACGCGAGATAGGGATCAAATATTAGGAGATATCACTCTTGAGGAAATCTTTGTCAGTATTGAGGAGGGACGACAACAACATAATAGATGTGAGTAAGATGTTCTACCTAAAGTTACAAATATGAAAATGCTAGACGGGATAAAGCAATCAAACTTTGCCCGCCAAATTCATCAACTGTTTGAAGTTCACAAGATAATTGATGTTGTTGGTACTATCAATCTTTATCCACCCTTTTTCATGTAGTTTTTCCATGATTTTGGTGGTTTCTTCAACGCCGATTTCTGTCACCTCTGCTAAATCTTTAAAGGGAACGTTAAAAATTTCTCTTCCTAAGTCTGATTCTTGACCATAGCTTTCGCCTAAAGTCACTAGGGTATGGGCGAGTTTAACTGCTGGTGGTGAAGACCGCATTTGTAAACGCAGGTTAATTTGTCGCAATCGCCGCACCATCAGTTGCAACATCCGGTGATGTAACTGCGGGTCTTTAAACAATATTTGAATAAAACGCTCTCTGGAGATACTAAGCAACTTCACGGGTGAAAGAGCAATGACATCGGTTGAGCGTGGAGATTCATCTAAAATTGCCATTTCTCCGAAAAAATCGCCACGGCCAAAAATTGCCAGAGCTACTGAATCTTCCCCAAGGGTACGCCGGACTTTGACCCAACCAGAAACCACGAAGTAAACTGCGTTACCCCAGGCATCTTCCATCACAACGGCTCGCCCAGATGGGTATTCATGTTCAATTGCAACGTTGAGCAGCCATTCCAAAGTCTGTGGATTGGCTGTACTCATTAAGGGGAAAAGTTCACTAAAAACCTCAGTTAACATGAAATATTTGCAACAAATTGATTTAAGGGCGGGAAACTAACTTTGCTACTATAAGTTTTTTTTAAACCGTAATCTTACTCAGAATACGATCGCAAAATTTGTATTTATTGAAGATGAACCTCTAAGCTCGATCGGTCTAGGATTCTATTACAACATAACAATTATGTATGCGATCGAAATCAGCGTTTTCACTTACAGACCGATGATTTACTATTTGTTGGTAAATTGCTATCTAGTGCGAGTATTTTGATCTGTTGGTCTAAATTTTTCACTAATTGATTCAGGGTAACTAAAGCCTCTAATTGCTGAGAATCAAGGACGGGATTCAGTAAAAGCCGTTCTTGTAGTTCGTGTAACTTGAAGCTTAGTTGCTGAGAAATTCCTAAGGCATCGTGGCTCAAACGGGTCAACTGTTGTTGTTGATAGAATTTTAAGGCTGCTCCCCGCAATACTTGGAGTGTTGCTTCTTCGCCGTAGATTCCCGGCATGACTCGCAAGCGTAATAATAAGCGGTTTTTTTGATATACGTATTCTTTTTCTACCTGTTTTGGTTCTGCAACCGTGGTGATAGGCAGGGATGCAAACCGCTTTAATTCATTCAGTACTCCTTGGAAAACCGAGAGCGGCAGTTCGTCTAATACAGACTGTAAAATTCCATTGTCACTCCACAGTATCCTACCTTCATACGCTTGTCTTTCTAAGTACAGCCGACCAATTCCCCCAACCAAGATTCGCCCCAGTAATTCTTCTAGTAATTTCTTGGGTGGTAGTGTTGGTAACAACTCAATTGGACTCAGTAGTTCGGAAGCTTGTGTGGGCAAAATAGGTAAATTGTTTGGTGGTGTGGCTTCGGAAGTCTCCCCCTGCTGAGTTCTGGAAATAGGAGTCGAGAACGTTGTAGTTTCAGATGATTGCTCTAGCTCTGGAATAGGAGGCAAGTCTACCCGCTGCCCAGAATGTTGACGCTTTGGTGTCTGAAATACCATCAATACTGGTTGCTGATTTGATTCTGAGTTGTCTGTGTCAGCAATGCTTGCTGGGCTATGTGTTGGAGAAAAGTCTTCTGTTGGCTGATGCACAACTTTGGCATCTAGCTGAGATGTATTCTTATGGTTGAGGTAGGCTGATAGGATTCTGCGGTGAGCGTCGGCTGCGATCGCTTCAATCACCATTGTGCAATTGATAGAAGACAAAATGCGACCAACGTAATCTAGTGCCTCGCTATCTTGTGGATAAACCATACCTAGCAAGAGGTTTTTGCCTTCTAATCCAAAGGGTAAAATCTGGTGGTAGAGGCAAGCTTCAAAGGACAAAAGACTATCAATTAGTTGGAATATTCGCTCGCGATCGCCTTTTTCTTCCCACTTCATTTGAGTGGCAGTTAGCATTTGCCATCCATTTGCTGCGGTATCATTTAGTTCACCCTCTGAAGACAACATAGATTTGATGCGTTGGTGTTTAATTATATTCTGCCTTGAATTTAGTAGGTAGTTAATAAAGATACTTTGTTGGATTGTTAAAATTTCAATTATATATACTTAAGTAAACGTAAGTAGAGTATGAATTTTAGATTATAGACTAGGGATAATACTGAGGGCTGGGGATTGAAAAGAGGCAGAGGAGCGGGGTGCGGAGGGGAAAACTTTTCTCCCTTGCTTCTTCCCCAGTCCCCAATCCCCATCTTCGACTACAGCTTACTCTTGGGTTCTTAAACCTTGGGCTGCAAGATAGATTTTTGTCCATTCGCCTAGCACTTGATGGGTTTTGAGTTTTAATTGTTCGGCTATTGCTTCTATTGAGTTACCCGCTTTCCGCAAATCTAGAATCTGCCGCCCTAGAGGGGTCAATTTTTCATCAAGTTGCTGCCATTGGTTTTGCGTTAATCCTAAGTTATGTTCTTGTAAGGAAATTGAGAGCCAGTTATCTACGAGTTCTGGTTTACCTTTGAGGGCAAAAACACGGACAGCGTGGTAACTAATTTTTTCTCGCAGACGGTAAACTTCTTTAGTCTGCTTATTCAGTTTTTGGGCGATCTCTTCTTGGGACTTACCTTGCAGATAGAGTCGCAGCCAATCTACTGCGTCTGTTCCCAGACTTTCTTGTAAATAATTTTCAAATTCTTTTTGTACTGACTGGCGTAGCCCCTGTTGTTCCTCTAGTTGTTGTGTTTCTTGATATTCTGCGATCGCTTGACTATCGACTAAGTTAACTCGATTATCACTATCATCTGTAAGAACTTCTTCTGAAACTAGTCTAATCAAGTCACGGCCAGGCACTTGGGTTAAACCACCGCGCTGAGTGCGACGCAAGTAATTCACAAATCGGTAAGCTAATAGGGGTTGATTGCGTACTGGGCGCAGAGAATATTCTTCTAAACTGGCAAATAGCAGAGCATCACCTAATCGTCTATCGGTTGTATATTTGGCAATATCAGCCATTTGCTGTTGCATCTGGCTATCGCTTTGGAGTAATTCTTGGATTACTTCTTGTAACACATCGATTACACTGCGCTGGCGATCGCGGCTGAGGGAAACCCAAGTCTGAATCTTATTCCGTAATGTTACTAAACTCCCCAATCGCACGATCAAGTTGCGATAAGCACGTTCCCGCCCCAGCCCTAAGTAGCGTTGACGTAAAATCCTCCAGCGATATTCCATCGCTTGCTTGGCGATTTCGAGTTCTTTAGGGTTAAACAAATCAAACCGTTTTGAGTCAGATCCCAATAACCAAAGAATAATGCTTTGTCTAGCAGCTTCATTTTGGTCTGGACATTCCACAGCCAAACGCTTTTGCCAATCTATAGCCAGTTTTTCCACATCCGTTGTCATAGTGAGATTGCATTCCTCGAAACTCAATTTTGAAGTTTGCATCACAACCCCCATTCGTCCCACTTAATTATTTAACTGGCAGCTGCCCCTGATTTCATGAGTTTCATGAAAATAGCTCAGTGATTCTACTTTTATTACGTCTTAGTTCACTAAAATTATGCAGAAATTTCTACATTGATGTTTTATTTTCAATTCACAATATCCAAGACTCTTGTATATCAGGCATTTGGGTTGATTTGGCCAATTTAAACTTTTTGTAAAGTTATGTTTTTTCACTGAGAATAGAAATCTGCCTAGAGTGTTGAAGATACAACCTTTGCACGAGATAGGTCAGGTAAATCTGACATTTTGTAACAGATACAAGGAACGAATCTAATCTAACTCAATGTCAGACGTTATTTCACCCGTATAAGTTTCAACTTTCTCCAATTCATTACGTAGTATAATACTTAGTTAAATCTCAATATAATTAGTGTTTATTGAGGCATTGACTCAGTAAATACCCCAGCCCGTCTGAGAAATTGGCTTATTCCCTTCTTTTTAAGTAATATCAAGCCTTAACTCAGACTTTTCCTGGTATCTAGAAAACCTTTCTTCCAGTATGCTACGCAGCGATCGCTATTCTGGATAGTAGAAATTGATAGGCAAATTTATCTTTTTTACAGCAGTTTTCATGTATTTGAACCACATCTGTCGTAAGGGCACAGCATTGCTCATTGGTGTCAACTTAAGCTGAAACTCCTTTAAAACCTCGTTTCCAGCCTCCGGCTGGAAATGCAACTCAAAAGTGGCTCTGCTGCCAGTAAAGAGAGGCGGAGCCTCAAAGACAAGCATTCCCAGTCGGAGACTGGGAACGAGGCAACGAGGCAATCTAAAAGCTAGTTCTAGACTTGCTTTCAGATTAAGTTGACACTAATGAGCATTGCTGTGCCCCTACCGCCTAGTCTATTTACCTGAAAATAGCTGTAAACTAGCTTCATTCACAACGATGCCTCTAATTATTGGCAAGTTATTCTTAAAACTTTTATATTCCTAAGAATGAATAGTCAACAGTCAATATTGATTTTGACTATTGACTCTAACTGTTGCTTTCCCTCTGCTTCAAAATTCAACTTATGCAAAATCTAAAAACATAAAAGTTTGCAACGCTCGAAAGTTTTGATGGTCAGAAGGCTTACAATAAACTTCTCTTTAAATTTATTTATGGGCATTCTTGGTTTTGAATTTACCCACAGGGGATTAAATCTATCGATTGTTTGATCTAACAATGGGATTTTCTACAGATTCTCGATACTGTTGGACTTGTTCTGTGTAACCAATTGGCAGAACAGCTTCAACGTTTTCATGGGGACGAGGAATAATTACCCAGGATTCCAATGTACCGCCATAAACATTTTCTGCGGCTTCAACACCAGCAGCCATCGCGGCTTTTACTTCAGAAACATCGCCACGAATATTAACTGTAAAGCGAGCGCTACCTACTCTGATATAACCAACGAGGGTGACTCGACCAGCTTTTACCATAGCATCTGCTGCTGCTAGCACCGCCGGAAAACCTTTCGTTTCAAGTGCTCCAACTGCCTGTAATGACATTATTAATCTCCTGTATGAACAAACGATATGGTGGCTACAAGTTAATTGTACGAAGCTTCGCTACAGATTTTGATAGCAAAATTGCTTAGAACATACGGAAAGGTTCTGATTCCTCGGTGAAATGGATTGGTAATATGGTTTCCACATTTTCCGGGGGATTAGGAACAATGTAGTAGGTAATTACTGTACCAGCTTTGACTTGCTCTCCCGCTACAATTCCGGCTTCAACAGCTCTATTTACTTCAGAAACGTGTCCCCGAACGGCGACTAACAAGCGAGCGCTTTCCGCTTGACCATAATACACAATTGTGACTGCGGCAGCTTTGACCATTGCATCTGCTGCTGCTAAGACACTAGGAAAACCTAAAGTTTCAATTACGCCAACCGCCATTGGCATGGCATTAGCTCCTGGATTAAGGGATAAGCGATTTTAATTGTACGTGGCTTTTGTCCCAATTTTGACATTTTGAAAAACTTTCTTGGATCTATAAATTTCGGGGGAGTGGGTAGAGACACGATTAATCACCTCTCTACAGGAGTTGGGAGTTAAAATATTTTGATTGCGGCTGGTTTATATTTTATATATTACAAATAATACTTGAGCATATTAGTTTTTGTAATTTTGTTGTTGAACAAAATCACCTATATCTGGAAGTAAGCTAATATGATAAACTGAAATTTATGTTTCCAAATTTTCTGCCTACAGCAGTCAAGCAACTAACAGAACCTACTTCGATCGCACTAGCTCGGAGTATTCAAACCACTGCGATCGCTACTCCTTTAACTAATCAACCAGTTACTACAACATTTGTCAAGCAAGGGTGCGGTGGAACTCCGATTTTATTAATTCACGGTTTTGACAGTTCTGTATTGGAATTTCGGCGGCTTTTACCACTACTTTCTGAAGATAATGAAACGTGGGCAGTGGATCTGTTGGGTTTTGGGTTTACAGATAGACTCTCAGGAATTGCCTATAGCCCAACTGCAATTAAAACCCATCTTTATTATTTCTGGAAAAGCCTAATTAACCAACCTGTAATTTTAGTGGGTGCTTCGATGGGGGGTGCGACAGCGATTGATTTTACGCTGACATACCCAGAAGTAGTAAAAAAGCTAGTGTTAATTGATAGTGCAGGGTTAGCGGGTGGTTCACAATTGAGCAAATTAATGTTTCCCCCGTTGGATTATTTCGCAACTCAGTTTTTGAGTAATTTGAAAGTACGCGATCGCGTTTCCCGCATTGGATATAAAAATCAAAGTCTCGCCTCTGTCGATGCGCTGTGTTGTGGTGCATTGCACCTAAAAAGTCCAAATTGGAATCAAGCTTTGATTGCTTTCACTAAAAGTGGTGGTTATAGTGCTTTTAAATTTGATGTATTATCACAAATTGTGCAACAAACGCTAATTTTGTGGGGCGATTCTGATAAAATTTTGGGTACTAAGGATGCCACAACGTTTCAAAAGGCAATTCTACACAGTACTCTCACCTGGATTCAAGATTGCGGTCATCTCCCACACTTAGAACAACCACAAATTACTGCACAGCACATTTTAAACTTTTGTGGTTCGGTTTGAATTGTGGCTTCTATTTGGGTCAGTGCAGCGTTAAGATTATCTCGATCGCATTCTGTAACTGCAATATTAGGGAAGGGCAGTAAGATTCAAACCTCTCTCTTAAGAGGAGAGAGGTAAAACTGTATTGCATCCAAACGAGAACCGCTATATCTAAAGTAACTTACTATCAAGATTGATCTATCTACTGGACTAAAGACAAAAATGAAGCAAACAACACAATTCACTGCTATCATTGAGCGCGAAAAGGATGGTTATGTATCCCTCTGTCCCGAACTCGATATCGCCAGCCAAGGTGACACAATTGAAGATGCACGGAATAACCTAATTGAGGCATTAGAATTATTTTTTGAGACAGCAGATCCTTCTGAAATTAAGCAAAGGTTGCACACAGAAGTTTTTGTTACACGCCTAGAGGTAAATATTGGCTAAACTGCGTGTTCTTTCTGCTAGAGAAGTCTGCCGCATTCTGGAAGAGAACGGCTTTGTACAAGTGCGCCAGCGTGGTAGTCACATAATAATGCAGATGCAAATCGAAGACTCAACAATTACAGTTCCTATACCCAATTAGGGGTTGCTGAAAAAAACAAAAGGTGGCAGTATCTAGATTTTCAGACCAAAGAAGTATATTTCGGTGCAAGATTTGAAGGTAAAATAGCCCAAAATCCTTGCATCATACTGCTCAGACTGAAGATAGTGTATCCAAAGTAACTATGTACCGAAAAGAAGAATCAACTCCAATTGCAGTGGAAAAGTTTGAACTTCCATTTGAGGGAAAGTTATCGGAAGATAATCGTTGGGTAATGATGGCTAATTTAATCCCCTGGAAAGAATTTGAATCAGAATATTCTTCATTGTTTTCTCCAGAGATGGGAGCACCCGCAAAATCATTTCGGATGGCATTAGGGGCATTAATAATCAAAGAAAAGCTAGGGATAAGCGACAGGGAAACAGTAGAACAAATTAAAGAAAACCCTTATTTACAGTATTTTATAGGGATGTCGTCTTATAGTAATGAGACGACATTTGACGCATCAATGCTAGTACATTTTCGTGAAAGAATTAGTGCTGAATTGGTCAACAAAGTGAATCAACAAATGGTGAAGAAGATGCTAGAAACAACATCTTCTCAAGAGGCTGAAAAAAAAACCGAAGAATCAGGAAAAGAAGGTAATAAGCCAAAAAATCGCGGTAAGTTAATATTAGATGCTACTTGTGCGCCCAGTGATATCAGCTATCCGACAGATTTAGAGCTACTAAATCAAGCCAGAAAGCAAACAGAAAAAATTATAGACTCTCTTTATGAACAGATAAAGGGTCAATTAGAGAAAAAGCCGAGAACTTATCGTGAAATCGCCAGACGTGACTACTTAGAAGTAGCTAAAAAACGCCGTGTATCACAGAAAGAAAGAACGAAAGCGATAAGAAAACAACTTCAGTATATTAAAAGAAATTTCTCACATATTGAGCAGTTAATCTTGTTAGGGGCAACTCTAGAAAATTTAGCTAACAGGCAATATAAGATGTTGCTTGTAGTCACAGAACTCTATCGTCAACAATTATGGTTGTATGAAAATAAAAAGCAGAGCATTGATGACCGGATTGTAAGTTTAAGCCAACCACATATCCGTCCAATTGTCCGAGGAAAAGCGGGTAAAGCCGTGGAATTTGGGGCTAAACTGTCTGCTAGTTGCTTTGATGGATATGCATTTTTAGACCATATTAGTTGGGATAACTTTAATGAATCAGGAGATTTGAAAACACAAGTAGAATCATTTAAAAATTACACTGGGTATTATCCAGAGTCCGTTCATGTTGATAAAATTTATCGGACAAGGGAGAATCGAGCTTGGTGCAAAGAACGAGGTATTAGAATTAGTGGTTCTCCTTTAGGTAGACCTCAGAAGACTATTAGTAAGGAAAAAAAGAAGCAAGCTTTAGAAGACGAAAGGATTCGTAATTCTATTGAGGGAAAGTTTGGACAAGCTAAAAGAAGATTCAGCCTGAATAGAGTGATGGCGAAACTTTCTCATACTTCGGAAACTGTAATTGCTATTACTTTTTTAGTGATGAATCTATCTACTCATCTGTCATGGTTATTTAGCGCTTTTTTGTGTCTATTTTTGAAAACTACATCTTTTTTCCGCTCTAATATTATTAGGGCTTATGATTTTACTATTTACACGCAAGAAAAACTTATGTTTGTTCCTTGCTTGAATAACTAATTAATCCTTCTCTGGCTTTTTTATCACTTTTTCAGCAACCCCCAATTACGAAGAATTACGCATCGGTACTTTGCGGTCTATAATTCGTCAGTCAGGATTACCTCGTGTTTTATTTGAAGTTAATTAAACTTTAATTATTGAACTTGCTTAGGCATAGCCCAACCCAGGCATCGCGATAACTAAAATCCAAAAATCTCACGCCCAAACACCAAAACACAACTTTGCATCTGGGCGCCTCCGCGTGAGATTTCTTAAACTCTTACTCAATCGCCCACCTTACTTTAACCATCGCGCCGCATCTTTAGCATGATAAGTCAAAATCAAATCTGCACCAGCCCGTTTAAACCCAGTTAAAGTTTCCATCACCACGCGCTCTTCATCAATCCAACCATTGAGCGCCGCAGCTTTTACCATCGCATATTCACCAGAAACATTGTAAGCTGCAACTGGTAAGTTACTCGCTTCCTTCACCCGCCAAATAATATCCATATATGCCAAGGCTGGCTTAACCATCAGCATATCAGCACCTTCAGCGATATCCAATTCAATCTCTTTAATTGCTTCGCGCGAGTTACCTGGGTCCATTTGGTAAGTTCTTCTGTCCCCAAATTGCGGCGTCGAGTCTGCTGCATCCCGAAATGGGCCATAGTAACCCGAAGCATACTTAGCAGCATAAGACAAAATCGGCGTATCTTGAAATCCGGCTTCATCTAAACCCTGACGAATTGCTTGCACAAACCCATCCATCATTCCCGAAGGCGCGATGATATCGGCACCAGCTTTTGCTTGAGAAACCGCTGTTTTCTTCAACAATTCCAGAGTTGGGTCATTTAAAACTCGTCCTGTTAAATCACCAGTTTGTAAATAACCACAATGACCGTGGCTAGTATATTCACATAAACAAGTATCAGCAATTACAATCAAATCTGGCACTGCTGCTTTTACCGCCGTCGCCGCTTTCTGGACGATACCGCAATCATGCCAAGCGCCAGTGGCATCCACATCTTTATCAGCTGGAATACCAAATAAAATAATAGAAGGAATTCCTAAGTCATAAACTTCTTTTGCTTCTTCAACAATTTTATCTACCGAAAGTTGGTAGACTCCAGGCATGGATTTCACCTCATTAGCGATTCCTTCACCTGGTACGGCAAATAATGGGTAGATTAAATCGTTTGTTGTTAAAACAGTTTCACGAACCATCCGGCGCAGTTGGGGATGAGTACGCAGACGACGGGGGCGATGTGTAGGAAACATAAAATTTTATGAAGAAAAACAACGCAAATGGACACAAAACAAAGCGTCACAAAAGCAGGCTAAAATTTTCCTGCCGTCAGACAGACTACAAACAGTGCTTAACTGTCCTTTGCCCTACTCTTAATCAAGTTGTAGGGCAATTTTGTATTCTACAGCTTGGTTGCACCTATCCGACGGACTGGAAAAAAAACAACATCATGAAGCAATTCAGAATTCAAAATGATAAGACTGTCTGTTGGCAAAATTTTGGCTAATTGAGGGTTGAAATTTAAACGCATAGGCGCTTCGCCTTCCCGCAGGGTAGGGGCGCAGAGGGAAACGCAGAGGCACGCAGAGAATTCGCTACGAATTAATTAAATTTTGTATTTGGTAGCAAATAACTGAGAATTACCAATGCCCATACCCATAATCTGTATTAAAAAACTCGGAAAATATAAGGATAACGGAAGGGTATATCAGGATTGCTGAAAACTCCGATGAGCGCCCAAATTGTTAATCCCCAGTGCAGTAGATATCCCAGACCGGCTAGCGGCCCCAGCAATAATAGAGGTAAAACTAACCAACCGAATAGAAAAAACAGCGCTCCCAGAATTCCTCCGTAAAGCCAGACATTAAAGTGGAAATTGATTGATTCTTTGGCGTTTTCTTTAACAACAGGATCGTCAGATACGAGCAATATGGCGATAGGTACACCTACAGATACCAAAGTTGTGCTGAAAAAAATCGCTCCATGAGACAAGGCAGATAGAAGCTTTCGCTTGTCTGTGTCGTACATCGCTTTCTCCTATTTAGTCAGATTGTTGATTCCACTACGACCCTATCACGAGCATCGTTGTCTTAAGATTAAAAGACTTACCAGAGTCAAAAAAAATTAAGCTAGCTGACAAACAAATACATTTATGTCTACTGAACTTCAGTCTGAACTTATTCAAGCAGTTGAACTTCGTCGCAATTTTGCGATTATATCTCACCCTGATGCTGGTAAAACTACACTAACTGAAAAGCTACTCCTGTACGGAGGGGCAATTCACGAAGCTGGGGCGGTTAAGGCGCGACGGGCACAGCGCAAAGCTACATCTGACTGGATGGCGATGGAACAACAACGGGGTATTTCCATTACTTCCACGGTGTTGCAATTTGAATACCGGAATTGTCAGATAAATTTATTAGACACTCCCGGACACCAAGATTTCAGCGAAGATACTTATCGCACTCTTGCCGCCGCTGATAATGCAGTGATGCTGATTGATGCGGCAAAAGGTTTGGAACCCCAAACCCGTAAGTTGTTTGAAGTGTGTAAGTTGCGGGGTATCCCGATTTTTACATTTATCAACAAGCTCGATCGCCCAGGAAGGGAACCTCTGGAACTTTTGGATGAAATTGAGCAAGAACTGGGATTGCAAACCTATGCGGTAAATTGGCCGATTGGGATGGGCGATCGCTTTAAAGGTGTTTTTGACCGGCACAAGCAACAAATTCACCTCTTTGAACGCAGCGCTCACGGCAGCCGAGAAGCCCGTGATACCATAGTCGAATTAGGCGATCCGAAAATAGAAGAACAGCTAGAACAAAGCCTGTATCACCAATTAAAAAATGATCTGGAACTGTTAGAAGGAGTTGGGCCAGAGCTAGATTTACAGTTGATACACGAAGGCAAAATGACGCCTGTGTTCTTTGGTAGCGCCATGACTAACTTTGGGGTAGAGTTATTCCTTAAGTATTTCCTAGACTATGCCCTCAAACCTGGCTCTCATGTCAGCAGTGTTGGCGAAGTTCCCCCCACATACCCGGAATTTTCGGGGTTTGTCTTTAAACTGCAAGCGAATATGGACCCGAAGCACCGCGATCGCGTCGCATTTATCCGGGTTTGCACTGGTAAGTTTGAAAAAGATATGATGGTGAATCACGCCCGCATTGGTAAACTTATCCGTCTATCTCGCCCGCAAAAACTCTTTGCTCAAGAGCGAGAATCGATTGATGTGGCTTATCCTGGCGATGTGATCGGTTTGAACAATCCCGGTGTTTTTGCGATCGGGGATACAATTTACACGGGACAAAAGCTCGAATATGAAGGGATTCCGTATTTCTCGCCGGAACTGTTCGCGTCTCTGAGGAATCCCAACCCCTCGAAGTCTAAACAATTCCAAAAAGGCGTTGCGGAATTGCGCGAAGAAGGTGCTGTGCAAATTATGTATTCAACTGATGAAGCCAAGCGCGATCCAATTTTGGCGGCGGTGGGTCAGTTGCAATTCGAGGTGGTACAGTTTCGCTTACAAAATGAGTATGGTGTAGAAACCATATTAGAGGTATTACCCTATAGTGTCGCCCGTTGGGTTGAGGGTGGTTGGGAAGCATTAGAAAAAGTGGGACGGATTTTCAATACCACTACAGTTAAAGATAGTATGGGACGCCCAGTGTTGCTATTCCGCAATGAATGGAATTGTCAACAGTTATTAGGCGACCATCCAGAGTTAAAATTAAGCGCGATCGCTCCAGTATTTTCTAGTCAACAACCAGTGGAGGAATGAAGAAGAATACAGAATACAGAATTCAGAATTCAGAATTAGTATTACAAAAGAGCTAACTGAATTCTGACGACTGACGCCTTTATTCAATCTTGATCGTTCACTTGACAAGCAAAACTTGAGCGCGGTTGATTTCCACGGCATCCGAGGTTCGCGCTTTTGCACAAACGTGGATCATTTAGAAGAGATTGGAGTGCCAGAATTTGTATGCCTTCACATGCCAAACCGTCTTTGGAGGCTGGTTTAGTTGCCCTCAAGCAGGGAAATTACCAAACAGCGATCGCTCAACTAGAACCTATTGCTAGCAGCCAGAGTAATGGTACTGCTAGTTTACAAGCCCAGGTTGGTTTAGTGATGGCTTTTGCTCGCACTGGCGAAGTTCCCAAAGCGATCGCTATTTCCCAAAACCTCATTGAGAGTAACAACCCACAAGTTCAAGAGTGGGCAACACGCGCTCTCGAACACCTGACAAAACGTAAAAAAACTGAGCAAGAATCAACAAATGTCGAAACTGGATTTGTTGCCTTTGAGAATTCAAATCCAGATTCAGCCCCAGATTCAACCCCAGATTCAACCCCTGTTACTTCCCCAGAAACTCCTACATTAGAGGAAAAGCCAGACGATCGAGTAATCGAAACCAAGAGCAACGAAACCCCGCCGATGGTGCCACTACCTAAACTCAAAGCGACAGTGGCGACACCACCACCCCCACCTCCACTGGCTACATCCCTAAATGGCTTCATGGGTTCTGTAACCCGCACTCAAGCTAAACTATTTGGCGTTATTTATTGGCGACAAGCACAACGCGCCAGAGCATGGCAACCACTACGTAAACCGAAATTAATTCCCTTGCGGTTACTGTCAGCAGGAACGTTCATCGCTCTGTTTTGGGTGATGCGGGAAATGCTCAAGTTAGCAATGGGATTCATCAACCAGACTTTAGTCAAACTTCCTTATCTGGAGCCGTTGCAGCTTTTATATCGCGATCCTACTAAGTTGTTGTTAATAGTATTGGTGATTTTGATCGGAGTATCACCTTGGTTACTGGATCTGCTATTGGCGAACTTGTATGGTCAGCGAGAATTCTCTAAAGATGTATTGAATGCTCATAGCCGCGAAGCGGTTCGGGTGCTACAACGTTGTTGCCAACAAAGGCACTGGCCGTTACCCAAACTGCGGATTTTACCAACGGCTGCACCAATTATTCTGACTTATGGTAGTTTACCACGTAATGCCAGGATTGTTGTGAGTCAAGGGCTATTAGAACAACTGGCAGATGATGAAATCGCCATTATTTACGCCACACAGCTAGGGCATATTGCTCACTGGGATTTTGCTGTAATGTCTTTGTTGCTGCTGGTGACACTACCAATTCATCGGCTATATCAGCAAGTGTCAGAGTTAGGCGACAGAATATCAGCAAAAATTTGGCGCTGGCCGGTGACAATTCTAGCAACTTTAATTTATGGAGTTTGGTGTTTGCTGACTGGAACTGCATTGTGGTTGTCGCGGTTGCGGCTTTATTATAGCGATCGCGTCGCCGCTGAAATTACTGGTAATCCCAATGCCTTGATTCGCGCTTTACTTAAAATTGCCATTGGCGTTGCCGCTGACATCCAAAAAGAAGAAGAGACAAGTTGGCAACTAGAAAGCTTAAATCTTTTGACACCAGTTAGCCACCAGCAGAGTTTATCTTTGGGCACTATTGCCAGCAATTTATCTTTTGAATCATTTTTGAAGTGGGATACTGCCAATCCCTATCGCCGATGGTTTACGATTAATAATAGCCACCCTTTAATGGGCGATCGCATCGAACGCCTCTGCCAAATAGCCCGTCACTGGCATCTAGACACCGAACTACATTTTGCAAGCGAACCATCAAAGGTGAAGCGTCAGTCTTTCTTATTACAAATCGCTCCCTGGTTGGGAATTCCTTTAGGGGTTTTATTTGCAGCTTTAGTCTGGCTAACTTGGCAACTAGCATTTGCACTCAAGTTTTTAAATCTAAAGTGGATCTATGAAGATTGGTCTTTCATTACAGGCTGCCTTTTGATTGGCTTTAGCATCGGTACAGTAGTGCGGATTAATTCTTTCTTCCCGGATATTAAACCTGCCACTGTGCAAACTGATGACAGCTTACCCAACCTGTTATCTGACCCTTCTGCATTACCCATTGACAGCATCAGCGTGCGTCTGGTGGGCAAATTATTAGGTCGTCAAGGCACTAGCAACTCCCTAGCGCAAGATTTAATCTTCCAATCCAGTGCGGGTTTGGTGAAATTACACCACATTTCTTGGCTAGGACAGTCAGTCAATCACCAAGATTTAATTGGTAGGCAAATTATCGTCACAGGTTGGTTCCGGCGAGGAGCAACACCTTGGATTGATATTCAAACCCTACAAACTCAAAGTGGTAAAACCATTCATAGCCCTCATCCCATTTGGTCTACTTTTTTAGCAGTTGCAGCACAGGCTTGGGGCGCATACGTTTTTCTTACTGGTTAAAGAGAGTGCTGAGTGCTGAGTGAGGAGTTAAGAGTTATTTAACTCCAAAGGACAAAGGACAAATTGGAATGTAAACAAAAGTTGCAAGTTTTCTTTACAAGTGTTACATTTATTCACACAAACAATAGCAGCCGATATAACTCAGCACTACTGCTTAGTTGTTAATTCGGATGCTTTTTCCCCTGCTTCATACCTTTTATCCTCCCAACACAGCAAAAAATTAACCAGCCAATGGCTGGTTTTTGTCTCAAAATATGCTCTCTTGAATAAAAAAATGTGTTTCATGTTACGATGCAGTAATACTAATGCCGGAAATATATGCGCTAAACTAGCTACGTAGAAAATACCGTGGTAATGTAGGGAATGGTATTTGATTCTGCGAAAAAGAGCATGGAAGAAAGCGTGTACTTTAGCAGGCACTAGGCTATTAAATTTACAATTCTTAGAATTAAGGTGTTATTAGCTCACCATAGTGTGAGCCTTTTGATTAAACAAGCTTGATCCCGACGAAAAACTGTATTGTTGTATAGGTTGACAGTTTCGAGCAAAAAAATTGGTTGATGGCAGTCTTGGTCAATAGCATCTATTTAAAAGTTAAAAGCCTAAGCCAAGTGATTGTTTTCTCGCCTTGCCATGTTCATTTAACTCTGGAGGTATAGTTCATGTCCGTTCGCCTATATATAGGTAATCTGCCTAAAGATGAAATAGATCGTCAAGATCTGCAAGCCGTTTTTGCAGCAGAAGGTGATGCTGTAACTACTAAATTAATTAAAGACCGTAAAACTGGCAAATGCCGTGGTTTCGGTTTTCTGACAGTCAACAACGACGAACAAGCTGACGAAATCATTGAAAAATATAATGGTCAGCTGTTCAAAGACACTCCCATTAAGCTAGAGAAGGCATTACCTCGGACTAAGGGTGAAGAGGGCGAGGAGCAAGCTCCTAAACCAGTTACTCTTGCTAGTAGTAGTACCCCGACTCCTAGCCCCAGCAGAGAAGGTAGCCGCCGTGAGAAAAGTTCTAAGAAGCCTCGTCGTGGCGGCGGTGGCGGCGGTTCTCGCGAAAGCAGTACCACAACTACCGATTCAGACGCTATTCGTCCAGATCCTCGTTGGGCTTCGGAATTAGAAAAGCTGAAGCAGATGCTAGCTGCACAAACTACGAATTAATCTGTCAGGGAGAGAAGTTAAAAATTAAAAATCAGAATTTTTTTTGATTTTTAATTTTTAATTGTCGATTATTATCTAGCTGCTTAGTTAAATCTACTTGCAGCTAATTTTGTAATTGCGAATCGCATCTACACTAGTCACACTAAGACGTACCTTAGAGCTAGGAGCGTTCAAAATCTCAATCAAATCAAACGATATATAAATTTCACTCAATTATCATACTTACGTAATAGAAAAAGTATATATTGATGCAACTATAGTTTTTGTAAGCTTGCTTATAAAAAAATTAAGTTTTTGTCATTAGATGCCTTAAAAAATCTGAATGATGTGAATGCGATGCCTAAGTTGGGCTGCGCCTATGCAGTAATTGTCTGGATTTGACAAGTTATAGTCAATGATGGTTGTTATAGCTAGCTGAGATATGGCAACGTAAACCGGAAGCGCGTAAGCGCAGCTCGCCGTAGGCATCGCTCTAAAGATAATTTACACTCAAAGTGGTACCGATCGTTTGCTGCTTCTGTTATGTCCTCAACTCTAGATTCTTTGCCACCTGCGCTAGCTAAAATTGTCCAGCGCTTTCAACGCGCTTCTGAACCGAAGCGGCGCTACGAACAGCTAATCTGGTATGCTCAGAAGCTTAATGAGTTCCCAGAAGCCGATAAATTACCCGAAAATAAAGTTCCTGGTTGCGTGTCTCAAGTTTATATCACCGCAGCCTTGGATGACGGTAAGGTTATATTTCAGGGCGATTCCGATTCCCAGTTAACTAAAGGATTAGTAGGGCTTCTGGTTGAAGGATTGCAGGGACTAACGCCAACTGAGATTGTCCAACTTACCCCAGATTTTATTCAAGAAACAGGTTTAAACGTTAGCCTGACACCTTCCCGTGCTAATGGGTTTTACAACATTTTTAAAACCATGCAAAAAAAAGCATTGGAATGTAAGTTAGATTTGCCTAACTAAACTTGGTCATTAGTCATTGGTAATTTGCAATTGGACTTTGGACAACTGACAAATAACGTACAACTACCAAAATTTAGTCTTATGTCAACCAATGTATTATCTACCTTTGCTACTATTGGCTTTGGTGGAGTAGTTCAGGAGTATCTCTGGAACTGGGAAAATCAGCAATTACGCGTTGTTTATGAAACCCTTGGTAAAGGTTCACCGCTATTGCTATTACCAGCTTTCAGCAGTGTTTCGACGCGTTTGGAAATGGGCGAACTTGCCAAATTACTAGCTCCCCATTTTCAAGTAGTAGCCATAGATTGGCCTGGATTTGGTGAATCTTCTCGCCCTAGCTTGAATTATCGACCGGAAATATATCAGCACTTTCTGGAAGATTTTGTCAAAGCTGTTTTTAATACTCCTGTTACTGTAGTAGCAGCTGGTCATACAGCTAGTTACGTTTTACAATTAGCTGTGAAATCGGCTGCTTTCTCAAAGATTATATTGTTAGCTCCTACTTGGCGTGGGCCTTTGCCGACAATGGGGGCAAGTCAGCAAATAGCTGGTTTTGTGAGAGAATTGGTGCGATCGCCTATACTTGGTCAAGCTCTCTACAAACTCAATACTGCCCCATCTTTATTAAGTTTTATGTACCGTCGTCATGTCTTTACTGACGCAGCTAAAATTACACCCAGTTTCATTGAGAAAAAGTGGCAGACGACTCAACAACCAGGAGCGCGATTTGCATCTGCTGCCTTTGTAACTGGTAATCTCGATGCTGTACACGCACAATCTGATTTTCTGGGACTTGTACAGTCTTTAACCGTACCGCTCATGGTAGTAATTGGGGAATCTAGCCCTCCCAAATCACGAGAAGAAATGAATGCTTTGGTAGCCTTACCAGGAGTGAGAAGTGTTGTTATCCCTGGTTCTTTGGGACTACATGAAGAATATCCAGCAGTTGTTTTAGAAGCAATTCAAGATTTTTTGTTCTCTTCAGAAAATTAAATCCTCACTTATCCATCAAAGTCTAATTTTCTTGTTTGCGATAATTTTTATTGCATAGCACTTTTCGTTTGTATGCAATATACTCTGACCTCTCTCCTAAAAGGCTAACGTGTATACACAAGTCAAATTACCCCCATATTTACACCGTAGCTCCTAAGAGGAGAGAAGTTTAGAGAAAGCTCAAACTTATCGCATACAAATGAGCGTAGGCATAGCCCGTCGTAGACATCACTATAATTGCGTCTCTACCAACTAAATCCTTATGCCAAACACTATTTCAATTACCAATTCTCCAATTCCCAATCCCGTCCCGAAATCAACAATTATTCGTTTGGAGAATATCTTTAAAATCTATGGCAGTGGTGAAACCGAAGTCAGAGCCCTCAACGATGTAAATTTGACTATCCACGAAGGCGAATATTGTTCAATTATGGGGCCTTCTGGTTCAGGTAAATCCACAGCCATGAATATTATCGGCTGTCTAGACCGTCCCAGCGGCGGACATTATTACTTAGATAATATCGATGTGGCGCAAATGGATGATAAATCCTTGGCACACATCCGTAATAAAAAGCTGGGGTTTGTCTTCCAACAATTCCACCTATTACCCCAACTCACAGCATTAGAAAACGTGATGCTACCGATGGTGTATGCTAGTGTCGATCCAAAAGAAAGAAGCGATCGCGCTATAGTTGCACTGACAAGAGTCGGTTTAGCAAATCGCCTCAACAACAAACCAACTCAACTATCTGGTGGACAACAACAAAGAGTAGCGATCGCCCGTGCGATCGTCAATCGTCCCGTAGTACTCCTGGCCGATGAACCAACAGGCGCACTTGATTCACGCACTACCCAAGAAGTCTTAGATATTTTTGGCGAACTCAATGCTAGTGGAATCACCGTTGTCATGGTGACACATGAACCAGAAGTTGCCCGCCAAACTCAGCGCATCGTTTGGTTTCGTGATGGCCAAGTAGTACACTCCAACCTTACCCCAGCCGACTTGAGTCAGTTAGCCGTCTGATAGGTTCTTCAAGTCCGCATACGCGGACTTAGTTTGTGTCGCTGCACGTGTGCCAAAACCGATTACAAGCTTGACGTTTTCCCAGTTTCGGCTTGCGTTGCGATCGGCTTGACATCGGTGTAACCCAACTCACCAGCTATTGTCCGAAACACTGACATTTGTTCTTCAAAATCTAGTTCTTCAATTTGGGAAACCAGATTGTTAATTGCCTTACTTGACTGGTAGCTAGCTGGCATCCCAACCACCGTATTCCCCATAGCTACCGCCCAAGCATACCAAACTAACAACTGGTTATTTTCTTTGATTGCCCCATAAGCACGAGAATATTCTGTGTCTTTGCGGTTAACAATATCCCGCATAATATCTAGTTGCTGCTCATCGGATAATTGAAAATAATCTCCTAGTAAAAGTGGTGCTAACTCTGGTTCGGCCGCAGCAGGAGCCGCTGGCGTAATCGAATCACCCATTTTTTCATAAACAAAATAGAACCAAGCTAATTTGGCATCGGTATCTAAGGCATTAAACCCATCCACCAATTTTTGAGTTTCATTGCTCTGAGCTTGAGAAATAGTTTTGTCGTAACTTGCAGTCATTATTGTTTGTCTCCAGGATAATTTAATCGGCCAAGCTAATTTTTACCAGAGTTCGACAATCAGATTCTACTGTCGATAGAAAGAGTTAAATTAATTGGAAATTTCAGCTTTAATCTACCTTTTAATAGAGAGAAAAGTCTCTCTAAAGGAAGCAATAAAACAGCGAATTGCTTTGCTATGCTTGCTCAAGTAAGCAATAAAAATTTACCTTAAGGTTTTAATTATGCCTGATGAAGTAAAGCCCAATTTAAATGAATCTCCCACTCATGATTCACAATTAGCAGCTGAAAGCATAGCTAGTGGTAACGAAAAAGCACCAACGGTAGATTTTGATGCTGATTATGCAGCTGCACAAAAATTTAGTATCAGTGAAGTCGATCGCACAGATAAAGGTGAAGCAGCAGCCGAAGTAGCCACAGCACCCAAATATCAAACCTCTAAGCCACAAGAGACAAAAACTGAAGCGCAGTCAACAGGTAATCCTGATGATTATGCAGAGTTAGCAAAGGAAGTTGGCAATTCTAAGACTGGGGGTGTAACTAATGTCACTGATGATTTAGTAAAACAAGCTTTAGAAAAGGGTGAACGGAAAAATTAGGTTTTCCTGATATCTTGCTATTTTGTTGGGTTGGGCAATGTCACAAATATTGAAATTGGAGTTTTCGGTATTGGTAGACATTGCCCATTTCAGTATTTCTGTCATTTGTCAATATTTAGGATTTTCACTATTGACTTTTGACTATTTATTAATTAAGCACCATTCATCACTTCTAGTAGTTCACTAGGCCGTTCAATTAAATAATCTGGATTTTGCTTGGCGAGTACTTCTGCTGAGTTAAAGCCCCAAGTTACTGCAATCACTTGGATATTGGCTTTCTTTGATGCTTCTATATCTCTGGTTTCATCACCAACATAAATAACTTCTTGCGGTTTGAGTTGTTTTTGCCGCAACACATTATTAATAATCGTTGTCTTACCAAAAATTGTAATTCCTGAGTAGATAAAATCAAATAGATGATTTAAATCATTGATTGTGAGGAACTGCGTAACATTTTCTTTAGAATTAGAAGTGATAATACCTAGTTTATATCCTTGATTTTGGAGTTCTGTTAATGCCTCTTTAATTCCTGGAATTGGCTTTAATTCTGGGATTTTGTTTTTTAATTCTCCTTTAACTTTTTTAACTAGAAAAGGTATTTTAAATAGAGAAACTCCAGAGTACTTAATGATTTCCCTAGATGTTAAGTTCTTGAGAAAGGCTAATTGTTCTGGATGTATGTGTCTATAACCAAAGTCTAAAGCTAGACGATTAGCAATACTTACAAGGGCATCTACTGTATCAGCAATGGTGCCATCAAAATCAAAAATAATTACTTTCGGGGTCATTCTTTGTCTGGATGCGTCAAGATTAGCTAGGGCGTTGCGTCGTAACATTTCTGGCTTAATCCGCCGCAAGGCAGATGCTCGAAATTGTTTATCCCACTCCTGATCTGAGATTTGGGCTAATTCTAGCAGCTTGGGAGTAATATTCCCAGGATAGGGCTGAAATTCTGCAATATCAGTTGTTTGGGCAAAACGTTGATTCCAAGGACAAACATCTTGGCAAATATCACACCCAGCAACCCAGCCTTGCAAATGAGGTGTGATTGTCTGTGGCAATTCCTCAGCGCGATTTTCAATGGTATGATAGGCAATGCAGCGATTAGCATCTACAACAAAAGGCTGAGTAATTGCACCTGTAGGACAAGCCTGAAGACAACGAGTACAGCTACCACAGTGTTCTGTATGCGGGCGATCGCTCTCTAATTCCAAGTTGGTCAATACTTCTCCCAAAAATATCCAAGAGCCATATTGCCGTGTAATCACATTACCATTCTTGGCAATCCAACCAATTCCAGCAAGTTGAGCCAACACTTTATCTTGCACTGGGCCGGTATCTGCATAATAAGTAGCTCTTACGCCTGCATCAAGAGATTCTAGCCACATAGATAGCTGCTTGAGTTTTTTATGCATCAACTTATGGTAATCTCTTCCCCAACCATAACGAGAAATTTTGGCGTATTCCTCACCTTCAGGACGTTGATGTGGTGTGTAGTAATTCAGCGCCACACATACTAGCGATCGCACTTCTGGCATCACTAAGCGAATATCCTGACGCTTTGGGTTAGCCATCCATTTCATATCGGCGTGATAACCCAGTTCAATCCATGCTTGTAACCTCTGCGCTTCTGTGGCATCTACCCTATCTACAGCAGCAATTCCAACTTTGTGAAAGCCCAACTCGCTGGCTTTTTCTTTCACCAGACTGCTGCTTGTTACGGAATAGTGATTCATTTTTTTATTGGGATTTTGCCTAACCAAAGGCGATTTCAGTTTACATTATGTAGTCAATACTTTTGATTAAGATTTATTACTTACACCACATATAGCCACTCTTAAGACTTCCATCGTAGGGAAGATTTACCAATATGTAGTAATCTATCTCAACAGCGGCTTTCTTTTCATATATTTTTGTACTGAAATTAATATTGAGCTAACATAATATAGGTAATTTTATGACTTCTGCTGAATTTATATCCCCAGCACAGTTGAAAGCTGAATTCCAGATTCAGGGAATTACAGAAGCAACTGTACTGCATTATTTTGAAACCTTAAATGCAGGGGAATTTGAAGCAACTGCTGCTTTATTTGCGGTAGATGGTGTGATGCGTCCACCATTTGAATCTGATATTGTGGGGGTAGATGCGATCGCAACCTACTTAAAACAAGAAGGTCAAGGCGTTAAAGCTTACCCCAACTCAGGAATAGCCGAGACTTTAGAAAATGCTACGATCCAAATCCAGATCAGAGGTAAAGCACAAACTTCGTGGTGTAGTGTGAATGTCTTGTGGCTATTTATCCTAAATCAACAACACCAAATTTCATATACTAGAATCAAACTTTTAGCTTCCCCCAAAGAGTTAATTTCTTTACGTCGTGAAAAATAGCAAATAAGCTGCTGCATATTTAATTTAAACCGCATAAGCTAGGCGGGCAAGATGCCATTGGTGTTAACTTAGGGAACTCCAAGAGATAAATTATCCAATTCTGTGGGGTGGGCGAGACGCCCACCCTAAAAGAGTTAATTGGATATTTTTTTATTTGGAAGTCCCTTAAGGGCAAAGCCATAACTTTCAGGTGGCAAAAAAATTGTCGGTTGGGGAGCCACTGCGTTGCGCGGGTTCCCCGCGTTGTAGCAAGTGGCGTTGGAGGCTTTGCGAAACCCAACATCCTGATATGTGTTGGGTTGCGCTCTGCTCCACCCAACCTACGTCTAATGCACAATTTTTTTTGCTTGCCACGCCAGTAGGAGGTAAGAGAAATCCCCATTAAAAAGTTTAGGCTGCTACCGCGATCGCCTTTAATGAGTTTATAACGTGTCGAATATTCAGATACTAGCAGACTCGCTTTGCGCGTCGCTATCACCCAGTCAAACAAAACTATAGCTTTATTCTGAATTCTGAATTCTGAATTCTGAAATAAAATGACTTGAAAAATAGTAACTTTCGTTTATTGGACTAATTCAGGTAAAGTAGCTTCTAATTTGAGACAGTTAGCACCATTAATCTGCAACTTGTAATCGACTTTATCCATAAGACGATTCATAATCAGCCAACCATAACCACCTTCTTGTTTTTCCATAGGATTTGGAGCGTAGTAGTTAGACATATCAAAACCTTCGCCGTAATCCCAAATTTCTAAGGCAAGATCCCGATCTTGCACTTCCAAACGTAGTAAAATTGGTAAATTTGGTTTATCCCTGTGAGCATGACGGACTGCATTTGAATAGGCTTCCACTAAAGCCAGTCTCAAACGACTTGATTGCCGCGACCAATCTACAGATTCTCCTAGTTGAATTTTCAAACATCCCAGCAACCAGTTTTCGACAATATTCAGAAAATTCAAGTCACTTGGTACATGAAGCTCACTTTTCATGACTTACAAAATCTCCAGCGAAAGTATAGTTTGATCATCTTCTTGAACGTGATTATCTGCCTGGATGCGAGCTAGTAAATGGTTAAGAGAAAGTGGTTGTTGCTCTTGTTGTAGGAGTTGCCAAAGACCATCTTGATTCAGCATAGAACGGTTCTCTGGTTCAACCCCAGGCACAGTTTTTACTGATGAATCAGGACTACTTGATACCATTGCTTCTGTAATTCCATCGCTGGCTAGTAACAATGTGTCTCCAGTAGCAAGAACCAAGCGACCAGATTGCGCCTGCCATTTGGGCAAGATCCCCAAAGGAACGCTACGGACTTTGAGGTAATTGGGATTGTCGGCTAAAGTCGAACCGCGTGACCATAATAGTGGATAGATATGACCGGCATTAGTGTAGACGAGTTCCTTTGTGCTAGGGGTATAACAAGCTAACACAAGAGTGATAAAGTAATTGTTGCTAATTAAATCTTCACTGAGAGCGTGGTTGAGGTTTTCCATGACCACATTCGGCTCTGCTGGTGTTTCTTGAGATAATTCTCGGCGCAAAACTGAAATAATACTAGCCATAAATAAAGCTGCTGGGACGCCTTTGCCAGAAACGTCACCTACCGCCAACCACAAATCGCCTTTGGGATGGACAAACACTTCAAAAAAATCGCCTCCTACTTCCCGCGCCGGATAGCAGCAGGCTTGCACCTTCACACCTTTGATGTCAGGTAAAGTTTGGCGTAGCAAATTGTATTGAATTTGGCGAGCCACTTCTAACTCAGTGTGAATCTGCTGTTGTTTTTCTTGGAGGCGCTGGTAGAGTTTTGCTTGAGAAAGGGCCAAGGCTGCTTGTTCGGCAACACCTGCAATCAGTTGGATGTCTTCGTCTTCCCAAGGGCGATCGCGCCCCCATTGGTGCAGGGCCAGCACAGCTAACAAATGCTGCTGATAGCTAAGTGGTACAACCAGATGGTGACAAGGATTACCGTCATAGACATCTTGAGCAAGTTGATAATGACGGGTTTCCAGCACTTTTTCAATTAAAACACTGGGGTCGAATAAGCAATCGGATACAAGAGCTTGAGGATCGTGGTAGAAGAACTTGTCTTGTATCAGGCGATCGCCCTCTACTGGTCTGAGTAAGCAACTGGTAGCTTCAAATGTTTCTCCAATAGTTGCGACAATTTTTTGTAGCATACTGTCGTAGTCTAAAGACTCCCGAATTGCCGTTGTCACCGCATTAACTAAAGATTCTCGTCGTAGGGCCCGACGTAACTCTTTAGTGCGCTTCTTAACTAGGCGGTATGTATCAGTAGCTTGCTCAACTAGTCCTCGAAGCCGTTCAGGATTCCAGGGTTTAGTAATGTACTTGAATACCTGACCGGAGTTAATCGCATCGACCAAATCTTCGACATCAGTAAAACCAGTTAACAAAATTCTAATCGTGTCTGGAAAGCGTTCTACGGTGCGACTAAAAAATTCAGTCCCATTCATTTCTGGCATTCTTTGGTCAGAAATAATCACCGCCATTTCGCCAAATTGATCTAAGATTTCCATAGCGCCAAAGGCATGATTGGCTTTATATACTTGAAAATCTCGCCTAAAAGTGCGGTAGAGTAAATCTAAGTTATCCGGCTCATCATCTACCACCATGAGCTTAAGTTTTTCCGCCCCGTTCTCAGCCATATTTGACTTTTTTTTTCACATATTTGAATGGCGAGATAGTATAATGTTTATCCCACCTGATAAATAACAGAAAATCAGAGAAGCCATTCACTTTGAAAATATAACTTTCTCAAAGTTGTGAGTTTCTCTAGATCGTCCTCAATTGTTCCACACCAAAATTAAATTTATCCAACTAACCCAGAACGCAAGGCGCGGACTGCTGCTTGGGTACGGTCATCGGCACATAGCTTATTCAAAATATTGCGAACGTGAGTTTTAACAGTGCCAACTGTGATGTAAAGTCTTTCCGCAATTACTGCATTACTACAACCTTCGACAATCAACTGTAACACTTCCAATTCCCTTTCTGTCAGGGTGTAAGGTTGAATTCCTTCCAAATTCTCAAGAGAATCAGGGTTAGGAGCAATAGTTTTAGTACCGACAAAAGCCGATTCCAACTTTTGGGGATTTTGTTGCGCTTGTTGTAATACAATCCGAGCGATCGCTGGATCGATCCAGGCGTTGCCATTGTAAGTTACTCGCACTGCTTCCAGCAAATTATCAAATTTGATATCCTTCATACAGTAAGAGTCTGCACCAGCAGCAAAAGCTGCCAACACCGCTTCTTTGTTATCCCGCAGCGTCAAAATTAACACTTTTGTAAGTAGCTGCTGCCCATTAGTAGTAGATTTTACCTCCCGTGTTAATTCAATGCCATCCTTATCTGGTAAACCAATATCTACAATGGCAATATCTGGTCGTACCATTTTTAACATCTTTAGTCCTTCAGCAGCATTGGCAGCTTCACCTACAACTTCAATTTCATCCTTTTGCTGTAGTGCTGTCCGAATACCTACACGAGTTAGGTCATGATCTTCAATTAAAGCGATACGAATTTTACTCATAGCCAACTTCAGCCCGTTACACTACCTTAACCATAAAGTCGAGTTTCGTGACATACTCCCACACTAACTGCAAGTAGTATAGTGGGGGCTTCTGTTCCCGGAACCAGAGTTGTGAGTTGAGCGTTTTATACTGAGTGAATATTACACTTTAACAATAAAAGTTGGACTGGTTCAGCCCAAGTACAAGCGCCCAAGACTAATTAGTTTAATTACGCTTTCTATTCTTGCAGGAGAATGGGGTGTCAATCCTTGTCAAAGTTCTAATATAAAAAATTTGATAAACTTAACATTCATGCAAAACCTGGTGTGAGGATTACTCAAGAATAGGCTATGTCTAACGGCAATCAAGCATTTTCAGTGTTGGGGATACCAGTTCATGTGATGGCTAACTATCCAGGCTGGTTGTTAGAATGCCTGCACGCAGGCAAAGGAACTCATGTAGTAACGCTCAATGCAGAAATGACTATGCAGGCAGAGCGAAATCAATTATTAGCTCAGGTTATTAAAAATGCTGAACTCGTGATTCCAGATGGAGCCGGGGTTGTTCTGTATTTACGCTGGCTGTTATGGCAAAAAGTGCAGCGTTTTCCTGGGATTGAATTAGCAGAAAAACTTTTGCAAGAACTTGGGCAACAGAAGACAGGAACAAAAATATTTTTCTATGGAGGAGCGCCTGGAGTCGCTGCAAAAACGGCAGATTTTTGGGAGCAGCAAATTCCAGATTTAAGTATAGTAGGCACTCACTCAGGCTACCATTCCCCAGAAGAAGAAGCGCAATTACGACAAACTCTTGCTCAATTGCAGCCACAAGTGATTTTTGTCGGTTTGGGAGTGCCACGTCAAGAGTTATGGATTGCCGAAAACCGCCATTTGTGTCCTCAAGCAATTTGGATTGGTGTTGGTGGCAGTTTTGATATTTGGTCGGGAACTAAAACTCGCGCTCCCGCCTGGTTAGGAAATAATAATTTGGAATGGTTGTATCGCCTTTATCAAGAACCTTGGCGCTGGCGACGGATGTTGGCTTTGCCAGCCTTTGCGGTGAAAGCGTTTGTTTATCGTTTGACTGCAAGGGGTGCAATTAGTTAAGAGTGCTGAGTTCTGAGTGTTCTTACTTAGTTAGTATTAAAGTCTTCAAAAAGTTTTAAATTTTCTTTGTTGAATTTAAATTCCCAGGCGAAACCTGGGAATCCTTATTTTTGAGAGGAATGTCACATCTGAGCTACCAAAGTGTTTGGTTGTGGGTATGAGGAAAATTTAACAATGCCAGTATTAACAACTCAAGTTAAGAAAGACAAATCCCTTCATAGAGAGGATAGTGAAACTCAACAGCGCCGTAGCAACACTACTGCAAAGGTGCTATTGCAATCTGTAACCAAGACTTATGCTAACGGCACTCATGCCTTGTTGAATGCGAACCTTGAAGTAAAAAAGGGAGAATTTCTGTTTATCACAGGGCCCAGTGGTTCTGGTAAATCAACGCTCTTGAAACTACTGTATGGCCAGGAGTTGCCTACACAGGGAGAAGTAATTGTTGATGAATCTAATGTAGCGGATTTGCGGGGCGATCGCTTGTCATTATTGCGGCGACGGATTGGTATTGTGTTTCAAGACTACAAACTCATTACCCAACGAACAGTAGCAGAAAATGTCACGTTTGTGCTGCAAGCTCAAGGATATACCCGTAAAGAAATTCAACGACGTTTAGAACCAACCTTAAAGCTGGTAGGTTTACTGAGTAAAGCTGACTGCTTTCCAGATCAGTTGTCTGGGGGAGAGCAACAACGAGTAAGTATTGCCCGTGCGATCGTTGGCACACCACCGCTACTATTGGCAGATGAGCCTACTGGAAATCTCGATCCAGATAATTCCTGGCAAGTCATCCAGATTCTCCAAAAGTTAAATTCCTTTGGGGCTACAGTAATTGTCACCACCCACGATGAACAATTAGTGCGACGGTGCAATCATCCGGTAGTTCAAGTTCGCAATGGAAGGCTGTCTAGAAAATAAGGATTGGGGAAGAAGCAAGGGGGCAGGGAGAGATGAGAGAGATAAGAAGAATAACCAATGCCCTTTTTACCTAATGACTAATGACTAATAAACTTTGACTTTTGCTGAGATGGGTGTAAAAGTTGTTGCTGTTTTGGGGGGTAAAACTTGTAGGCGATGGTCTCCGACCGACCGTAGGTCATCGCAGGCTTGTAAACTCTTAAAAGCTGCCTCTCGAACTACAACTTCTTCCTCTCGACTGAGTAGGAGTTGCAAGCATTCGACAACATCTTGCTGTACTGAAGAATCAACTCGCTTACGGCTAATCAATTTAGTTAGTTGACGTAGGGCAATCAATCGCTTCAATGGATCTTTTTCTGTTAGATTGACCAATAGCTGATCGAGGTGGTCTTCTTCGCGATTGTCATAGAAGTTGACAATTTGCCATACCAATAAAACTAAAGTTAACAGGGTTCCCACACCTTGGGCGATCGCACCAGCAGCAATCCAGTGACTATAAGAGTCAACCCATATTGCCGCTGCCATGTAAGTGCTGACGGTAGCAATACCACCACTGATGACTGCTAAGGCCAAGCGACGATTTGAACTGTTTAAGAAATTACGTATTTTAGACCAGCGTAACTGCCAATCCCACTCCTGCATTGAGTAAACCAATACCATTACCCCAATGCCGATTAAGAGAGCCAATAGCAGTTTCCAGTTCCACAACAACATGGCGATGACGATTGTCAAGAACCCAAGAAAGCCCCCAGGCCCAGAAAAGCGCCTAAATGTTTGCTGCTTTATGGCTCCCTTTGTCTTGAATTTTGTCAGCGACCAGTTCCAGTCGGGGATCTGGTTGATCAATTGCTGCCAAGAAGACGAAGCCTGTGCCACAGTGTTTACCTAATTGATTACGAAATTACTTATTGTATAAGTTTTACTATGGATGAAGAAAGAATGAAGGTTAAAACCACAAAATGTCTGGTTTGATAGACAGACAGTAGACTAGTACAGCACAGCGCTAATTAAGATACCATTTTCGACGGCTCAGAGCAAGGGCATCTTGTACGTAAGTCTTAATTAAAGACAAAAACGAAAGTTATCAAGGGTGAATTGACCATCAAAAGCACAGAAGGTAACGCTGTAGATGTTATTCACATTAATAGATAATAAGGTATTAGGGGAAATTGCCGAGTCTGAGTTGGCAAGATTAGAGGTTGGTAGTACAGTTTGACCGAGCAGTTGCCGATCGCGATCGTAGGCGGAAAGCACTAGCCGTTGCGAACTAGTGACAAAAGCACTAACTGAATTAACCGGACGTAAAAAAGTAGCTTCTAAAAATCCGCTTTTGGGCGCTCCCATTAAGACTGTTAGCCCTGAATAGGTTGGAAATGCTGGATTTGATGGTTGTATCGCTAGAGAATTATGAAAAATGACTCCCCAGCGTTCATATTGCCGCTCTACTGCTTCAAAACACTTCAAGTCTTCTAAGTCTAAAGAAATACAAGTAGGTACAGTAATTCTGGCAGTATCAATAGCTGACTCAACCTGACCCCGCCAAGCTGAAGCTTTAATTTCGTTTTGTATACTAAAGTTGTCAAGTGCAAATTTAGCGTCTTCAATCGTTAGTAGTTTATTTGATTGAAGAGTAGCCTGCTTTCCCATGACATCCCGCCTTACCATTACTGAGATAATAATCAGATTATTTATACATCAAATACTATTTTTTCCACATCATATAGAAGTAGAATTAATAGCTTACTAAAACAAGCGTTTTCACTATTGTTGACGCTCAAAATTATTTATCGGTTTTTTGATAGATTACCATAAAAACTTATGCTGAATTCCGGCTGGAGTGATACTCACTACCATGAAAAACCCTTATAAAACAGTATTTTCAACGTTAAGTTACTTTTTATCATGAAAAAAAATCACCAAATCTTTACAAGTAATCCAGTAATTTTATATCTACTTAATCTGACTATGGCAAGAAGTCTTAGGTGATTGGTTCGTGGATAATAACAATGACCATGAAGTTTGAACTAAACACGTAAACATTCAAAGTGACTAAAGAAGAGGTGGGGGCAATACCTTTCGGTTAAGGGTAAAAGGGGAACAGTAAAAGGAAAAAGAAAAACCTTTAACCTTTACCCCTTAACCTTTTCCCCAAACCCAATTTCAAGTTAAAAATGCTTAACCGAACAGTATTGGAGGTGGGGGAGGAAAGATGGGTGGACGTGGAGAAATAATCAAATACTTTCTTTGTATCCCTGTATCCCAAGTTTCTTTTTTCACTGATGCCAACTAATCACTACACTTAACAAAGAATACTTATGTTTCAACCACTAGGATTTGAACAACGCTCCATAAATACCTCACTAGGTAGGATGATATATTATACTGCTGCTGGAGCGCCTTGGGAGGGCGATGTGACTGCCAAAGACGATCGGGAAACTTTGGTATTCCTGCACGGCTTTGGTGGTGGATCTTCTGCTTATGAGTGGTCGAAAGTCTATCCAGCTTTTGCGGCTGAATATCGGGTGATTGCGCCAGATTTGCTCGGTTGGGGTAGGTCTGAGCATCCACCACGGAGTTATAAAATTGAAGATTATTTGACGACGATTCGGGAGTTTTTCGAGCAGACTTGTACGGGGCCAGTAACAGCGATCGCTTCTTCTTTGACCGCAGCATTTACAATTCGAGTAGCAGCAGATCATCCTGATTTATTCAAGTCTTTAATTCTTACCACCCCCGCCGGACTTTCCGACTTTGGTGAAGACTACTCACGTAGCTTTTTTGCCCAGTTAGTTAGCGTTCCCGTTGTTGATCGTTTACTTTACAGCGCTGGAATTGCTACTAGTGGTGGTATTCGCGGTTTCTTAGAGCAACGGCAATTTGCCAAATCCAATCGAGTCTACCAGGAAATTGTAGATGCTTATCTACAATCTGCCCAACAGCCTAATGCTGAGTATGCAGCACTATCCTTTGTACGTGGCGATTTATGCTTTGACTTATCCCTTTACATTCAACAGTTGACGACTCCCACTGCCATTATTTGGGGAAAACAGTCAGAGTTTACAGCGCCTTCAATTGGTCGCCGCCTTGCCGAAATCAATCCCCAAGCAATCCGATTTTTTCAACAGTTGGAAGATGTCGGATTAACACCACAGTTAGAATTGCCAGCAGTGACAATCGGTCTAATTCGCAAATTTTTACCTCTGCTTAATTAGGGACTTCCAAATAAAAAAATATCCAACTATTTATTGTGGGGTGGGCGTCTTGCCCGCCCCACAAGATTGGATAATTTATTTCTTGGAAGTCCCTTAACAGGATCAAAACTCCCCTTGTGGTTTCAGGGTATACAGCACTTCCGGCAGCTATGAGGTACATCCTTAAATCTGAAAGCTTTGATAGGAGAGGGCAAGGAGAAAAACTGTATTGCATAATAGCCGTAAGTACTGTATATAGTCATCCTGAATTATTGGTGATAAACAAGATCCCCGACTTCTTAAAGAAGTCGGGGATCTGCGGGTTTTAATTCTCACAAATCAAATAGGATTACTATAGAAAATAGTATCAACAAAAGTGAGAATACTATTTGTCTTTTAATCTAATATCAATGACAGTTGCATTGAAGTTGTAATTAAAGCCTTCTAACTCAAATGGCATCCCAATTTTTACTTTACTGTTACCCAGAACTGGCCCACTTTCAGTAACTTGGGCTTTGCCATCTAAAGTCAAAAGAAAATCTGTACTATAATTGTTGGTCTTGGGATCTGGAAGTTCTTTGACAGTGCCATCAGGTTGGAAAACATTGACTGTTCTAGGTAGCTGTTGAATAGATTTGATCTCAATCTGTCCGTAGGGTTGGTTGCGGATAATTACATTAGTTTTTCCGCCTTTTTTTAACCCATTGTCGATTAATTTTTCTGGGTCACGTACATTCAAACCACGAACTACTAAATCTACTTCAATGGGTACTGTTTTCGCACCAACTTGGGCAACAGAACCAGAAGTGCCAGGAAAGACAAAAATGCCAAATATCACTAGCAGAATTACCAGTGCAGCACCTAAATCTAGGAGGTTTATTTTGCCAAACAACCGACCTTTGGAATCTAAAATAGCCATAAAAACTTTTCCGAGGTAATAGCGAAGTAATTGATTGTAGCAAGAAGGTTTTCGATGGGAACGGTCATTTTCCCTATTTGGTAATAACTTAAAGCATCCGAGAGTTGCGGTCATGCGACAGTTTATCACGAGTTCGTAAGTTCCAAGGAGCAGCAGCTAACCCTCAAACTTTTACTTGTTAAGACTGACGCAGCTAGAAAGTAAAATCTAGTGTTTAAGCCTATCTTTAGAGAGAATCACTAGTCCCCCGCAGTTCGGTAGATTTGCCTAAGAATTATCTGTATAACAACTCCTTTAGGCTGAAGTTAAGAATGCAACTTAGAATACTTTAAATCCGTCTCATAATTTGTCCCATTATTTTATGTTCTCCCGAAATAATCTTCAGAGCGTATTATGTTCAACTGGAAAGGTTTTGTTACAAATTACCGTGTGTGGCGGCGTCGCTGGTTTTATCCCCTAATTTCGGTGGTAGTTGCCTTGAGTCTATGCCTAAGTACACCCTTGCCTGGAAGAACTTTAGATTTCTTGCCTCTTCTACTCCAAGGTTTTCAGGCATTTCAGCTTTCTAATATATCTCCTAATCAAGAAGTTGATCTTGGTAAGCAGATTAATCAGGAATTAGTCAGCAGTCAAGTCCGGCTTTACCGCAATCCCGAAGTTAATCGTTATGTAGAACAAGTTGGTCGGCGTTTAGCAGTAAATAGCGATCGCCCCAATCTCCCCTATACTTTCCAGATAGTTCAGGATGACTCTATTAACGCCTTTGCGACCTTGGGCGGCTATGTATATGTCCACACAGGTTTGCTGAAAACCGCAGACAATGAAGCGGAATTAGCAAGCGTACTCGCCCATGAAATTGGTCACATTGGCGGAAAACACGTAGTCAAGCAGATGCAGCAAAAAGCCCTTGAAAGTGGTCTCTTAACAGCTGCCGGCTTAGATCGGAATTCAGCAGTACAAATTGGTGTACAGTTAGCGCGAGACTTACCACGCAGTCGTCAAAATGAATTTGAGGCCGATCAAAGAGGACTACGAACTTTGACACGCACTGGTTATGCCCAGTCTGCAATGGTCTCTTTTATGCAAAAGCTGCTGAAAAAGGGTGGTTCTGCGCCAACATTTTTGAGTACACACCCTGGAACTAGCGATCGCATTGATGCCCTCAGACGTGCAATTAACTCTCAACCTAGTAATGAAAAATATGGCTTGGATAATGCTAGTTATAAAGCTAATATTCGACCATTAGTCGGGTCTTGACAAATTGGGCATTGGGCATTGGTTATTCCCCTTACCTCCTCTGCCCCTCTGCCTCCTCTGCTCCCCCTGCTCTCTTATCTCCCCACTCTCAATTCTGATGGCGGCGATCAACTTTAATTTTGGCTGGATCAACGGTAATTACAACCTCTTCTAGAGGCAGGGTACGGATATAGTTTTTAAAGATATTAACTTGATAAACTAACTGATTTGTGACATCCAATCCAGTCAACCAACCACTCCGGGGATGATAAGCGCCAGTATCTATGTCTAGCCATCCCCTTCCTTGCGCTAGTTTCCCAGGGGAAACACCTGGCAGGGTAAAGGTAATAGTGTGACCGATAATAATTTGCTTATCTGGGAAGTAGGGTTTTTCAATGCTGTGAAATTCCTCTCGTATCCAGCACAGTTCATCGGCTGTTTGTTCTGTCACCGACTTGGAAGGGTCAACACCAGCATGGGTTAACCAAATATCCCCCAAATCAAGGTATGTAGGCAAAGCTTTTAACCAATCCAGATGGTCGTCAGGAATTGGAGCTTCTTGGTAACTGGCTACTGTAGCTTGCCCTCCACCATACAGCCATGCTTGCATCGTCGAAGAGGAAGTCCTTTCATTGGTCAAAATGTTTAATAACATCTGCTCGTGATTTCCCAGTAAACATGGGTAGTTATTTCGTTTGACAAAATTAACTACTTGTGCGCTATGAGGCCCGCGATCGATTAAGTCTCCCAGAAAATAGACTTGATCTTCTGAGGTGGGGGCGATCGCCTCCAACAATGTCATTAAGCCTTCATAGTGCCCATGCACATCCCCAATTACAATTCGTCTGGGGCTAGTTTCGCTCATTGTCTCTTAGCTGCAATAGTTTGGCTAATACTTCTGCTACAGTTTACGCTGTCTGCTTTCCGCAATAGAAGGTAAAAATACTGAATAAGTTTTATTTTAATTTAATTGTTGTACGAGTAATAAACTTAACTTATCAAATATATACAAGGGCAGTTGTTTTTTCAGATATCACTTATAATGACGATGGCTGAAGACTAGCTTTTTCTACTAATTTGAACTACTTAGCTGAAAATTTAGGCTCTTGCCATATTCATCACTTTCAACTTCCCAATGTCTAAGGATTTCTCTACTGAAATTAGTTCGCGCATCTGCAAACACATGAATGACGATCATGCTGATGCTGTAGTTATTTATGCTAAAGCTTTTGGCGGTGTTACAGATGCGATCGCAGCCGAAATGCTGTCAATTGATGCACAGGGTATGGATTTAACAGCGCAAGTGAATGGGGAAGCTATACCAGTTCGCATCCAGTTTGATCATGTTTTAGCAGATGCGGAAGATGCCCATCAAACTCTGATTGCAATGGTGAAGCAGGCGCGGGTGAAGGCTAAGTAAGTTACATAGGTTTTCAATTGAATAGACTACACGCGTAGGGGCACAATATATTGTGCCCCTACAGTAATTTTTATTGCACGCATTTGAAAATTATTTTTATCCCTATGGATAAAATTCGGTTTGTGGATTTATTTTCAGGAATAGGGGGAATTAGATTAGCTTTTGAACAGGCGGCTCATTCTTTAGATATAGAAAGTGAATGCGTTTTAAGCAGCGAAATCAATACAGATGCTCGATTCGTTTATGAAAAAAACTTTTCTCAAACAGCTTTAGGTGACATTCGATTAGAACAATATTTTTGGCAATTAATATTAATTTTCTGTCTGCAATAACCAAAAGCCGCTATAAGTCATACCAGAATCATCGGGTTGAACTAATAAAAAATGTAATCCTCGGCTTTGCTGTTTGCGTTGTTCAAATGCTTGGGCTGCTGTTGTAACTTCTGGATCTTCAAATGTGGCAACAATCCACCTATCCACTAAACCAGCTTCTAATATTAAGCCATCCGGTGCGCCAGAAATGTAGTTCAAGCCTACGGGACGGGCTTGTTGCAACCATCGTGCTAGACGCATTGATTGCCGTCCACCATAAATTACCACACCGGGAACTGGCAGCGTTGAGGACAGACCCAAATTGATGGGTTTGAGATGTTCTGGGATGTGCAAAATGGGAATGGGGCGATCGCTAAATCTCGTTTCTACATCACTAGCAGCTAGAGTCGCAAAACGCCATTGTTCTCCCCAGAGATTCTCTGGTAATGGTGCTGGGGGTGGTTTATCTAGGGTTGAGGGATATTGCTTTTCTTGTAACAACTGCTTCAACGCCAAAGTGTGACGGGTAGGTTCGACATTAATACCTAAATTGCGTCCAGCCGCTTCAATTAAACTGAGAGACTGAGGACGAAACACTTGAATCACATCTGGCAATTTTTCACCAGATGCTAACTCAAGTTGAGTAGCAACCCAATTAGAATTTGCTGCTGACTGGAGACAGCTAGCTTCGTATTTAAAACTGCGAGTTGCGTCACAAATCAACAACTCCCATAAAATTTGTCCAGATGCATCTTGTGAGGGACGACGATAAAAATCAACCTGCCAAATTTTCATTATGTGGGGAGTGGTATGAGGGAGATGAGGGGGATGAGGAAGAAATAACTAATACCCCATGCCTAATGACTAATGACTAATTTAAAAAGCCTGAATCCATTCTTTGACAGAATATTCAGTCCAGATGCCATTTTTCCAGTAGGGATCGTTTTCAATCAACTGGCGCACGATCGCTTCGTCTTCGGCTTCGTAAATCCCAAAAATTTTTGTAACATCTTTGGTGGGGCCAATGGTAATCAGCACACCGGATTCTTTTTGTTTTGCTAATCCGTCTAAATGAGCTTGACGATGGGGGACGCGTTTTTCGAGAACGTCTTCGCAGTAAGTTCCCCAAAGTACATATTTAGTCATAATTGCTTGTTACTCCTAGTGGTTAATAAGATATTACTCTGGCGGTTTCTAAGCGCCATTTTAACTCAAACTTTAGACTCAAGTTGTTGCCTCAACCAATCACGAAAGCTAGCATGATAAATACTATAATGGATTTGTGCTGCGATTGATTCTAAATGTAAAAATTCTCGCCACTTGTCTAAAATTACCTTGATTTCATATTCATCTGTATCTAATCTTTCTGCGATCGCTTCTATTGATATTGATTGCTCTTGAACTAAGATATTTAACACCTGCAAAGCCATCGGTTGCTGTTTACTGGTTGCTAAATTCATTTTTTCCCAATGATTTTGGTAATAGAGTTGTAAATTGGGTGGGTAAATATCCTTATTAATAGCTGCTAAGATTTCTTTAATATACATAAAATTGGTTTCATCATCATTAAAACCTTGCTCTGTCATGTTGAGCGAAACATCTCCGAGATGCTGATCTTCGCTAAGGCTACGTACCCTGCGGGAAGCCGCAGAAGCGTCTACAGAATGAGATGATTCATTTAAATAAGTCTTAATATATTCTTGGATATCAGCGCGGTTTTGTTCAGGGTAATTTGATAAATCTAAAGATTGGGATGGAGTTTCAATTAATAATCCTGATTGGTTTGCTAAAAAAGGACGACGAGTAAGGATAAAATAAACTTTTTCTGGTATATAGCGGGGTAAATATAAAATATTTGAACCGCGTGCTTGATTGTTGATATCAATCCTGTCACAACCATCTATAGTAATAATTAAACGTTGTTCTGGATGCAATCTAGCGCTGATTTCTTGTAGTAATAATGATAAAAGCCCACTGTTTTCTGTGGTAAAATCAAGAGAGTTAGGTGTGAGATTTTTACTACCTTGATGTTGGGCAATTTCTATTAATTGAGTGCAAATCATTGTCAGAAATTCATCAGCGCGATTTTTCCCTGTAATTTCGACATTGTAATAGACTATTCCGGGATTTTGGCTGACATAATGGGCAATAATTGCACTTTTACCAATCCCAGGATCGCCGATAATAGTAAAGTAGCCCCGGTCAGATTGATTGAGAAAGTTGTTGATAGCAGCAAAGACAAATTCACGACCGACAAAGTTTTGATTTTTAGCGTTGATGATTTGCTGAAATTCTGGGGGATATCTGGGGATATTGATTGTATTTGGAGTAATGTTATTCATTTTCTGAACCCCCTTCTAAACGGAGAAAATGAACCCGACCTGAACTTTCACCTGCTGCAATTGTCAATCCATCTGGGGAAACTGCACAACATATAATAGATGCATCACCAGTAAAAGTAGAAATTTCATTTCTAGTTTCCAAATCCCATAATTTTAGAGTCTTATCATCAGAACCAGAAACGGCTTTTTTGCCATCTGGTGTAATCGCTACTGACCTTACCCAATTTTCATGACCTCTGAAAGTATGAATTTCTTTTCCTGTTTCTAAATCCCACAATTTCATAGTTTTATCATCAGAACCAGAAATTGCTTTTTTACCATCTGGTGTAATTGCTACTGTTTTTACTCTGTGGGTATGACCAAAGAGAGTAAAAATTTCCTGATTTCTCTCTAAATTCCATAGTTTTAGGGTGTTATCCCAAGAACCAGAAATGGCTTTTTTACCATCTGCTGTAATCGCTAAAGACCAGATTGCACCTCTATGACCCCAAAAAGTATAAATTTCTCTTCCTGTTTCTAAATCCCATAATTTTAGAGAGTTATCTTCTGAAGCAGAAAGGATTTTTCTACCATCTGGAGTAATAGCAACTGCCCAAATTGAACCATGATGACCTCTGAAAGTATAAATTTCCTTTCCTGTTGCTAAATCCCACAATTTTAGGGTGTTATCAGATGCACCAGAAACGGCTTTTTTGCTATCTGGGGTAATTGCTACTGCTTGTATCCAGGAGTTATGACCTGTATTTGCATACTCATCTAAAGGAAGAGTTAGAATTTCTGTTCCTGTTTGCAAATCCCACAGTTTTAGAGTTTTATCATCAGAACCAGAAACGGCTTTTTTACCATCTGGTGTAATTGCTACTGTATTTACCCAATCATTATGACCTGTGAGGGAAGAAATTTCTTTTTTTGTGTCTAAATCCCACAATTTTAAAGTTTTATCATCTAAACCAGAAAGGGCTTTTTTGCTATCTGGGGTAATGGCTACTGTATTCACCCATTCGTTATAACCAGTGAGGATAGAAATTGATTTTCCTGTATCCAAATCCCAGAGTTTTACAGCTTTTTTGCCATCTGGGGTAATGTCTAATTTATTTCCTGAATCATTATTATTTGTATAACGTTTAGAAGGAAGGGTAGAAATTTCCTTTCCTGTTTCCAAATCCCACAGTTTCAAAGTTTTGTCATAAGCGCCAGAAACAGCTTTTTTACCATCAGGTGTAATTGCTACTGTTCTTACCCAATTATGATGACCAGTCAGGGTAAAAATTTCTTGACTCGTTTCTAAATCCCATATTTTTAAAGTATTGTCATCAGAACCAGAAACGGCTTTTTTACCATCTGGGGTAATGGCTACTGTTCTGACCCAACTGTTATGACCTCTGAGAGTAAATATTTCTAAATTAGTTTCCAAATCCCATAGTTTTAAAGTGTGGTCATCAGAACCAGAAAGGGCTTTTTTACCATCAGGTGTAATTGCTACTGCATTGACACAACTGCAATGACCAGTGAGAGTAAAAATTTCTTTACCTGTTTCTAAATTCCATAGTTTTAAAGTGTGGTCGTCAGCACCAGAAAGGGCTTTTTGACCATCTGGTGTAATTGCTACTGCATTGACGCAACTGTAATGACCAGTCAGGGTAGAAATTTCTTTACCTGTTTCTAAATTCCATATTTTTAAAGTATTATCATCAGCACCAGAAATGGCTGTTTTCCCATTTGGGGTAATTGCTACTGCATTGACATAACTATAATGACCAGTGAGAGTTAAGATTTCCTTTCCTGTCTCCAAATCCCATAGTTTCAGGGTATTGTCATCAGAACTAGAAACGGCTTTTTTACCATCAGGTGTAATTGCTACTGCTCTGACTGAGTTATTATGACCTGTGAGGGTACGCAGTAGTTTTCCGTCAGAAGTGGTTAAGCTGGCTGTAATAGGTCGAAATCGCAGAATTTCATTTTTACTGTTTGCTGCATCATTTAATATGTTCTGAATATCTGAATTTTGAAAACTCTGCAATCTTCCCCATAATTGCCCTACTAATTGGGTTTTATCTTGATTTAAAACATGGGCTGATAATTGTAGAGTATGTTGGATTAATTTCAGAGTTTTAATTTTTTGGGTTTCCAGTTGTTCGTTTTCTTCTAAGTTCTCTAATATTTCCGGTTCTTCAATTAAGGAATAATCCCTAATTAGAGCTTCTATTCCAAATTTGGGATATTGAATTTTCAAAGAAATAAAATCAAAATCTGTGAGAGTTTGATAATAAATTTCTGAGTTTCCCACTTTTAATTGTTTTTCAGGAAACTGGCCTATAAATAAACTTTGAAATTCATCAGTTTTTAAGGCTAATTTATTGGCAAGCCTGCCCATTTTATTCTATCTCCTTTGCCATATAATTAGCCATACTCTTATTAACTTCTCTAAACAGCTTTCGATTTTTATCGAATTTATCTTGTCCTTTGAGAAATTCCAGAAAACTACGATGATAAATACTATAGTAAGTTTTTCGTTCTTGTTCATTTACTTTCGGTGTTACATACTCAATCCAATCATTCAACACCGATTTCACATCATATTCATCCTCATCAAGAATTTCTGCAATCATATTTAGAGATATTGGCTCACCTCTTTCTACCAATATGTACAGTATTTTTACCTTCTTTTCATTAGATTCATTATCCATGCCCATCCGATTCCAATGAGTCGTATAATAGTCATGAAGACCTTGTGGTAATCCCTTTAAAGTTAAATCATTGTATTTACCTTCAGAGATTCCGGGTAATAGATATCGCAAATATATAAAATTATTTTCACTCTTGACAGCTATTTCCTGAATAAAACTATCTTCAGAAATATTGCGCTCATTAATCCAAATTCTTAGTTGATGATCATTCTGTAAAAATAAGTAAATATACTCTTTGACATCTTCTCTATTCAAAACTGTAAAATCACTTTTTGTCAAATCTAATTCATTTACAGGAGTATCTGGAGACAAAGTTAAACGTTTTGTTTCTTGATTATAAGGTCTTCTAGTCAATAGAAAATAGACTCCATCGGGAAGATTTTGTGGTAAATCTAAGAGATTACTATTTCCTTCTTGTTCTACTTCATCTAGTGCATCAACAACTATGACAAGTTTTTGTCCTTTTAGTTCTTCACTGGCTTTTTGCAATAAAGTCCTTAAATCGGCATTGTCTGCATTTTGGAGGGAATAACGCTTAATTAATTGTTGACGAATACTTGCTAAAAACTTTTCTGGTTTGTTGCGTCCTTCTGCGAAAACATTAAAATAACAAGGAACCTTAGTAGCTAAAATATATTTAGCAGCGATCGCACTTTTACCCATCCCTGCATCCCCAACCACCGTAAAATAACCTTTGGGTTGAGTGGTGAAGAATTTTTGAATAGCTTTGAACACAAAATCACGACCGCAAAATAAGCGTGTTTTTTCAAATATTAAGGCTTTAAATTCTTTGGGATAAACATCTAAATTCCAATCTGGGTAAGGCTGATATCGTGATGCTTTCGTTTGTTTAGCAACTACAATAAACACTTCGCCAAATTCTTCTAATTCACCTAAAAAATTGATTTTTGCATTGATAATCTGCGTTTTTAGTTCGCTATTTTGATTAAGGAATTTTTTTGTATTTTCTACAAACTTAGAGGGAGTATTATTACTATAAGCATCCCAAAAATAATCTTTAATTACCCTCTCTCTAAACAGGTTTAAAATTGCGTCTGGCTTAAATATACCATACCTTACTAGAGCGTAAACATAAACAGTATCAACATCATCAGGAATTTGGGTAGGATTGAGTTTTAATTCCTGTAAAACTTTGATGACAGCTTCGTTTTTTTGGGCTTGTTTAATGATTATTTGACTAGCTTGAGGAGCATATTTACTAATAACAGAAGTAATGGCGGCAAATTCTATCATCGTTGATTACCGAAAATTTACTATTTTAGTATGAGTGATATTATACAAAATTTTATAGTAAATACTGTTAAGTAATATTGTAATATTATAGATGTAACACTTCTTTATTCAGGCAAATGAGATTAGTCTGATTAGGGACTGACAAATAAAAAATACTCAGCTATCTCTTGTGGAATGGGCGACACGGACGCCCGTAAATAAGGGCGGACAAGATGTCCACCCCACAAGATTGGATAATTTATTTGTTAGTAATCTGTTAGAGGCGATCGCTACACCTGATGTATAACTTCATCAAACAGGTTGAACCGGAAAACAGACGCGATTAATCGTGTCTCTCCTAACTCCTCAAATTGACGCCGAATTTTTCCACCAAAGCTTCGCGGACTTTATTGTGTACTGGTTCAACTTCAGCCTCCGTAAGAGTGCGATCGCTAGCCCGATAAATTAACCGGAATGCTAAACTCCGCTGCCCTTCGGGGACATTTTCGCCCCGATATTCATCAAATAATTCCACTGATTCAAGCAAATCTTTACCCGCTTTGGTAATTACTTTTTCAATTTCGACAACTGAGATTTTCACTGGTGCGAAAAACGCGATGTCGCGATCGCTAGCTGGATAGGTAGAATAGGGCTGGAATGTCTGGACAAGAATTTCATCTTGTTCTAGAGAATCTAAAAGCACATCTAGATCCAACTGGAAAATGTAAACGGAATCTGGTAAGCCTTTTTCTCTTCGCAATTGGGGATGGAGTTGTCCAAAAATCCCCAGTCTATTACCCCGAATCCACAGAGAAGCGGTGCGCCCTGGATGTAAGCGTTCGTCGCGGCGATCGGGTTGGAATTCTACCTGCAAGGCAAGTTGCCGAAATACACTTTCTAAAATGCCTTTGGCTTCAAACCAGGTGATGGGTTCTTCGCGTCCACTTTTTGACCATTTGCCAACAGAAATATCCCCTCCCACAATCCCAGCTAGGGTTTCTGTTTCTTGTAAACCCTCTTCTTCTTGCCAGAAAATCTGCCCGATTTCAAAACCGTTCAGCGCACCATTACCCTGCTCTAAATTGTATTGAAAGGCATCAATTAACCCCGATATCAAATCGGTTCGCAGCGCCGAATATTCGACAAATAAGGGGTTTGACAGGACTATATTTCTGTCTTCTCCTGGTTTGACTAAAGAATAGTGGATTAATTCTGTCAATCCTTCAGCCCGCAGAAAAGCTCGTAACTTGCGAACCAGTTCTTGATCTAAAGGCAGATAACCAGCTTCCGCTTTTTCTGGTAAAGTATCGCAGAATTTGTTGTAGCCATAGAGACGGGCGATTTCTTCAATTAAATCAATTTCTCGCTCTAAGTCGCGGTAACGATAAGGTGGGACGGAAACTGACCACGTAGGTTGATGGCTGCTATCTTCTCCTGAAGAAGTTAACTGACACCCCAATGCAGTCAGGATGCGCTCAACATCTTGTTTTTGTAGTTCGCCTGTATCCTCTTCTAATTCGATGGGCCCCAATATCTGATTAACTCGGTCTAAACGCAGGGCGATAGAACGACTCCAGGTAGAAGGGTCGGGGCGGGTGTCGGCAATTTCCTGCTGGACAATAATTCCACTCGCTAATTCGCTAATTAAGGATAAGGCGCGGCGATTAGCTATTTCCAACTCAGCGCGGTTAACTCCCCGTTCATATCTGCCAGAAGCTTCACTTCTTAACCCAACACTACGTGAAGAACGGCGAATTGCCACAGAATCAAATAAGGCTGCTTCTAAAACTAGGCTTTGAGTACCTGCATGGACTTCTGTTTCTTCTCCACCCATGACTCCCGCCAGTGCAACGGGTTTGTCGTTAGCGGTAATTAATAAATTTTGGGTTGACAGGGTGCGAGTTTGTCCATCCAGGGTTTTGAGGGATTCTCCATTATTGACGAAGCGAACGCCAATGCTTAAATTTTCGCTACTTGCAACAGATTTTAGGCGATCGCGGTCAAAGGCGTGCAGTGGTTGTCCCCATTCCAACAAAACGTAGTTAGTAATATCCACAACATTACTGATGGGACGTACCCCAGCCGCCCGCAAACGCTGTTGCAACCATTCTGGAGATGGAGCAATTTTGACCTGTTCAATTACCGTACCGATGTATGCAGGACAAGCTTGGGTATCAGCAATTTTTAAAGCTAAATTTCCCGCACTTTTGGTAATAGAGACTTCACGAGGTTCAGGAATGCTCAACTTTCCACCAGTTAAAGCTGCTACTTCTCTGGCTACGCCTACCATACTCAAAGCATCAGCGCGATTTGCGGTTGCGGTCAGGTCTAAAATTACATCATCTAAACCCAACAATGGCCGCACATCACTACCCAAGGGTAAATTTTCCTGGGTAAAAATATGAATTCCGTCTACATCAGTGGGCAAACCAAGTTCCTTTAAAGAACAAATCATGCCCTGAGATGGGACACCACGTAGTTTTGCAGGTTTAATTTTTAAATCGATGTTGGGTAAGTAAGTACCCGTAGTTGCCACAGGTACATAGATATCTGCCTTCACATTGGCAGCGCCACAGACAATATTTAAAATCTCATCTGCACCGATATCCACTTGGCAAACACTCAATTTATCGGCGTTGGGATGGGGTTGACGCTCAAGCACTTTGCCGATAACCACGCCATTTGCCCAAGTGCGGCGATCTTCAATTTCTTCAACCTCAAACCCTGCCATTGTGAGGGTTTCGGCTAAGTCTTCTGGACTAAGTTTTATCTCTACTAGTTCGCGCAGCCAATTTAGAGAAATACGCATGGAGTGTGCTTGTTTTAGGAATCGTCTTTTGCTCTTATTTTAGGGTGTCTGCTAGCGATCGCTATTCACCCTGCAAATCATAGCCTTTCTTTCACATCAACAATCCTACTACGTTAGACTAGCAGAACAATCTTTGATGCTAATGTTTTCTTGGCGTCTTGGTCTGTCAATCAAGACTTACGCAAAAATAGCTAAAAAGCTTAATTTATCGAACCACTTTCTGGTGTGTCGGCTTGCACCAACGCGCAGCGTCTCGTAGAGAATAATTCGTAGAGATAAAAATGGAACCCACGATTGAACAGTTAAAGGCTTTCTACGATTTATGTGTGTGAGTAAGTAACCTACTACAAACAATTGAGCTAACCAGGTATGATACGCGATCGCAAAGAATAGTAGTACTAATAGGTCAAACAATTCAAGTAGAAATTTTGACTAACGGAGAGGAAATTATACAATGAGTGATTTAAGTTATCAGCAATTAACTGAAGCAGAATTACGGGAATATATAAAATAAATTCTTACATTTGGGCTATTTTTTCGATGGTACAGGAATACAAACCGATTACCTGTTTGATGAAAGATTGCACAAGTATTCTTTGCTTCTTTGCGCTCAATATCCAAAATTTGCTTTTGCATTAAGCTAAGAAGCGCATCACAGGTTATTTGTGACTCAATATGACTATCTTCGTGGTTTGTCACGATTTACCTACATACTTCAATTTTGGTACTTCAATTATCTTGTTTTATTTTGAGATCGCCAAGATACAGCAATGACCGTGGTGTTGCTTCCCACAGATGACCGTCAAGTACTGTTTCAACTAAAAAATCACGATGATTTATACCCATGTACTTAACCGTGGTGGAAAAGCTGTCCGCAGTCCCTTAGATTAGAGATAATATTTCCAAAGCAGTAATTCTCTATCATCTATGACTCGAACCATACCCAAGCTAGTAACCTTTGAGGAATTCGTCGATCGCCTACGTGAAAATTCTGGGGTACGCTACGAACTACATAATGGGGAAATCATTGAGATAGCACAACCAGTAGGGGAACACGAAGAAGTTAAAGGTTTTTTCGGTATTGAAATTCCTTTTGAAATCAAACGTCTAGGACTACCCTACATTGTCCCCAACCAAGTTATAGTTAGACCTCCTGAAAAAGATTCGGGTTACTTTCCAGATGTGTTGGTGCTAAATCGGGATAATCTGGCAAATGAACCGTTGTGGAAAAAACAATCTACCCTGAGTTTAGGTGCATCAATACCTCTAGTAATTGAGGTTGTATCAACTAACTGGCGGGACGATTACCACTTGAAATATGCTGACTATGAAGATATGGGTATCCCGGAATACTGGATTGTTGATTATGCCGCCTTGGGTGGACGTAATTTTATTGGCAACCCCAAACAACCAACAATCTCTGTCTGTAACTTGGTCGATGGGGAATATCAGATCACTAAATTTCGAGATAGCGATCGCCTTATCTCCCAAACTTTTCCCGAATTGAATCTCACCCCAAACCAGATTTTTGAAGCTGGTTTGGTTAGTTCGTAGTTGCTAATTCGTAATTTTCGACTGTTTTACTTCTCCAAGTCTCTAATACAGCACGGCGTAGATAAACCACCCATTCCCAATCAACGAAACGCTCACGCAGTATTCATATCTACTACACTCTGCACCCCTTTGCCCGTCTGTTCCTTTGCTCCTTACTCCCCTCACTCGACAAGGGATTTGACCGCATTTAGTAATTGCTGTTTCGTAAAAGGCTTAGTTAAATAAACGTTTGCACCTTGCCTCATTCCCCAAATCCGGTCAATCGGCTGATTTTTAGAACTACAAATAATAATGGGTACTTTTTGAGTTGCTGGATTTTTTTTCAGTTGACGGCAGAATTCAAAACCGCTAATTTCTGGCATGACCACATCAGTAATAATTGCATCTGGTTGGTGATTTATTGCCTTATTCATACCATCTTTAGCATCACAAGCTTTAATTACTGTGTGTCCACTATCTCTTAAAAAACTATTGATTAACTCCAATTGAGAAGGAGCATCTTCGACAACTAAAACTGTAGCCATATTAAATTATACTCACTAGCTTAAAGTCGTTATATTTTACCGTTAATTTAAGCCAAATGCATGAAAACTATTTTCAATAATTCAGCGCGGGTAAATGGTTTAGTCAGATATCCAGATGCCCCGACTAATTTCGCTTTTACTTTGTCTACAATTCCTTTATTACCAGTGACAAAGATGATAGGAGTTTTTTGAAATATTGAATTATTTCGTATAATCCGACACAACTCATAACCATCGATTCCTAGCATGTTTAAATCCAGCAAAATTAAGTCTGGTTTATGCCTTATAATTGACAAAACTGCTTTTACTGGGTCGTTAATAGTGACTACAGAAAAATTTTCGTTTTCTAAGAAATAGCTAATTTCTTTAAGAATTGTCGGGCTATCATCTACAGAAACGATTTTATGGACTTTTTTTGCTGTGACAGTAGCAGCCGTTACTCTTTGGGAAGCAGAATTTATGTTATTTGATATTGTTGGTTCCTGAAAGTTTTCTTTTGGAGGAGTCGAAATCTGTGGTAATCGCTGAACAGGAACTATTTTCTCTTCAGGAATATTTGGATAAGAATTGACAGTGGTACTTAGTTCTTGTTTAGTGTCAACTAACCCTGAAATCAATTTTGAGAAAAGTGATTGCTCCTCAAAAATCTTTGGTAATCTATCATAAGGTGGATCGGGTTCATGTAAGATAATCGCACCCTGAAGGATGTAAGGGTATAAATTGCGAGCTAGTTGGATTTCATCTTGATTCAAAATTGCAGCCAGATGACACAGGCTAAAACCCTTCATCCAAGTAGTTAAATCTGGCTGAAGTTTTGGTAACTCTTGGTTTTCAAGTTTACTGTTAATCAACAGATATGGACGTTGATATGGAGAAGAAATTCGGGGGACAAAAGCTTGCCAATTCTGTAATCTTACTTGGCAACGATCTAGAATCTTGTCTACATCTAGCCTGCAAATTTTTGTCATTCTACTAAGTGGTTCTGCTAATTCATAACTACCTTCTTTGATTAGCAAAAATGATTCAATCACTTCTTTAACTAATTCTTGAACCAGCACTGCTGCTTGCGTAGAATGTAAATGTTGTTGACTAACAAGCCAAGATATAGCCTGATACTCAGGAGGATAGTTTCTTGAATTGCTGTCATCTTCGATTAACTGACTGTGTACATCAGGTTCAAACATCAGCCTGACTTGAACACGAACTTCACTGCTAAGGAGTGGAATTTGGTGGCTGAGGCGACGTAAATGGCGTTCTAGTCTATCAAAGGGTTCTACTGAATGAGTGGCGTAAGTTATTTTGCCCTGCTCTAAGTAAATTGACCAAGAAACTGAGTTACTCAATGCTTGTAAGCAAGTACTGTCGGAGCAATTGGATAACTGTCTTAACAAACTGAGAGGACGTAGTTGGGTGAATGCGCCTGAGTTATTCATATTTTTCAAGTTTTTTGCGGAATCAAGAATCGAACATTTGTAGATTAAAAATATCAGTTTATGAAGTATTTTCTTCTTTGTAATATTTCTCTACGCACAAATTATTTCTTTGAAAATATGTATATATATTAAAAACTATAAGTTTTATAACCGATTTGTTACATTTGGCACGTCCTACTTAATTTATCTCAAAAAACAATTAGTGGGTATGAATAAAAGTAAATAATTATCATGGCTAGACTAACAGTAGATGTTAGTTGCTTCTAACCTTTACTGACTACTGACGAGTCTTGGGTGAAGACCTTAAATAATGACGTTTATTTATGCCTACTCAGAAAAGCAAGCAAATTTGATTACAAGTTAGCGCAGTTACACTGGTATACTTCTAGAGTTAACGATCTGAATTATGGTTAATTACTTTTCTCTTAAAGAACAGTTTTCCTACATAAAATCTTTAAAAAGTTATCTAGGAAAGTTTACGTATTTATTGTACTGTAGGTTTAATGGATATAAATTTTTGGTAGATACATTACAACAGGTAATGCTAGATTTTGATAAACTATTTTTTGCTAAACTAAAATCTACTCAAGTTCTTCTTAAATATATAGAGAACTTCATGAAAATAATTTGTTTAATAAAGATTAGAGCATCTACCACTAGATACTATATTCTATAGTCGCCGAAGCGACTAGCTGAAATTACATACTTTCGAGCAAAGGGAAATAAAGCTTTGAACTTTAACATAACACAAAAAGTTATGCATGATACATTAAGACTTGATGAAGTAGTAGAATTTGCTGAGAACCCAGAGCCACGTTGTCCTTGTGTACTTTTATTAGACACATCTGGGTCGATGCAAGGAGATCCGATTGAGGCTTTAAATCAAGGTTTACTCAGCTTAAAGGATGAATTAGTCAAAAATTCCTTAGCCGCAAGACGAGTGGAAGTGGCGATCGTCACTTTTGATAGTAATATCAATGTAGTACAAGACTTTGTGACTGCCGATCAATTCAATCCGCCTATTTTGACAGCACAGGGCTTGACTACAATGGGTGCGGGAATTCATAAAGCTTTGGACATCATTCAAGAGCGGAAATCTCAGTATCGTGCCAATGGCATTGCTTACTATCGTCCTTGGGTGTTTATGATTACCGATGGAGAACCGCAAGGCGAGTTAGAACAGATTGTAGAGCAGGCATCCCACCGCTTACAGGGAGATGAAGCGAATAAACGCGTAGCATTTTTTACGGTAGGTGTGGAAAATGCGAATATGACCCGTTTAAATCAAATAGCTGTACGTACTCCCCTGAAGCTGAAAGGGCTGAACTTTATCGAGATGTTTGTCTGGTTGTCAACTAGTATGTCAGCTGTTTCTCATTCTCAGGTAGACGAACAGGTAGCACTACCGCCGATTGGTTGGGGGACTGTTTAATTAAAATTGCAGCTTGGTGTTTACACAGCCGGCTGCTGGAAAAAAATCTATGAACATATCAAAACAGATTACTCAATGGCGGATTGTGGCTGCGTCTGTATGTGGTACGAGTCACTTAAAAAACAATCAATTATGTCAGGATGCTCATCATTGGCAGATATTGTCAGATAATGTTTTAGTGGCGGCGGCGGCAGATGGCGCGGGTTCTGCAAGTCTTGGAAAAGTGGGAGCAATGATTGCTGTGGAGACAGCAATAGAAAACATTTCAACCATTGGGCTAAACCGAAAAAGTTTGAGTGATGATGTCTATGTGCGATCGCTTTTAAATGATGCCATACTAGCTGCTAAAAAAGCTGTAGAAGCTGAGGCAGCGACTTCAGACAAACAGCCTCAAGATTTAGCAACTACCTTAATTATGACGGTTGCCACACCGGAAGTTGTCGCTGTGGCCCAGATAGGTGATGGTTTGGCAGTGGCAAAAGATCGTCTGGGCAATCTGTTGGCACTGACTATGCCTGATAGCGGTGAATATATCAACGAAACTACTTTTTTAACTTCGCCCAACGCCATAGACAGAGCCCAGATGAGATTATGGCGCACAGACATCGTAAATGTTGGTATCATTACCGACGGACTACAAATGTTAGCTTTGAATATGGTTGTTGGCGAACCTCACAAACCATTCTTTTTTCCCCTGTTTGAATTTGTCGCCAATACCGAAGATAAGACATTAGCTAAGGAGCAATTAGTAAAATTTTTACGCTCAGAGCGGATTACGCAACGCACCGACGATGATTTGACACTCATTATAGCCGCATTCAACGACTTATAAGCAATAAATTTACAGGTTTCTCATCTTAAATAACTCCCGTTAGCGGTAATTTCATTATGCAGGTACTACGTTGTTCCCCTAGAAAAGAAATCCTCAGCCTCAATGTCAGTTTGGGGCGTGGCGGTGAAGCTTGTGTTTACACAGTGCCATCCGATAACAACTTGGTGGCGAAGATTTACCACAAGCCAACCACAGCCCATGCTGATAAACTCCAGGCGATGCTTGCCAACCCGCCAGAAAACCCAACGGCTAGTTTGGGGCATATCTCTATCGCTTGGCCAGAGGATTTATTACGGGCGGCGGATGGCAAAAATAGCATCCTGGGTTTTTTGATGCCACGCATTCAAGGGATGCGTCCAATCATCGACTTTTACAACCCCAGAACCCGTCGCCAACACTGCCCTCTATTCAACTATCAGTACCTGCTCCGCACGGCGCGTAACCTAGCGGCGGCTTTTGCAGCTTTGCACGCTAGTGGATATTGTATTGGTGATGTGAACGAGTCTAATATTCTCGTCAGTGACACCGCACTGGTGACTTTGATAGACACAGACTCTTTCCAAGTAACCGACCCAAACAACAATGTTGTTTATCGCTGTCCAGTAGGTAAACCAGAGTTTACTCCACCAGAACTACAGAATAAAACTTTTGCCCAACACGATCGCGAAATCTCTCACGATTTATTTGGGTTAGCGGTGCTAGTCTTTCAACTCTTAATGGAAGGCACTCACCCATTTTCGGGAATATTTCAAGGTGCGATTGAGCCACCACCATACGAAGCACGCATTGCATCGGGTCATTTCACTTACAGCGAAAAGCGCTACGTACCCTACTTACCGACACCCATTGCACCCCCTTGGGAAATTCTTCATCCCGGCTTACAAGAGCTATTTATCCGTTGTTTTGAAGAGGGTCACAACAACCCACAACTGCGCCCCAGTGCCCAAACTTGGCTCTCAGTAATCGCTGAAGCCGAAGATTCCCTGATTACCTGCACGACAAATCCCCAGCATCGCTACAACAACCACATGCGTAGCTGTCCGTGGTGTGAGCGTACCGTGCGATTAGGTGGACGCGACCCCTTTCCATCACATCGGGCTATAGAAGCTAGAGAACATTTACAACCACGAATCAAACCGAGAAAAAACTACACCCAGACACCGCGTTTTCCACAGCGTGGGATGTCACCGCAGCTAAGTAATTACTGGCAACCAGTAATTACCCCTAGCGGTTCATCTTATAAACCTTCCAAGAAGTCAAAATTGTATCCGGTTGTTTTCTGCTTGCTGGGTTTTGGTTTATTGGGATATGCGGACTTAATGATTAAATTTACTCAGCCGTTGGTTTCCCAAAATGCCTACACCCAACAAACCATCAAGTCTCTCAAGCCAAATAATAAACTCAGCTTTGCTGATTCCTATAAGCAAGGTTATATTGCTTACAAAGAGCGAGATTATGACAAAGCAATTGTCAGCTTTACCGAAGCGATTGAACAAGAACCTACACAGGCCAGAGCAATTGTAAATCGTGGTAATGCTCGCTATAACCTGAAAGACTATGAAGGAGCAGTTACAGATTATAGCCAAGCTCTCAAAATCAATCCCAATCAAATCAAAGCTCTGGTCAATCGGGGCAATGCCCGCTATATGCTTGCCGAATATAGCAACGATCCCGATCAAGAGTATAAACTAGCGATCGCTGACTATAATCAGGCTATTGGTCTGGATAAGAATGAAATCGAAGCTTATATCAGACGGGGAATTGTCCGCGCCCAAATGGCTAAATACAGCGGTGAATCTCAACAAGTTTACAAAAGAGCGATCGCTGATTTTACTTACGCCATCAAACTTAATATATCCAAAGCTGAAGCTTACTTTCAGCGGGGTGCTGTCTATTATCAAATTGCTCAATATAGCAGCAATTATGAGCAAGAATATCATCAAGCGATCGCTGATTTTAACCAAGCACTAACCATAAGCCCCAAACTAGCAAAAGCATATCTCAAACGAGGTATGGTTCGCTATGAACTAGCACAATATGGTGGTAGTGAATCTAACAAAAACCAGACAAAAGCTGTCGAAGATATACAGGCATCTGCCAAAATATTTCTTGACCAAAATGACATGGATAATTACCAGCAAGCACTCAGTAACTTGTGTGTAGTCGTAGAAAATAAATGCGATCCTTTATTCCAAGGAGCAAATAATGCGGAAAAAACTAACTAGAAACAAGTAGTTTTTCTTACCTGCATATTTGTGGTTTTGATTGAAAAAATCAAGCCTGACTAGGGTTAGCAGCAGCTAATCCTAGTTGTTCTATTGGTAATATTTTTATTCAATTAATTAAGTAGTTTATTTTCATGTTTAGAGATATTCATACAGCTTTTATATAGAAAAGATTTTAATTTATATTTCCTTTATAATTTTGCCGGAAATTACAGTTAGATTATTGACGGAGAAAAAGAAATCAGAAATCAATTTTCCTCCATCTAAGTGCATCCTCTTCATATCGATAAAGTTAACCAATTTTAGATTTTAGGTTTACGGTTTGGGATTAGTCATTGAACGTCACGAGCGTAAGAGTAGATTTATTACACCCACTTTCAGAACCGGGTATGTACCAAAAAACTCTTGAAATCCAAAATCTGAAATCTGAAATTGGCACGGTCAAATAATTATATCCCTACAAATCTCCGAGGTAATTGCATGAAAGCGGTGATTTTGGCTGGAGGTCTTGGTACACGCCTCAGTGAAGAAACTAGTATCAGACCCAAGCCGATGGTTGAAATTGGTGGTAAGCCAATTCTCTGGCACATCATGAAAACTTACTCAGCCCACGGCATTAATGACTTCATTATTTGTTGTGGTTACAAAGGTTACATCATTAAAGAGTATTTTGCTAACTACTTTTTACACATGTCGGATGTTACCTTTGACATGCGTTTTAACCAGATGAATGTGCATTCTGGTTATGCAGAACCCTGGCGTGTCACCTTAGTAAATACGGGTGATAATACCATGACAGGCGGACGCTTAAAGCGAATCAGCGAGCATCTTGGTAATGAGACTTTTTGCTTTACCTATGGTGATGGTGTAAGTAATATTAATATCACAGAGCTAGTTAACTTTCACAAACAGCAAAAGAGCTTAGGAACACTCACAGCCGTTCAACCAGCCGGGCGTTTTGGTGCTATTTCTTTAGGATATGAGCAAACCAAAATCACCAGCTTTCGGGAAAAACCCGAAGGTGATGGAGCTTGGATTAATGGCGGTTATTTTGTGTTAGAACCAGAAGTAATCAACTTAATTGCTGATGACTCTACAGTGTGGGAGCAAGAGCCATTAGAAAAGCTAGCTGATATGGAACAGCTATCTGCTTTCAGACATGATGGATTTTGGCAACCAATGGACACCTTACGCGATAAAAACTATCTCGAAGGGCTGTGGAAAAACAATCAGGCTCCTTGGAAGGTATGGTAAGGGAACTGGGGACTGGGGAAGGTGGGGCCCCCTCTGGGGATAAGGGGTAATGGGGATTGGGAAGATTTGAATGAAGATTCACATCCCAACCAAATCTTACTCATATTTTCTTACCCAGTATCCAGTACCCAATCCCAAATAACTTTATGTATTTACTGTAATTTGAAGTGCGATAATACTAATGTATGATTTTGCGATTATCGGTGGGGGAATAGTTGGACTCTCGACAGCGTTGGCTTTAGGAAAACGCTATCCCAATGCCCGGATTTTAGTACTAGAAAAAGAGAGTCAATGGGCATTTCACCAAACAGGCAATAATAGTGGAGTAATTCATTCTGGTATTTACTACAAACCAGGAAGTTTCAAAGCTAAATTTTGTCGTGATGGTTCTCGCTCAATGGTAGAATTTTGCCAAGAGCATGGAATTGACCATGACGTTTGTGGGAAAGTGATTGTCGCAACTGAAGAACAAGAGCTACCACGCTTAGAAAATCTCTACAAACGCGGCTTAGACAATGGCATAGAAGTCCAGAGAATCAGCCCCGAAGAAGTCAAGGAAATTGAACCTCACGTAAGATGTGTAGGTGGAATTCGGGTATCCTCAACTGGCATTGTTAATTACAAGCAAGTTTGTTTGAAATATGTCCAGCTAATTCAACAGCAGGGTGGGGATTTACACCTCAATACAAAAGTCCTGAAAATCTCTCCAAGTGGTAAAAATCAGGTATTGCAAACAAACAAAGGTAACTTTGAAACCCGTTTTGTAATTAATTGTACTGGATTGCATAGCGATCGCACCGCCAAACTAGGTCAAGTTGAACCCCAAGCCAAAATTGTCCCATTCCGGGGAGAATATTACGAACTCACCCCAGAAAAACGCTATCTGGTAAAGACACTAATTTACCCAGTTCCCAATCCAGATTTCCCCTTCTTGGGTGTCCACTTCACCCGGATGATTGATGGTAGCGTCCATGCAGGGCCAAACGCGGTTCTATCGCTCAAACGCGAAGGTTACAAAAAAACTGACTTTGACTTACGGGATTTTCTGGAAGTTATCACCTATCCAGGTTTTTGGAAGTTAGCAGCCAAACACGCTGATGAAGGCATCCAAGAAATTATTCGTTCCTTTAGCAAAGCAGCGTTCACCAGAAGTTTGCAAAAACTAATTCCCGAAGTTCAAGCAGAAGACTTAGTTCCCACCCATGCAGGTGTTCGCGCTCAAGCCTTAATGAACGATGGCAAGCTTGTAGACGACTTTTTGATTGTTTCTGGTCAAAATTCCATTCATGTTTGCAATGCTCCTTCTCCGGCTGCCACATCTTCTCTAGAAATTGGCAAAGCGCTTGTGGCAGAAATTCCGCAACTTTCCCATCTAAATAGTGTGGTAACTGCATAGATAACATCGTTATTATTTCCGGGACTGTTGAACTAAGGGATGAATCTTGTATAGTGAGCATCTTTTCTCTACCTGCCTAGAAATACAAGAGACTGGTAAGATACCCATCCCACAAGATAAAAAGTGTAGTGCATCAATTAAGAACCGCTATAGAGTGCTGCTACCCAATAGGTAAGCCTGCAAAGTACGTAATGACTGTTAGCCGAATTATACATAGCGCTTCTGGTTTTAGTCCAATGACCTAACCCCCAACCCCTTCCCTACAAGGGAATGGGAGTAAGATTCAAAGCCTCTCTCCTCTTAGGAGAGAGGAATGGAAGTGAGGTCGAGTTATTGCATACAAACGAAAAATATAGCGGTTCCCTCTTAGATGCAACACCCTATAGGGCGAATATCTGTGCGTCCCTCCTAAACAAAGAATTTAACTCATCAATACACAGGAATTAACCACAATGAAAATATTAGTAACTGGCACAGAAGGCTATCTAGGTTCGTTATTACCCCCTCTATTAATTGAACGAGGACATGAAGTTATTGGTCTAGATACCGGCTTCTATAAGGTTGGTTGGCTGTACAACGCTAGTGGCGTGACACCCAAAACCCTCAACAAAGATATCCGCAACATCACCCCTGATGATTTGGAAGGTATTGAAGCCATAGTCCACATGGCGGAACTCTCCAACGACCCAGCCGGACAATTAGCACCAAATATTACCTACGAAATTAATCATGTCGGTTCAGTTCGTCTGGCTAGTCTGGCTAAGGCTATGGGTGTGCGTCGTTTCGTATATATGTCTTCGTGCAGTGTCTACGGTGTTGCTACCGCAGGTGATGTCACAGAAGAATCCCCAGTTAATCCTCAAACAGCCTACGCAGAATGCAAAACTCTCGTAGAAAGAGATGTCAGACCACTCGCTGACGATGACTTCTCTCCCACCTTTATGCGGAATGCTACAGCCTTTGGTGCTTCTCCCAGAATGCGTTTTGATATTGTTTTAAACAACTTAGCAGGGTTGGCATGGACTAGCAAAGAAATCAAAATGATTAGTGATGGTACACCTTGGCGGCCATTAGTCCACGCATTGGATATTTGCAAAGCCATAGTCTGCACCTTAGAAGCACCACGCGACATTGTACATAACCAAATCTTCAACGTGGGAGATACAGCAAACAATTATCGCGTCAAAGAAATTGCGGAAATTATTGCAGATATTTTCCCCGATTGTAAATTGTCTTTCGGTGACAACGGCGCAGATAACCGCAGCTATCGCGTATCCTTCGAGAAAATCAACACAATCCTACCCGGATTTAAGTGTGATTGGAATGCTCGACTTGGTGCCCAGCAGCTATTTGATTTATTTAGCCAAATACACATGGCTGAAGATACTTTCTTGTTTAGAGGATTTACTCGCTTAAAACAGCTAGAGTATCTGATTCGGACAGAGCAAATTGACAAAGATTTCTTCTGGAATAAAAAGTAGTTAGAGTTAGCTATTAGTGTGTAAACAAAAATTTAATTGTAGGAAATAGTCGTAATTCCTGTTTTATAAGTCAGGTATAAATTGCGAAACTACAAGAATAAATTATACATACTAATAGCAACACAGAAAGGTTTTTAGACCTATTTCATCCATCAAATTATTTGCAATCAGTGACTTGAAAATTATGGCGATCGCAAAATGTCGTTTTAGTGGTCAACCTCTGCATCAAACCTTTATTGATCTAGGAATGTCACCTTTAGCCAATGCTTATCTTCGAGCAGAACAGCTAAATAATGCCGAAAAGTTTTATCCTCTCCATGCTTATGTTTCTGAAGACACTCTCCTAGTTCAATTAGAACAGTTTGAAACTCCAGATCATATTTTTAGTGACTATGCTTATTTTTCTTCTTACTCGGTCAGTTGGCTAAAACATGCTAAAGCCTACACCGATATGATGGTAGAAAAATTCAACTTTAATCATCATAATCAAGTTATTGAAATTGCCAGTAACGACGGCTACTTACTGCAATATTTTTTAGAGAAAGGAATTCCCGTTTTAGGCATAGAACCAGCGGCAAATATTGCCAAGGTTGCTGAAGACAGAGGCATTCCTAGTATCAACAAGTTTTTTGGAGTCGAAACAGCCAAAGAACTCGTGATACAAGGAAAACTAGCTGACCTTTTGATCGGTAATAATGTTTTAGCTCATGTACCTGATCTAAACGATTTCATCGCTGGGATGAAACTCATCCTCAAGCCTAATGGCATTTTGACGATGGAGTTTCCTCACATCTTACAACTGATTCAAAAAAATCAGTTTGATACGATTTATCATGAGCATTTTTCTTACTTCTCATTCCTGACTATTGAGAAAATTTTTGCAGCACACAATTTGCAACTTTTTGACGTAGAAGAATTATCAACTCATGGTGGTTCACTAAGAATTTATGCCAAACATAACTCCGCCGATCATATCAGCATTAGTGAACGAGTTAGCCATTTGAAAGCTAAGGAAATTGCTGCTGGACTACATCGTATGGAGACTTACATTACATTTGGAGAAAAAGCCAAAGAAACAAAGCATAAGCTATTAAATTTTCTCTTAAAAGCTAAAGCAGAAGGTAAATCAATCGCTGGCTATGGCGCACCAGCTAAAGGCAATACATTGCTGAATTACTGTGGAATTGGAAAAGATTTTATTGATTACACAGTAGATTCCAATCCTTATAAACAGGGACTATTTTTACCTGGTACTCATATTCCTATCTTTGAACCAGATAAAATCCGTGAAACCAAACCAGATTATGTCCTAATTTTACCTTGGAATCTCAAGGAAGAAATTATGGAACAAATGGCATTTATTGGTGAATGGGGTGGACAGTTTGTCGTACCCATTCCTGAAGTAAAAATTTATCCCTGTCCTATTCCGGATAGGCTTTTAATAGCGTCGTAATTACTAAAGAGAAGCAAAAACGCCTCTTATTACTAATAATTTAATTTTTTTGAGTAATTAAAAGGCGCATCTCTTATAAAAATTATGTCGTCAAATCGCAAAGAAATAAATTGCAAAGCAGCTTTTTAATTATCTAAACTGCTGTTAATACTGGTTCTTCTTAACTACAGAGTTGAGCTTAATATGAATAAATTGCTGACCATTGCCATCCCAACATTCAATCGCGCCCAGCTTTTAGATAAACAACTTACTTGGTTAGCCAAATCTATTAAAGGCTTTGAGTCTGACTGTGAAATCTTTATTTCTGATAACTGCTCTACAGACAATACTCAAGAAATAATTAAAAAGTGGCAGATAATTCTCAGTAATGTAAAATTTACGTCCAACAAAAATAGTAAAAATATTGGCGTAATGGGTAATATTGCTTGTTGTTTAAAAGCCCCAACTAGTAAATATATTTGGACAATTGGTGATGACGATCCAATCCAGGAAAGAACTTTAGAGTATGTGCTAACAACACTAAAAAAACATGCAGATTTAGCACTAATGTTTTTAAATTTCTCCGGTCGTCAAAAACGAACGGGTCAACTTGTTGTAGAACGCTGGTTGAATAGTGATAACGACGAACTAAGAGTTGATGGTAAAACTGTATTTCAAAGTTATCTTAATGAAAACTTTGGTGGTGTACTTTTTATATCAGCAGCAATTTATCGCACAGATTTAGTCAAACGCGCTTTACAAAAGTGGCCATCTGCTACTAGTAATTGGGCATCTCAAGCATATTGGACTGCATTTTGTGCTGCTCATGGAAGTGTCATTATTACTAAAGACACTTATTTAGAATGTACTATGGGCGCTAGTCTTTTGGATCTCGATCCAACATGGAACTTTAGAATGCGATATGCGTTCATACCTGAAGTTTATATAAAACTACTAAAGGTAGGGTATCCTCATAAGTTTTGTCAGAAAATGATTTGGCAGAATTTTCAACAAAAAACTGACTTGAAAATCTTATTAGGTGCTTTAAAACGTTGGCCTTTCTTGACAATCAAAATATTTATTCCTTACCTAAGTTTTTTAAGTATATCAGCTTGGGCAATTCTTTTTCCACCTAAACAGCTAGAGAATAGCCTGTAGCTTAGTGTGTTAATTGCCAAGTTACGGTTAATAATAGTTCTTGGCGATAACCACTCATATATCAATTTTATTAACTACTATTTCTTACCATGTCTAAATTACTGACCATTGCTATACCCACTTATAATCGTGCTGAGTTACTTGATAAACAGTTAGCCTGGCTAGCTAAAACTATCAAAGGTTTTGAAGATGATTGTGAAATTTTAGTTTCTGATAATTGTTCTACAGACAATACTCAAGAGGTAATTAAAAAATGGCAAGTAATACTTAGCAATATCATATTTAAATCAAATAAAAATCCTAAGAACTTAGGCGTTGTCAAAAATATCATGTATTGCCTAAATTCTACAACAACAAAATATGTTTGGACAATTGGTGATGATGATCCGATTCAAGATAGAGCTATTGCTTATGTAATTAGCAAGCTCAAACAATATGAAGATTTATCATTATTATTTCTCAATTTTTCCGGTCGCAACCAAATTACTGGTGAACCAGTTCATCCACCCACAATTGTTGGTAATCGCTGGTTTGATATAGATAGTGAAGAAGGTGAGGGTGATGGTAAAGCTATATTTGAGCATTGTTTCTCAAAAAGTGTCGGTGCAGTAATTTTTCTGACTGCTACAATCTACCGCACTGATTTAGTAAAATGCGCTCTCCAAAATTGGCAAGATGCTGAGAATAACTGGATATCTTTAGCATATTTAGCTGGGTATTGTGCTGCTAATGGTCGTGTAATTGTCACGAAAGAGACTTATTTAGAATGTGTTGTTGGTGTTAGTTATTGGCAGAAAGAGCCAAAGTCTGCACTGTTAATGCAATACAAACACATACCCGAAGTGATTTTGAAATTGGAGCAGAGTGGATATTCTAAGCAGTTTTGTCGGCGGATGCTGTTGCAAAACGGCAAAGAAGTCAACTTGAAAGTTTTCTTGGGTGCTTTAAGAAGATGGCCTATGTCAGCAATCAAGACAGTAGTTCCATTTTTAGCTTTAGTCAGTTTGTGTGCTTTTGACGTGATGATTTCTAAAGAATTTAGTTTAGCAGAATCAGGTGAAATATCTACTCAAGAAGTACAGAGCTATAAACCATAATCTATTGATAGATTTACATCAAAACTAGAAGGAATTGACACCATGTTTAGTGTAATTAAACGCAAAATATCTACACTATCTTCTGACTTAGAATATTATCTAGCACTTTGGAAGCATAGCAAAAATCTGCCAGCATTGGAAGGGCGCGATCGCAAGATCCTTAATGCTCTCAAAAAAGATGGCGTTTATATCACAACCCTGGCAGATTTAGAGTTAAACTCTAGCTCAGAACTGCTCAAAGCTTCTTACCATCAATTGTCTCAGATGGACAATCCCAACAACGACCATCTAGATGAAAAGTTACCACAAATTTCTACAGTTACAGGCTTACCAGAATTTTATGCCTGGGGAATGGAGAAAAGGCTACTCAATATAATCGAAAATTATATTGGTCTTCCTATTGCTTTTCATGGTGTACATTTACGCAAAGATTTCAAGAGCAAACATCAGTTTGGTACATTACTATGGCATAGCGATGCCGAAGACCGTCGCATTATCAAAATCTTCATTTACTTGAGTGATGTAGAAGAAAAAACTGGGCCTTTTCAATACATTCCCCGTTCTTTAACTCCCTTCTTTAGTTGGAATTATATTCAGCTTTTCTACAAACTTTGGAAGTCAGGCTATATGGGCATCGATGATGAAGAAGTAAAACCAGTCATCCCCAAATCAGCTTGGAAATCCTGCCCAGGCCCAGCCGGTACCGTCATTATTGTAGATACGAAAAATGCTTTGCATCACGGTACAGTCCGCACAGAAGACCGTTCAGCGCTATTCTTTTGTTACACCGCTAACCCTCCCGAAAGACCAGACCTCTGCACCCAATACTGGGATGATACTTATCCCAGAGCAGAGTTACGTTCTGCATCAGATGTAATGTCTGTTTAGGAACTAATTATTTCCTGTAGGGTGGGCATCTTCTTGGTTACTGGGCGGGCGAGACGCCCACCCCACAAATATTTCTTGGAAATCCTTTAATCTGCGGACGTTCTAAGACTCAACATTCACCTCAAAGGAATTATCATGATTTTCACTGAAACCGCACTCAAAGATGCATTCATTATTGACTTAGAAGAAAAACCAGACCATCGTGGTTTTTTTGCTCGGTCTTTCTGCGCTCAAGAATTTGAAGCACATGGATTAAAGCCAACAGTTGCTCAATGTAACCTGTCTTTTAACTACAAAAAAGGCACTATCCGAGGAATGCACTATCAAATTCTGCCAGCAGCAGAAACAAAATTAATTCGTTGTACTAAAGGTGCAATTTATGACGTAATTATTGATATGCGTCCAGAATCTCCCAGCTTTTTATCACACATTGGTGTAGAGCTAACTCCAGAAAATCGCCGCGCTTTGTATGTTCCAGAAATGTTTGCTCATGGCTATCAAGCCCTGACAGATGAGACGGAAGTTGTATATCAAGTAGGTGAATTTTACACCCCAGGATATGAAAGAGGTTTACGCTATGACGACCCATTTTTTAACATTGATTGGCCTCTAGATGTGACTGAAATCTCTGAGAAAGATTTAAATTGGCCTTTGTTGAGAATGATGACTGTTGGTGGTACAGCTTCCAGATAAATTTAAACTCTTTATCTACACCTCCATCTGATACCATTTCTTTTTTTCTTTCTTTCTTTCTTTCTTTCTTTGTGTACTTTGCGCCCTTTGCGGTAGCCTGCGGCAAGCCGCTCTGCGTCTACGTTCCTCATATAGTTTGGTGCATCTTCATACTAATTCTGTATGAAGAAAAAATAATTAACTTAGGTAGAAATAAATGCCAAATAATATTCTATCTCGTGTTGGAAATACTATCTCTTTTGTCTCCAACAAAGTCCAAGCTCGGATCAATTACGCTAAGACATTACAGGTTGTTTCCCTAAAGCCTAAACAGCCTTCTAAAGGAAATGTACTTCTTTCTTATCGGATTGAACCATTTCTCATCAAACCAGGTCAGCCTGTGCCCAATGACCAGAGTTGGAACTGGGAATGTCTACTAATCGCCCAAACTTTTTTAGACATGGGCTATAACGTTGACGTTATCCAATTCCACAATGATAAATTCGTTCCTCAAAAAGACTACGCATTTTTCATTGATATCCGTCATCGTCTAGAAGCGCTTGCACCAAAGCTGAATAAAGATTGCATCAAAATTTTCCATGTTGACATTGCTAATATGATTTTTCGCAATGCAGCAGAATGCAACAGACTTCTAGAACTTCAACAGCGCCGAGGAATTACCTTACGTCCACAGCGATTTGAAACGCCCAATTTAGGAATTGAATATGCCGATTACGCCACCATATTAGGCAACAATTTCACAGTTGATACATTCAAATATGCGAACAAACCAATGTATCGTATTCCCATTTCTTCGTCACTCGTTTATCCTTCTCCTGAAGAGAAAAACTTTGATGCGGTAAGAAAGAATTTTATCTGGTTTGGTGGTAGCGCTTTAGTTCTCAAAGGATTAGACTTGGTTTTAGATGCCTTTGCCCAAATGCCGGAATACCATTTAACAGTTTGTGGCCCGGTAAGTAATGACAAAGAGTTTGAGCAAGCTTTCTATAAAGAACTATACGAAACACCAAACATCCATACTTATGGTTGGATTGATGTTAGTAGCCCTGACTTTTTAAAGATTACAAATAATTGTTTGGGACTTGTTTATCCTTCTGTTTCTGAGGGACAGGCAGGTGCAGTAATTACTAGTTTACAAGCCGGCTTAATTCCGATTTTAAGCTATGAATCTGGTGTGGATGTTCATGATTTTGGTGTGATTTTTGATAACCTTTCCCTTGAAGAAATTCAGGCGAAAGTTAGAAGTATTTCCAATTTACCTGCTGAAGACCTCAAGCTGATGTCTCAGAAGGCATGGGAATACGCAAGAGCAAATCATACTAAAGAAAAGTTTGCTCAAGCCTACAGAAATGCTGTGGAGCAAATTATCGAAAATCACAGCCAGAAAAAACATACATCTAGCAAACAACTGGTTAGCATTTAGCCCTGGGGATTAGAAATCGCGGCTATACAAACCAAGTCCGCCTGCGCGGACTGAGAAAATTAAGGGTTTCAAACCCGCGCAGGCGGGTTTTGCCTGTGTAGCCGTGACTTCTAGTCACTTGGTTTAAGATGTCGCTAACACAAAATGTACTTAATATTTAGCTGTAACAAATTATTAAGTGCAAAATTATCGAGAATTTGTAACACAACAAACAGTTCTAAAAAGGAGTTTAGTTCATGATTATTATCGATCGCGCCTTACAAGCCCGTGCAGCAGCAGGAAATCCTATCAAGGTGGGAATGATTGGTGCTGGTTTTATGGGTCGAGGAATTGCCAACCAAATTGTCAATTCAGTGCCAGGAATGGAGTTAGTTGCTATCTCCAATCGTCAGATTGATGCAGCGAAACAAGCTTATTCGGAAGCCGGAATTGAAGATATTCAAGTTGTTGCAACTGTCAGCGAATTAGAAGATGCGATCGCTAACGGTAAGTATGCAGTCACAGAAGACGCTAAGTTACTGTGTCGGGCCGAGGGGATCGATGCATTAATCGAAGTCACAGGTGCAGTGGAATTTGGCGCTCACATCGTTATGGAAGCGATCGCCCACCGCAAACATGTGATCATGATGAATGCCGAACTCGACGGCACTATTGGCCCCATCCTGAAAGTGTATGCCGACAAAGCAGGCGTCATTCTCAGCGCTTGTGATGGCGATCAGCCAGGGGTACAAATGAACCTTTACCGCTTTGTGAAAAGCATTGGTTTAACTCCGTTATTATGCGGTAACATTAAAGGACTCCAAGACCCTTATCGCAATCCCACCACCCAGGAAGGATTTGCTAAACGTTGGGGTCAAAAGCCCCACATGGTGGCTAGCTTCGCTGACGGAACCAAAATTTCCTTTGAGCAAGCGATCGTTGCCAATGCCACAGGCATGAAAGTTGCCAAACGGGGAATGCTGGGATATAACTTCAACGGTTATGTCGATGAAATGGCCCATATATATGATGTTGAACAACTCAAAGAACTGGGCGGCATTGTCGATTATGTAGTTGGAGCAAAACCAGGCCCAGGCGTATATGTATTTGCCACTCACGACGACCCCAAGCAACAGCACTATCTCAACTTATACAAATTAGGCGAAGGCCCGCTTTACAGTTTCTATACTCCTTATCACCTCTGTCATTTTGAAGTTCCCTTGTCCGTAGCGCGTGCTGTTCTCTTCGGTGATGCCGTTATGTCTCCACTAGCAGGCCCGCTAGTAGATGTTGTCACCACTGCTAAAATCGACCTGAAAGCAGGAGAAACCTTAGATGGCATCGGCTACTACATGACCTACGGACAATGTGAAAATTCCGATATCGTCCAACAGCAAAATCTTCTACCAATCGGTCTAGCTGAAGGGTGTCGCCTCAAACGAGATATTTCTAAAGATCAAGTCCTCACTTATGAGGATGTAGAATTACCCGAAGGCAGACTTTGCGACCAACTACGAGCCGAGCAAAACACCTATTTCGCTCCAGAAAAAATCTTAGTAGCAGTTGGATAATATCGGTTCCAAAAACATTTGCCACAAATGAATTGGCTGTAGGGGTGTACAGCTGCACGCCCGTAATACGTTTCGGATAAGATCCCCCCGCCTGCGGCGACCCCCTTTTTAAGGGGGTAAAAATTACAAAAAGCCCCCCTTAAAAAGGGGGGTTGGGGGGATCTCCGAGGTCCCTACCAACGTATTTGTCGCCAGAATTTCATCAAGAGGATAAGAAGCTATACTGCGGGACACTAAAGTTGTTGATAGTAACTTACTGGGGAGCGTTTAAACAACCCCGATCGAAACTTTAGGTCAAATTCATGAAAATTGCTCTCGTCCACGATTATTTAACCCAGCGAGGTGGGGCAGAGCGTGTGTTTGAACTGCTTTGTAAGCGCTATCCTGAAGCAGATATTTTCACATCTTTGTACGATCCCCAAAAAACTATTGATCTAGGCGATCGCATTGTTAATACAACTTTCTTGCAAAAGATTCCTGGTGCAGCAAAATATTTTAGGTCAATGGCTCCTCTATATTTTCCTGCCTTTCGTGCCTTGGATCTGCAAGACTACGATTTAATTATTAGCAGTAGCACCAGCTTCGCCAAAGCAGTGCGAAAAAACCCCAAGGCTCGCCACATTTGTTTTTGTCATAATGTCACCCGTTTCTTATGGGATACAGCAACCTATTTAAGAGAGTACGGAGACTATAGATATTTTGCTCCTTTAATCGAACAAGTATTTCAATTAATGAGAAAGGTAGACCTGAAATATGCACAGGAGCCTGACCTTTACATTGCTAACTCTAGTGTTGTTGCCCGCCGGATTGAAAATATCTATGGCAAAAAGGCAATGATGGTGAACTATCCAATTGATACTAGTAAATTTGTTTTTTCAGATATAAAAGATGAATATTATCTCGCCTCCGCCCGGATGATCAGTTATAAGCGACTTGATATAATAGTCGAAGCTTTTAACTGGTTAGGGTGGCGGCTATTAATATCTGGTGATGGGCCAGAACAAGCACGGTTAAAATCCAAAGCATTACAAAATATTGTGTTCTTGGGACACGTAAGTGATAGAACCCGCAAAGACTTGTTTTCCAAAGCCAAGTCTATTATTGTCGCAGCCTTAGAAGACTACGGATTAGTACCAGTAGAGGCTAATGCTAGCGGCACACCAGTCATCGCCTATGGAGCCGGTGGAGTATTAGATACTCAAATCCCAGGTGAAACAGGAGTCTTTTTCAAAAGGCAAACACCCGAATCTCTACAAATTGCATTACTAGAAGCCAACGACATTTCTTGGGATTACGATCGCATCCGTAATCATGCAGTAGCAAATTTTTCAGAGAATGCCTTCTTTAGCAAAGTTGAGCAAATTATTAATCAAGCTTGTGGTGTGCATCAATTATTCATTTGATTTCTGAATCTCTTTCCACTATAAGATTACCTATTTCTTTTCTCTCTCGTCGTTAGCGGTTTGTAAAAAAATAGGTATTCTTCGGAGAATCTCTTAGCGTAAATCTCGAAGACAAGGATATAAAAGTGGTTCAAACTAGTCTAAATCCTCAGATAACTTCCGCTTCTGAAAGTGAACCAAGTTACGGACAAATGTTTGCCGTATTTGTGCGGAGATTTCCTTGGTTCTTAGCAGTATTAATTAGTTGTATTGCTATTGCTAGCATAGTAACTGTCAAGACCAAGCCTACTTATAAAAGTTCTATGCAGTTGCTAGTAGAACCTAACTATCAAGGTAAAACGGAAGGTGGTGCTGGGGTAGACAACCAATTTACTGACTCTAATGTGGTCATAGATACTGCTACCCAGCTTAACTTAATGCAAAGTTCAGGACTTATCCAAAAAGCAGTTGATAAACTTCAATCTGATTATCCAGATATAACTTCAGGTGAAATTAAAGCTTCTTTGGTCTTAACTCAATTAAGGAGCAAAGAAGATAATGTTGCTACAAAAATCTTTCAAGTTGAATACACTGCTGGAGATCCAGAAAAAACCCAAAAAGTTCTGGGCGCAATTCGACAAGTTTATGTCGAATATAACAAACAACAACAGAATTCGCGTTTACAAAAAGGTCTGCAAATTATCAGGGAACAGTTAAGTAAAGCCAGTGAAGAAGTAAACGCGGCTGAAACAAATTTACAAAGGTTTCGCAGAAATCAGAACTTAATCGATCCAGAGTCGCAAGCCAAAGCGATTGAAACAGCTTTGAACAATATTGCCCAAGAACGACAAACAACTCGTTCTCAATATGGGGAAGCTTTGGCACGCCAAAAATCTTTAGAAGAACAACTTAACCGTTCTCCTCAAAATGCTCTAGTTGCTTCTCGTTTGAGTCAGTCTACTCGCTATCAAAGCTTACTGAACGAAATCCAAAAAAGCGAACTGGCACTATCACAAGAACGCTTACGCTTTACAGATCAGACTCCAAACGTGCAAAAGCTCAAAGAACAACTTCAGGGACAGAAGGAGTTATTGCAACAAGAGGTAGGCAGAACTTTAGGCGGAAAGTCTTCTGGTGCAATCACTTCGGGAGACTCTCTTCTCGAACGAGGACAGATGGGTGAAATTGATCTTAGTCTTGCCGGTCAGCTAGTGGAAACGCAGACCACTATAGTTGCTTTAACTGCTCGCGATCAAACTTTGGCTCAGAAAGAAAACGAACTACGTTTTGAAATCAAACGTTTCCCACCTCTGTTGGCTTATTACAATCGGATGCTACCGCAGTTGCAATTTAGTCGTGAAAGATTGGAGCAACTTTTAAGAGCAGAACAGCAATTACGGCAAGAACTTTCCAAGGGTGGATTTAATTGGGAAGTGGTGGAAGATCCGCAAAAAGGCGCACAATTAGGCCCTAATCTCCAGCAGAATTTACTGTTAGGTGCTGTGGTTGGGTTAATGTTAGGAGGAATTGCTGCCTTTATTCGGGAATCGGCTGATGATGCAGTTCATACCACTGCTGAATTAGAGAAGCAAATGGCCATGCCGTTGTTGGGAACAACCCCCAAGTTACCGCCAGCCAAACCCAAAGAATCAATGATCAAGTTGCCTTTTGGCAAGCCAGAAGTTCTCGCCCCCTGGACAATTCAGGTATTACAATCTCCACCACGTTGGGAATCGCTGGATCTAATTTACAAAAACATTGAACTTTTAAATACTGTTACTAATTTAAAATCTTTGATGATTACTTCGGCTTTAGCCGATGAAGGTAAATCAGCTTTGGCGTTGGGTTTGGCAATGAGTGCTGCTCGTTTACACAAAAGAGTACTGCTGATTGATGCCAATTTACGCGATCCCAGTTTGCACGAACAACTGAATCTTCCTAATGAACAGGGACTTTCAACTCTATTGGCGAGTGATACAACTCTACCCAACCAAATTAGTCTTCAATACTCAGGTTCCGCTTACATCGATATTTTGACTGCTGGCCCCAAACCTGCCGACCCCGCGAATCTGTTGAGTTCCCCGCGGATGATGCAATTAATGGCAGCATTTGAGGAAAACTATGATTTGGTTCTGATAGATGCTCCCCCAGTTCTGGGCTTAGTCGATGCCATGCTGACTGCATCATCTTGCCGTAGCGTGGTCATGGTGGCAAGCATTGGTATTGTGACACGAAGTCAGCTTACTCAAGCGACAGCTATGCTGAGTAAGTTAAATTTGATTGGGGTTGTAGCTAATGGGGTATCAAACTCTAGTATTAATTACGTACCCAATATCAAACAACAGCAATTAGCTCTACGTCAAGCTGTAGAAAAGTAGATTTCTTGCAAAATTCGGGGTAAAGGGGAAGGGGAAAAGGGTAAAGAAACTCAAAATCCTTTCCCTTTAACCTTTACCCTTTTCCCTAAGAGTGCAAAAACATATTTTTGCAAGAGGTCTAGTAGCTAGTACTGCTAGATGAGAAATCCCCGACTTCTTAGAGAAGTCGGGGATTTTGCGTTTCGTATTTGTAACCAAAATTTCATTTTGTTGCAATCAGGAAAAATTAAGTATATTTATGCTATCTTGATTAGTTTTCAGAGAAATCACTGGCTCTTTAAAGAGTAAATAAAGAATTTATTTGAGCGATCGCTATTTCTACATAGTCTTATATTCTAGAGATTAAAGCACTTCCATAAAGGTTAGAACACAACTGTAGACTAGTTTTGGGCATATCGACACAATGAACACCTTAGCCTAATTAAACATAGATATAAATTTATGGGTAATTTCCCTCTACACTTTACTACTGTCAGTAGTTCCCGGAAAATCATGATTTACCCATGAATGTTAATAGTAGCGGTGACTGCTACATATCTAATTAGTATCTGTCTAATTTGTACATCTCTACACCAGCAGAATTCTGCACAATATATGCTTGGCTGAGTGGTAGATAGTAACATATTTTGCCCTCAATTATCTCCAAAAATTTGGAGTTACAACAAGATTTGGATTTGGGTCTTTGGCATTGATAGCCTTTGATATCTCCTCAGCAATTCACTCCTGTATAATCCCAAAGACTTATGGCAACTTCAATAATTCCAACTCTAGAGAATTTATATGATGTAACCCAGGAACACCAGGATAATCGTGGGTACTGCACACTCCAGTGGCGACGGGATAAGCTTTTGGTAAAGCCGCTTGGACGAGTTAAACAACCATATCTACCTGCATTAGATAGTAAGCGATCGCTAGTAGAATGCTTACAACATTCTCCTGTAAGTTTGGTAAGCATAGATGCAAAACTGGGTGAAACTTTGCTTAGGTTTTGGGCGGATGCGTGTGAAGAAGCTCAAAAACCAATATTTCTCAGCTTACCCGCTAGCAAGAAACTGCCTAACCAACCCTGGAGACAATTACAGCGACTAATTGATTGGATTGCGGCCTTCGTGTTGGTGCTATTAGTAAGTCCAGTCATATTGGGATTGATTGTATTAATGCAGGTTTATTCACCAGGATCAATTTTTTGTCGTGAATGGCGTGTTGGAGAACGGGGTAAATTTTTTCGAGCAATTAAGTTTTGCATAACTACAAAGCACAACATCACAACATTAGGGCGTTGGATGCATAAATATGGTCTTGACAATTTGCCCCAGTTATTTAATGTTCTGCGTGGTGACATGAGTTTGACCGGATCTTGTTGTTGGACTTTGGAAGATGCAGTACAGCTAAATAAACTACCAGAAATTACAGCTTCATGGGAAGTAGAACCACAGTCTCACCTGTTACATCTAGATAGCCAAACACTGTAATTTATCTGTGCGGTAATTGATAATTTCAATTACCGCACTGAGGGTCAAACAAAAATTGTTTATGTAGCATCTATAAAGTAATACGGTTCTAGATAATTGGTCTTTCAAGACGCGATAAACTGCGTTTTTACATTAGGATTTTTGGCTTGTCTGAACTGTATTGATTTCTAGCGGTCTATCTACCTTGTCAAACTATTATTATAAAATTCATGAATTTGAATCTTCCACAACCACTCAGTAATCTGCTCAAAGCTACTAGCTTCTGGCAGGACAATTATTTGATATTGCGAGAATTTAAACACTTTCGCAAAATTGCAATTTTAGCTTTAGTATTCTCGATTTTTGCGGCAACATTTGAAGGTGTAAGTATTGGTTTCTTACTTTCCTTCTTGCAAAGCTTAACCAGTCCCAACGCTCAACCTGTCCAAACAGGAATAGAGTGGTTTGATATTTGGATTTTGGGAGCTAAAGCATCAGCAATTAATCGTTTGTACCGTGTATCTTTGCTAATTTTATTGAGTACTTGGTTACGTGCTGCCTTCAATTATTTTTCTCAAGTCTATACCGAATTATCTCAGTTACATCTTGCCGATCGCTTACGTAAGCAAATTTTTGAACAATTACAATCCTTATCACTCAGTTACTTTGCCAAAACCCGTTCTGGTGAACTAATTAACACAATTACCACAGAAATAGAAAGGATTAGACAAGGTTTCAGTGGCGGAGCGTTTTTAGTAACTAGAGGATTAACAACCTTTGTCTACTTAATATCAATGTTTTTGATATCGTGGCAATTAACAGTAATTTCTGCATTACTATTCACACTTTTAGGTGTGGGGTTGTCAAATCTGAATGCTAGAGTCAGAGAATCAAGTTTTGGCATGACAACTGCTAACGCTAACTTTACATCAACAGCCATAGAATTTATTAATGGCATTCGCACTGTTCACACCTGTGGTACTCAAGAATTTGAGCGTCAGCGTTACTATAAAGCTAGCGACAAAGTAATCAGTACGACAACAAAAGTTGTGTTTACTTGGACACTCGTGAAGCCAATTGCCGAAGGGGTAGCGACTACAGTATTGATCGGAATGATTATTTTGGCTTTCACTAGCCTTGTAACTAACGGAACACTACAAGTTGCTTCTTTACTAACCTTTTTCTTTGTGCTATTTCGCTTCATCCCATTTGTTCAAGATATTAATGGCACGAGAGCATATCTCAGTACTTTGCATGGTTCAGCAGACAACATTAAAAATCTGTTGACAAGTGATAAAAAATATTACTTTCAAAATGGCAAAGTTGAGTTTAAGGGATTAAAAAGGTCAATAGATTTAGTCTCTGTGGATTTTGGCTATGATGAAGAAAATCTAGTCTTGCATAATATTACCCTGACGATTGAAAAGGGAAAAATGACAGCATTAGTTGGAGCGTCGGGTGCTGGTAAAACAACTCTTGCTGATTTAATTCCCCGCTTTTATAATGCTACGGATGGATATCTTTACATCGATGAAGTTGATGTACGCCAGTTTGAAATTAACTCCTTACGTCGCAAAATAGCTGTCGTCAGTCAAGATACTTTTATCTTCAATACTAATGTTTGGCAGAATATTTCTTACGGGACTCCAGAAGCGACTAATGATGAAATTCAAGCAGCAGCTAAACTAGCGAATGCATTAGAATTTATTTTGGAAATGCCCGAAGGTTTTGATACCCAATTAGGAGATAGAGGTGTTAGATTATCTGGAGGACAAAGACAGCGAATTGCTATCGCACGTGCCTTACTTCGGAACCCAGAAATCTTGATTTTAGATGAGGCAACCAGTGCCTTAGATTCGCTATCTGAGCGGTTAATTCAAGATTCTTTAGAAAAACTATCTGTAGGTAAAACAGTAATTGCGATCGCTCACCGTCTTTCTACTATTTCGAAGGCAGATAAAGTTGTAGTTTTAGAACAAGGGCGGATAGTAGAGCAAGGTAAATATCAAGAACTCTTGGAACTCAAAGGTAAGCTTTGGAAATATCATCAAATGCAGTATGAAGTAAGACCATTGGATTAGAAATAATATCCAATCAGCCAAGTACTTGCAACATATTTATCGGCTGTACATATCTACAGCCGTAAATCTCTAACTATGTATCAGTAGTTTTTTAATTAGTAAAAAAGGTTTTTAAATACTTATTTTTAGAGAAAATAAGTGTTTAAAATTAATGCTCTATTCTTAACAATAACAGAAATATGTATCAGAAAATATTTGACCAAAGCCTGGTTTATCAATGCTCCAATTTTAATGTCGGTGGAAGCGGAGGTGTTGAAACTTATTTAGGTTCTCTGTTTGAACATCGACCACCTGATATTAGCGATCGCGTGTTAAAATCACTGAAAAATATCGATCAAAGCCAGTTCAAACTGCTGCACATCCACAGTCCAGATTTGCTATTGCAGCTTACAGGCGAATGTCCGACTATCTTCAGCGTTCATAATCACTCACTTTACTGTCCTAGTGGCACAAAGTATTTAGCAGAGCAACAGACAGTCTGCGATCACAACTTTTCTTACTTAGGATGTACCTGGGGTAAATTAGTAGATAAATGTGGTAGCCGTAAACCCTTAAGAACCCTTAAAGAACTGCAAACCACTCATCAGTTTTTAGATGTATTAAAAAAGATAAAAATTACTTTTATTGCTAATAGCGAATATGTCCGGCAAGAGTTAATTAAAAATGGTGTACCTCCAGAACAAACTGTAACTCTACACTGTGGAATCTCTATACCACAAACAGCAACAGCACCTTTGAGTTTAGAAGTCCATCAAAATCATAGAATTTTATTTGCTGGACGGATTGTTTCTGATAAAGGTCTGGAATGGTTACTCAAAACCTTAATACATACAGACCCGAAAATTCAACTTGATATTGCAGGTGAAGGCTGGGAACGACCACGGTTAGAAAAGTTAGCAAATACCCTTGGATTGAATAAGCGGATTACTTGGCATGGTTGGTGCGACGCTGACAAATTAAATAAACTTTATCAACAGTGTTTTGCAGTTATCTTTCCTAGTGTTTGGCCTGAACCTGCTGGTCTTATAACTCTAGAATCTTATGCTCGTTACCGACCTGTAATTGGTAGTGCAGTAGGCGGGATTCCAGAACATTTACAAGATGGAGAAACGGGTATTCTTGTTCCAGCTAATGATATCCAAAAGCTGGCTGATGCTATTAATGAGTTGTATATAGATCATGAGAAAAGCCGATATATGGGTGAACAAGGTCATGCTTTATTAATGAAAGAATTTACAATGGCTGCTCATGTAAATAATCTCCGAACAATTTATGCAAAAACAATAGCTGAATTTCCTGATAAAGCTAAAAAAGTATATAGCATTTCTCAAGCTAAATAAAGTTGAGTTTGGTTAACATATTAAATGGTGCATCTTTTATCTATGAAATATAAAGGGAGAAAAATATGTCACTGCATCAAGAATCCCAACAACCTTTAGTCAGCGTTATTATCCCTACCTATAATCGGCCAGAGTATCTCAAGCAAGCGATCGCTAGTGCTATAAAACAAACTTATCAAAATATTGAAATTATTATTTCTGATAATTGTAGTTCAGAAAATCCCCAAGAACTTGTCGAATCTTTTGGTGATTCACGCATCAGATTTTGGCGACATCAGCAAAATGTGGGTATGTTAGCTAATCAACTACATGGCTTCAAGATGGCGCAAGGTAAATATGTTGCTAGTCTCCATGACGATGATATCTGGAATGAAGACTTTTTAGCAAAGCTTATACCACCACTAGAAGCGAATTCTGATTTAATTATCGCTTTTTGTGACCAATATATTATAGATGCTAACGGCATAATAAATGATGTTGGAACTGAAGAAAATACACGTGGTTATAAGCGAGATAAACTAGCAGAAGGAATTTATCAACCTTTCTATAAAATTGGATTAGTAGATAAAAGCATACCTACCGCAGCATCTTGTGTGATTCGCAATAATTTTGTGAATTGGGATAGTCTGCCGTCAGAAGTTGGCGGAATGTGGGATTTATATTTAACTTATCTGTGCTGTATATCTGGTCATGGCGCTTACTATTATCCAGAAAGATTGACGCGATATCGTGCCCATGAGCAAACTGATACTATGCTCAGTGGTAGTCGAGATGTACAGGCAAAACTCCGCAAAGCTAAAAGCGAAATGTTTTGTTATCAAGTTTTTATGGAAGATGCTCGTCTACAAGAATTTAGAACTTATTTTCAACAAAAATGGTTAGAAGCTAATACCACTTTTGGAATTGGTTTACTACGAAGTGAACAGATAGCAGCAGCGCGTCCTTATTTTTGGCAAACATTGAAAAAACAAAAGTTTAATGTCCGAACTCTGGCAGCATTTGGTCTGAGTTTTACTCCGCGGTTTTTAGCCAGTAAGTTGATGAAAATATCGAAATAATATAACAGTATTGTCTAAATTTTGGAAGGTTTTTTTTAACGAACCGCCTTCGCGTTAGCGTCTCGTTAGAGAAGAACGCCAAGGGCGCAAAGAGAAGAAGAAGATTCTCTTCCGCGTGAGATAAATAAAATTTATGCAATAGGTCTATTGTTAAACAAGGTAGTGTATGAAACTTTGTATTGTTACTCATAAAATCAAAAAAGGTGATGGTCAGGGACGGGTAAACTATGAGGTTGCTAATGAAGCAATTCGTCGTGGTCATCACTTGACATTATTAGCTAGTGAAGTCGCACCAGAACTGGAAAATAATAACCAAGTTAATTGGATTAAAATTCCAGTTAAAGGCTATCCTACAGAATTTATACGTAATTTCATCTTTGCCCAAAAAAGTGCAGATTGGTTACGTCAACATCGCTCTGATATTGATTTAGTTAAAGTCAATGGAGCAATTAGCATGGCTGCGGCTGATGTGAATGCTGTACATTTTGTCCACAGTTCATGGTTGCGATCGCCTGTTCATATTTCCCGCGATCGCCGCGATTTATATGGTTTTTACCAATGGCTGTTTACGGCTTTTAATGCCCGTTGGGAAAAACAGGCTTTCCAAAAAGCGCAGGTTGTGGTGGCTGTATCGGAAAAGGTAGCCCAAGAATTAGTCAACATTGGCGTACCGCGTTCTCGGATTCGGGTAATTGTCAATGGCGTTGATTTAGAAGAGTTTACCCCTGGTGAAAGCAATCGCCAAAAATTAGGTTTACCGGAGAATGTCACCTTAGCCCTGTTCGCCGGAGATATTCGCACACCTAGAAAGAATTTAGATACAGTCCTAAACGCCTTGGTGCAAGTTCCCGATTTACATCTGGCGGTGGTAGGTCATATCGAAGGTAGTCCCTTCCCACAACTAGCGGCTTCTTTGGGGTTAAGCGATCGCGTGCATTTTGTCGGATTTCGTCGTGATATCCCCGAAATTATGCGGTCAGTAAATTTATTTATTTTTCCTTCCCGATATGAAGCTTGTAGCCTCGTATTGTTAGAAGCACTTTCTTCAGGGCTACCAGTAATTACTGCCACAGCTACCGGGGGTGCAGAGTTGGTGACGCCAGAATGTGGCATTGTCTTAACCGACTCAAATGATATCGATGCTTTAGCTGTGGCGATGATGTCCTTGGTAAGCGATTCTGCCCTGATGCAACAGATGAGTCAAGCTGCTCGTTCTGTGGCAGAACAACATAGCTGGACTACTATGGCTCAAACTTATGTGGATCTATTCGAGGAGTTAAGCAAGAATGCGGAACACCGTTCTGATACCAACTTATCGCCGTCCACAAGACTTATCACGCTGCCTTTTGGCGCTACAGGAGCAAACTAAACCAGTCGATCAGGTGATAGTGGTTGTCCGCGATACGGATGCAGAAACTTGGCAATTTCTGGCGCAATACACAACGCACAATCTGCCATTGCATACCGTAAAAGTGACACAACCAGGGGTAGTAGCAGCCCTCAACGCCGGACTAGCAGCAGTGGAGGGCGATATTGTTTCCATTACTGATGATGATGCCGCACCTCACCCCGATTGGTTAGAGCGCATCGCTGCTTATTTTACCTGTGATAGTCGTCTCGGCGGTCTAGGAGGCCGTGATTGGGTACACCACGGCAGCAAACTAGAAGACGAATCCCGCCCAGTAGTGGGACAGTTGCAGTGGTTTGGGCGAGTCATTGGCAACCATCATTTGGGAGTGGGAGAACCCCGCGAAGTCGATATTCTCAAGGGCGTAAACATGAGTTTTCGTACCCAAGCAATCGGGCGATTGCGTTTTGACGAGCGAATGCGCGGTACTGGAGCGCAGGTACACTTTGAAATGGCATTCACTCTGACATTAAAGCGGGCTGGTTGGAAGATAATTTACGATCCAAACGTTGCTGTAGATCACTATCCAGCACAACGTTTTGACGAAGATCAGCGAAATAACTTTAATGAAATTGCCTTTATTAATTTAGTCCATAATGAAACCTTAGCTTTATTAGAGCATTTGCCATTTATCCGCCGGATTGTATTTTTATTCTGGGCAGTATTCGTGGGTACGTGCGATAGTTTGGGCTTAGTACAATGGCTGAGATTTTTACCTAGCCAAGGGCAGTTGGCAGGGAAAAAATTGCTTGCATCTTGGCGGGGACGTTGGCAAGGATATCAAGAATTCAAAATTCAAAATGACGCTCGCTGACTCGCTAACGCTGCGCTAACAAAATTCAAAATTAAGGAAATTTGAATTTATTGGAAGCTGCCAAACTTATTTATATGTACATCTAAAATTGAATGAATTCTAGACAGATACTTTTCAATAGTTTTTCACAAGAAAGCTATTCTCCCGAAGAGCGATCGCTACAAGGGTGGATGGCGATCGCAGGCTTTATACTACTAACTGTAGTTTGCTATTTTGCTGGTGCTACTGCCGCATTGCGCCTAATTTACCCGGTGACAGCTTTAGCAGTAGGCATATTTTTATACTTGCGCCATCCCATTCTCTATATCAGCTTTACCTGGTGGATTTGGTTTCTCACACCTTTAGCTACCCGCTTAGTTGACTATCGAGTGGGTTGGGACCCTACCCGTCAAATGCTCATAGCACCCTACTTAGTGGTGTTTGTCACTATAGCAACATTCTTCCGACACTTTCCCCGCGCTTCTCGTGAAGGGGCTTTGCCGTTTGTTTTGGCTTTTATCGGAGTGTTTTATGGCTTTCTCATCGGTCTGGTTTATAACCCACCTATCCCTGTAGCACGCGGATTGATGGATTGGCTCAGTCCGATTATCTTCGCTTTTCACTTATTCATTAACTGGCGAGATTATCCTAGTTATCGGCAGAATATTCAGCGAACATTCCTTTGGTGTGTGTTGATTTTAGGAACTTATGGCGTATATCAATTTGTGGTAGCTCCTGAGTGGGATAGGTACTGGCTAATACAATCAAAACTATTCATGAGTTCTGGAAATCCTGTACCTTTTGGGATGCGCGTCTGGAGTACATTGCACTCAGTCGGCCCCTTTGGTTCCGTTATGCAGGCTGGGTTACTGTTATTATTTACCAGTTCAGGAAACTTAATTTTTCCAGCTTCAGCTGTTGGTTACTTGTCCTTTCTATTAACACAAGCACGGACTAATTGGGGAGGCTGGTTATTTGGAATAATTATGATTATGGGTTCAGTTAAAGCCAAAATTCAAATGCGCTTAATTACCATAATTGTGGTCATGGCAATTTGTGTTGTCCCGTTGACAACTATCGAGCCAATTGCTGGAGTTGTCGCAACCCGTTTGGAAACTTTTTCTAATCTTCAAGAAGATGGCAGCTTTAAAGATAGATCGGGAAGTTACGACAAAAACCTTGGTTTAGCCCTTTCTAATGGTCTAGGTAACGGCTTAGGAAATATTTGGAAAGTCAACGAAAAAACCGGTCAAATTGAAGTGGTGGTAATTGATAGTGGCATTTTAGATATGTTTTTCACCCTTGGCTGGTTTGGAGCCATCTTTTATATGGGTGGATTAATTTTGTTAATTGTTAGTGTTAGCAGTTATGGTGAAGGTCGTTTTGATAGCTTTATCAGTGCTGCTCGTGCCATTGGTATCAGTTCCGCTTCACAGCTAGTTATCGGTAGCGGTATGTTGAGCGTCGCCGGGATGATTCTTTGGGGATTTTTAGCTATGGCGATGGCAGGACATAAGTACTATAGCAATTCCAAAGATCCTCGACTTCTCTAAGAAGCCGAGAATCTGATAAATCTTACAACTTAAATAGGACTCTTATAGATTATGAAAGTAATTATTGTAATGCCACTGGCCGAGCAACGAGGCGGCGGTGAAATGATGCTTTGGGATTTGGTACAGCAGGGACGTAATGCTGGTGTCGAGTGGCTGGTGATATTTTTAGAAAACGGCCCAATGGTCGAACAAGTAAAGTCCCTTGGTATTGATGCGCGAGTTGTGGAAAGTGGACGTTTACGCCAAATCCACCGTTTTATTGGCGCTGTTTTGCGGATAGCTGCGATCGCACGCCGCGAACGTGCAGATATAATTGTCAATTGGATGTGGATCACGCATATATCAGGAGGTTTGGCGGCAATGCTGGCCGGACTGCCTGCTGTGTGGTATCAACTAGAAGTACCTAGCGATAAAACTTGGTTGGTACGAATCGCAACTTTAATTCCAGCCCGTGCAATTATCACCCTTTCCCAAGATGGTAAGCAAGCACAGGCAGAGATTTGGCCCCACAGACCAACACCTTTAGTTTATCCTGGTGTCGCATTAGACCGATTTGAGCCTAATGCTTTACCAACTCCAGAAGAAGCACGGCGGAAACTAGGCTTACCTTTACACGGGCCATTGATTGGAATTGTGGGACGATTGCAACGATGGAAGGGAATGCACGTACTGGTGCAGGCGATGCCCAAAATTTTACAAAAGTATCCCGATGCCCATTGTGTGGTAGTTGGCGGTAAGCACGATTTAGAACCGGATTATGAAGACTTTTTAAAAGCCGAAATCACTGCTTTAGGCTTAAAAGACCAGGTAATTATGGCTGGACTACAGCGTAATATCCCGGAGTGGGTACAGGCAATGGATGTATTCGTCCATGCGTCAAATAAAGAACCCTTTGGGATTGTGATTATTGAGGCGATGGCGTTAGGTAAACCTGTAATTGCTGGCGATGCAGGCGGCCCGACAGAGATTATTACCGATGGCATGAATGGACTATTAACACCTTACGGCGATGCGGATAAATTAGCGATCGCAATTCTCCGCTATCTTGACGAGCAAGAATTTGCCCAAAGTGCTGGAATAGCCGCCAGACAACGCGCCCTCGATTTTTCAACGCAGAATTATGCCCAAAATTTCATTAGTGCAATTCGTTCTGCAATGCCGAGTGTTTCATAGGTTGAATGAAACACTAAACTTCTTACAAAAGACAATTTTTGCAAATAAAACTACAGATTTATATTGATTAATTATCTATCTAAATCTGTGGTTAAAAACCATAAATTAGATTGAAAGGAATTAAATAAATGTTGATTGATAGCCGCAAAGTGCCAATAGATGAAATTATCAATACCGAAATTTGTATAGTTGGTGCTGGCCCAGCAGGAATTACACTTGCACGAGAACTAATTGGGCAAGATTTTCGAGTTTGCTTACTAGAAAGTGGTGATATTGAATTTAATCAAGAGACTGCATCTCTTGGTGAAGGCGAAACAGTTGGAGATCCTTTTCCACCACTGCAAGATATGCGCCATCGTCAATTTGGTGGAATGGCTAATGTCTGGAATATTGAAATTAATAAAAATCAACTTGGTCTGAGGCACGTACCGTTAGACGAAATAGATTTTGAAAAAAGAGATTGGGTTCCATATAGTGGCTGGCCTTTTAGCAAATCTCACCTCAATCCATTTTATGAGCGTGCCCAAGCAGTCTGTAAACTCGGTTCCTTTGCTTATGAAGCTGAGGCTTGGGAAAATGCCCAATCTCCTCGGACACATTTCACAAGTGACCGAGTTACTACTAGTATGTTTCAGTTTGGCCCACGCGATATTTTCACCAATGAATATCGGCATCAAATTAATCAATCTCCTAATATCACCACATTCCTGAACGCCAACGTGGTAGAAATTGAGGCAGATGAAGCAGCACAAACGGTGAAACGCGTACAAGTAGCTTGTTTATCTGGTAATAAATTTTGGGTGGCTGCAAAAATATTTATTTTAGCTACAGGTGGTATTGAAAATGCGCGTTTATTATTACTATCAAACAAAATTCAAAAGAATGGATTAGGTAATCAACATGATTTAGTGGGTAGGTTCTTTATGGATCATCCTTTTATCCGTTGTGGTATGCTGGTTCCACAAAATCGCAAAATTTTTAATTCGATGGCTTTGTATGACTTACGCCGGGTTAATAATGTCACAGTAATGGGCAAATTTGCCCTAACGGAACAAGTGATGCGCCGCGAAAAATTACTAAATATGACTGCGTTGTTATATCCCAGAGATGAAAGGTTTAGATCGGCAGCAAAGGCTTCTGCAAAAATTTTGTTTTCTTCTGTTAGACAAAGACAGTTACCTAAGAATGTTCTTCAACATTTACAAAATGTCATTACCAATATTGATGATTTAGTAGCTGATTGGTATAAATATAATGTCAAAAAAGAATATTTATTCCCTGATTTGAGTCATGGAGGATGGTCTGAACATGAAGGGAATGAACAGAAATATACAAAGTTTGAAGTTCTCAGCCAAACCGAACAAACCCCAAATCCAGATAATCGGGTGACACTTAGTAATCAACTAGATAAGCTTGGCTGTCCTCAAGCAAAATTAATTAATCATTGGGGCGAAATAGATATTTGCAGTGTGAAGCGATCGCAGTTAGTATTTGCACAAGAGTTTGCGAGTGCCGGTCTGGGTGAGTTGCAGATTGAATTGGATGGAGATCGTCCAGTTGCTTCTCTTAGTACCCATCATAATATGGGAACAACGCGTATGCATCATGACCCAAAACAAGGAGTAATCGATGCAAATTGTCAAGTTCACGGCATCTCTAATTTATTTATGGCAGGTAGCTCTGTTTTCCCTACAGGAGGCTATGCTAATCCTACGCTCACCATTGTTGCCTTGGCAATCAGATTGGCAGACCATCTGAAAGCACAATTGTGCCACTAAGTACAGCCCACCACAAAAAGAGTATGGAATTTAATCATTCGTAGGTTGGGTGGAACGTAGTGAAACCCAACATCAACTCTCGATATTTCCAAACCCCTTTTATCGTGACGTGTACTAAGTTTCAATTTTCACAACTCAGATAGGATCTCGATCGCTCAATCGTCGAATGGCACAATTTGATTCAGAATAAGGAGTTCTGGAATCATTTTTCTGAGTTTTTCTGTAAGAGACTCAATCGTAGAAGCTTCTGTTACCAATCCTGGTACGTCTTCACTAGTGCCTACCCAAACTTCTGCATCTGTATCCCAAAATGCTTGAACTTTCAATGTGTTTTGTGTCATGAGCGATCGCTACACACAAATTTACGACGGTAATTCAAGTTTAAAACAATTGTAGACTGACTTCTCAAAACCTCAATCTTTCTTAGAGTAGATACCACCTCCATAAACTGCAAACCCACCGTATACAAAAGCTGGCATCATTAGAACAATCCACCATTTTCCTAGTAGCCACCATTGATTTACAGGTGTACTCGGATCAATATTGTTAGTGATAAAGAACCCCAAAGCAATTGCTAAACTAGCGATCGCATGAATATATATAGGGCATCTGAAGCCAGCTTTCCACCACGCCGCCATAGCAGATATCAAAATAAAAGCAATGAAAATAACTCTGATCGTACTCACGTTCAGTCCTCAACAAATTGAACTCCCTTAATCGCATTCAGCAATCTCAATATCTGAGTGCTTCACACTCAGGAGTCGATATCCTACTAATATTCCCATATTAATTTCAGGTATAACTCACAACTTAACAATAAAACTGTCTCGCCGATGAAAGTCAGCCTCCACACCCCGATGAGTTAACGCCCAGTAAGTCACCTCACCAACTCTATATTTAATAACTGTAGTAATGCCAATTTCAATTTCTTGGTTTGCCGAAATAATTTTATCCAAATCGACATCTAACGCCAGTACCAAAGCATCAGTTTGATTCTGAACACTAAACGGTAGCTTTTCAAAGGCTATTTCTTCTTGCATCCCTTGACGATACCCATCAAAGCGATAGACATTCCAGTGTCCGGCGGGGGAGAGGTTAAATTCCCAATACCGTTGAGAATCTTTGATACCAAGGAAGAACTCGAAGCAAGTGTCTTCCCACAATTCGTACTTGCGTGATGGTGCATTTGATGGTGAAGAAATTGCAATTTCTTTTAAGTCGCCTCCAAGACTGTAGTAGATGGCAAGTTGATTAGCATTTCGGGAGATATTGCCTGTAATTTTCAAATTAGGCAGAGATTTTGTAGAAGGGAAAGGTTGCAGGGAAAATATCTGGTTGTTCATTTCATATCTTGGATAATTTTGCGAATCTGCGTTTCTTGAGATTCAATACTTTCAGTAAGCTTAAACTGGACGATCGCTCTTGCCAAGTTATGTTCTGGGTGCTTAACTTTAAAGTAGACGTTGCCTGCTAAATAATCAGCAAAAAATCTCAGTCCTAGTTCAAAAGTAATTAGACGGATGGCATCATATATATATGCATAATCATTCTCGGTCAGAAATGCTTTAGCAACAGCGAGATAACCCTGGAGGATTTCTTGACACAAATCGGTATCGAAATAAATACTTTCCCAATTCTCGGTTTCTTCACCAGCCGGATTGCAACCCGATCGTAGGCAATCACCAATATCGTAATGTACCAGACCGGGTTTCACGGTGTCTAGGTCGATGACGCTGACGGCTTGCTGGGTAACAGTGTCAAACATCACATTATTGATTTTTGGATCGCCGTGCATTAGACGCAGAGGTAGAATGCCTTCAGATTTGGCATTTTCTAGGATATGTGCAAAGACTTGGCGATCGCTAACAAACTGTAAGCAATAATTAACTTCAGAAGATTCACTCACATTAGTTTTCGCTAAGACTTCCTGGTAATGTTGGAGATAAAGCGGTGTAATATGGAACCCTTCGAGAGTGTCAGCAAGTTTTTCTGGTGGCAAATCGCTGATGAGATTGTGGAACATTCCCAAGGCATAACCGATTTCTTTCGCGTGTGAGCGATCGCCTATACTATCAAAAGACTGGGAACCTTCAATAAAGCTAATTGCTCGCCAAAATGAGCCATCTGCATCCTTGCAATGGTCTTGAGTATCTTTGGTCAATAGTACGCGTGGCACTTCCCAGCGACGATTAAGGGGTATATCCTGCAACCGTTTGTGAACATGTTCTGTGAAGGTACGCATATTCTGCATAATCAGTTGTGGCTGACGAAACACCTGCGTGTTAATACGTTGCAGGACAAAATGTTGTTCCTTTGAGGAATCTAGAGTTACCAAAAAAGTGTCATTTATATTACCACTGCCAAACGCTTTAACTCCTGTAACCTTTCCCAGTTGGGCGAATTGGTTAGCGATCGCCACCAGATTCCGGGTATCCTGTGTATTGATTTCTTCTGTCATGTGTTTGACCTGTACTACTCCTCACTTACATTGCACACAAGCAATAGGGGATATCGTAGCGCAAGTGTCAAGATAATTCGTAATTGGTAGATATGAAAAACAAGATCCCCGACTTCTTTGAGAAGTCGGGGATCTACGGGTTGCAATTTAATAGTTAGGAAATCTCATCGTTATCAACCCACTCATCATAAGATGAGTCATAACCAACGTAGTGAACAAAGTATTGCTTACCTTGGATTTGCTCAATTGTTGCAGAATACCAAGCCTCTTGCTCATCATCCCAACATTTAACCTTTTGACCGACTGCATATCCATTGTCATCAGTAGCACGAAGATCGCGAGTGCGAATGTCATCTTCACCTACCCACTCGTCATAAGATGAACCGTAACCAAGGTAATGAATAAAGAATTGGTCATCTTGGATTTTCTCAATTGTTCCCTGATACCAATCCTCGTCATCATTATCCCAGACTTCCACGGTTTTACTTACTTCATACTGATTCTTATCTGACTTGACAGCAGATGAAACATCTTGAATCGGCTTTTGCTCTTCTTGTTTGATTTCTTCTTTTACTAAGGCATAAGCTTGCAAAATCAAATTACGAGCGACAGTTTGAGTTCCTGTATGCTCGTAGTAATTGGTAGTTTGGTCTAGGAATGCTGCGACAAAATCTAAATTATCATCAGCAATCTGGATAAAATTACCCAAATTACTAGAAATTGATTGCGGGGTGATGCCTGTTTTGGATACTAAGTCATTCATCCAGCCTTGCACTGAGTTGAAACCCTGACTGATAAAACCAACTTTATCAGAAGGATTATTACCTGGAAGAAAGTTATTAACGGCTAAGAAAACTGGATTTTGAGTTATTGCACTAGCATCAGTGCCGCTAATAACTCCGTGAATTTTGCTCAGGAAATCGGGGCCTAAGGGTAGAATTCCATCTAGACAAACTAGAGCAATCATCCGCATTAGGGACGCATTTTGATAGTTATTAGCCAGGGAATTAGCAAACTCTTGGGGATTAGGTTGAGGAATGCCGTTTATTTTGCAAAAGGCAATGATTTCGACAGCTATTTTTAGTGCTAAGTCAATGGATTGAGTGACATCCGCTTTGGGAGTAATTTTGCCTAAAAAAGAGAGAAAGCCGATTTTCTCACTAACTTTATTCGCTAAAGCCGCTGCTGCCATTGCTGTGTCTGCCTTATCAATTGTTTGATAAAGTTTGATTGCAAACTGGTAGCCTTTTTGAGGATCTTCGTATACGCTAACGGCGCGATCGCGGATTTTCTGGATTACCTTAGCATCAGTTTCTCCAGTAATGGTGCGAATACTATTGTCAAACCCCGTCAAATTGCTCCATTCCCCTGGTGCTACATAATCAAGAGCCTTTAAAACTTTGACAGTAATATTGTCAGTTGGTAATTCGTCAACCAACTGAATAATCGATTTGTCCATCAGCCGATCCTCAAAACTCAAAATATGGTTACAATCTGGTTCAGAATAGCCCAGCGCCCACAATAAGTCTTTCTCTGGTGGTTACTGAGCAATTACTAAACTGTATTTATAGAGTTCCCCGAACCGATCGAAAAATTAAGGGCGACTAGCAAAAATTTTGGGTCTTCGAGACGCAATAAATCGCCGTCTCTACAAGTGTTTTGGTCTTATCTGAACTGTATTTAACTATAAAAACTGTAGTAATTCGCTTTCTCATTTAGCATAATTCACTAATTATAAGTTCAGTAAAATTATTGATATCTAATTCAATTGATCAATTTACTCCTGTATAGAATTATCGATTTTTCAGATAATTTATTACTTATTCCACGGTAATTGTATCGACCTATGAGTGTATTAAGTTAGCTAAACTACGGTAAACCTATCAATGAGCCAGTGTTTGAGTGCGATCAAAGGCCGGTAAAATCATCGACTTTTGAGGGAATTTACTAATAAGAATTAGCTCAAAATCACTAGTTGAATTTAAATTTCAATATCCGTTTTTATTCCTGGACAACTTGAAAGCGCATGTTAGAATTACAGCAAAACCGCATAATAAATAGTCGGTAAGCTTAATTAACTTACTAACCTTAGAGACTGTAATAATTGGTCTACTTACGCTTGATTATGGGTATTTGAAGCAAGACTGAAATTATTGAGTCTTAAATAAAAAACATTGAGGTAAAAATATAAATCATGAAATACGTAAATCGTTTTTTTAGTACTCTATTTGTTGTCAGCACTGGACTATATTTACTACCTCATTCGGTAGCCGATGCAGTTACCTTAAGCAATGGCACGATCGCCTTTGCTGAACCACCACGTTTAGTTAGTGCCAGCACTCCATACCGCGATACAAGTATTCCCAATACGACGTACTATTTCACGCTGGAAGTGCCAGCGACAGCCGGGGAACCCTTGCAGGAGGTTACTTTTAACCAGATTCAAGGGAGTGAAGATATTGAATTCAATCAAAAAGATACTTTTGCCTTTGAAGGGACACGCAATCAACAAGGTTCAAAGTTGGCACTCAAAACTGTAAAAGGTAACGACAAACAGCAGACTATCACAGTAACCTTTGATACTCCCATAGCACCAGGTAAGACGGTTACTATTGGTCTGCAAACTTACGAGAATCCTTTTAATGATGGCGTCTATTTATTTGACGTTAAGGCTTTTCCGTCTGGTGAGAAAACTGTCGGTCAATCTCTCGGTATTGGACGCTTTCAATTTTATGGGCCTATGGGTACAGAGAATTAATTTGATTCGGGACTAGGGATTAGACATCTGGTGAAAATGAATGTAAAGACGTAGCAGTGCTACGTCTCTACAAGGATTCTGGATAACGCATATTTAATTTCTGGAGATGTCTATTGGGAAAGATTTTTCCTAATACCCAATACTTAGTCCCTTTTGTCTGACCTATTCGACGCAAAATCTGTTATTTTAAGCATTGGGGACAAAAATTATACTTGTCCTCTATTTTTTTGAGAAGTTTTCGCTACAAACTAAACTCTCTTCAGGAGTAATGTCAATAAATTTTAATAACCTCTTGTTTTTTACCACAATCTATGCAAATCTCATAACTGTATACTACGGCATATTAGTCGGTTTACCGTAGATTCACAGTAAATTAGGTGGGTTATCCGATAAACTCAAAATTTAGTGCCAAGTAAACTTTTAGCGTCCATTACAAGGGTTCTTGAAAGCTATGTCTGAGCCACGCTACGGGATTTGGATTCCCGTTTACGGCAACTGCGGCGTAATGAACCATCCTCTTGAACCTCGTGATGCCAGTTATTCACGAGCTAAGGATCTTATCCAGTTGGCTGAACGGTGCGGGTTTACTACAACTTTGATCGCAGAACACATCATTAATCCCAGAAATCAACAACTAGATCAGCTGGAAACTTGGACAGCAGCAGCAGCCCTTGCCGAAGCCACAAATTCTATCGAAATTATTGCCGCTGTGAAGCCTTTACTTTTTCATCCAGCAATCTTAGCGAAGATGGCATTAGGCATTGATGCGATAAGTGGTGGGCGTTTTGCAATCAATTTAGTAAGTGCTTGGTTTAAGCCAGAAATGGAAAAATCAGGCATATCTTTTCTTCCCCACGATGAGCGTTACCGCTATTCCGATGAGTGGATCAGAGTAGTCAAGGCGCTGTGGAGTGGAGAAAGAGTTAATTTTCAAGGAGATTATTTTCAGATCAGTGACCTCAACTTCAATCCTCCTCCCGTAGCTAATCCTCATCCACGGGTGTATGTGGGAGGTGAGTCAGAACCAGCGCAGGCATTAGCGGCAAAAGAGGCAGATGTATTTTTTCTCAATGGTCGTCCTATAGAAGTGATCCGAGAAACCATTGCTCAAGTTGCAAAACAGCCGCGCGATCGCTCCAAACCACTGGGCTTTGCGATGTCCGCATTTGTGATTGCTCGGCCCACAGATGAAGAAGCCCAAGAAGAATATCACAACTTGCGGGCAATGGTAGTAGCACAAGACGATCGCTCAGAACTGCTCAAAGGAGTTGATTCGGAAGTTGTGATGTTTAAGAACTTGGCCAAGTACCCAGGCGTAGGAAGTAACGGTGGCACGGCTGCTGGCTTAGTTGGTAGCTATGACACCGTGGCTAGTCGCATTGCCGAATTTAACAGAGTGGGAATTGGCACATTTATGCTGCAATTTCAGCCGTTCGCGACTGAGATGAGGCATTTTTCCGAGGAGGTAATGCCACGAGTGCGTAGGCGTAACCCGCCGGAGGCATCGCTAGAACTGTTGGCAGCAAAAGGATAGGGACTGGGAGAAAGTTTTCCAAATACTCAATCCTCAGTACCCAATACCCCCAATAATTGGGCGATCGCTCAACCGTAGAACCCTGAGTAACTTGTCTCATTTCAAACTCACACACAGGAAAAAACCATGACTGCAATTCTCACACGTCCGGCTTGGACAATTGAATTTGAAACTGAAACTATTGATAAACTAATTGATAAGCACGCTCCGCATATTCCGAAGAAGCGGTTGTATGAACAAAGAGCGATCGCCACAAAAGAAGAAATAGATAATTTCTACCCCTTCCGCGTTGGTGGAGCAGCTCACGATCTATTTATTGTGCAAGTTGTCGCTAACATCATTGATAAAATTCCCGACCCGGAATTGCAGCTATTTTTAAGTCGGCAACTTGGAGATGATGGCGCACACGCTGAAAATACCCGTCGGCGTATAGAAGTATTATTTGGCCACGACCCCATAGATGATATTCAAAAGCAAGTACAAAAGCATTGGGATTATTTGGGAGACTTGCCCATACGTGATTGGTTAGGCTGGTTAGCCTGGGAACTACATTATGAACATCATATTGTTGCCCCTGGCGTGTTGAATCGGCGGCTGTCAAGATTGTACGATCCAATATCATCAACTTTTGCCACAGAGAGAATCATTCCCGATGAAACATATCACCGTGCAGGAGTCGCGCAGTGGTGGCACCGTAAATTTGACAAAGCCTCACCAACTGAAAAAGCTGATTTAGCTGCACAAGTTATAGAAGCAGACGAAGAAGTTCAACGCCGTCGCAATCCCTACCTTAAAGAGCATGGACAGATTACCCGCCGTGCCCTGGGTTTTGAAGTTGAAGGAGGAGATGTAATTTATGACACTTGGCGACAAGAGGTACTATCTTACTTCTTCGATATTCCTATTTCCAAACTACCAAAACTCATGAGTATTAACGATTAAAAGCTTGTGTAGCCTCGTTCCCAGCCTGGAGGCTGGGAACGAGGCTAATCCCCAATCCCCATTACCCAAAAAAATATGACAGCAATCCTCACACGTCCAGCTTGGACAACTGAATTAGAAGTTGAAATTTTCAACAAACTGATTGACAAGCACGCTCCTCATCTTCCTAAAACCCGTCAGGAAGATCCTAGACCACCACTAACACCAGAAGAAAAAGAGAATTTCTACCAATATCGTGTTGCTGGTGCAGCCCATGATTTATTCATTGTCCAAGTTTGTGCCAAAGTAATAGACCAAATTCCCGACCCAGAATTACAGCTGTTTTTGAGCCGACAACTTGGAGATGACGGCGCACACGCCCAAAATACCCGTCTCAGAGCGCAAGCTATATCTGGATATGACCCTATAGATGATATCCAAAAGCAGGTACAAAAGCATTGGGACTACCAAGGAGACTTACCCATTCGTAACTGGCAAGGTTTCTTGTCTTTTGAATTACACTACGAACTCCATATCGTATCTCTGCTCTTGCTCAACAGCCGGATTAGCAAAATCAATGACCCAGAATCAGCAAAATTTGCTGCTGAGAGAATCTTGCCAGATGAAGCAGTTCACCGTCTAGGAGTTGTGGATTGGTGGCAGCGTAAATTTGACAAAGCCTCGCCATCTGAGAAAGAGGATTTAGTCGCACAAGTCCTAGAAGCAGATGAAGAAGGTCAACGCCGCCGCAGTACCTATCTTAAAGATCATTGGCAGCTAGCTAACCGCGCTATTGGCATTGAAGTTGATGATTTGCCAGTCATTTATGATGCCTGGCGGCGGGAAGTACTCTCTTACTTCTTGGATATTCCCATCTCCAAACTGCCCAAACTTGTGAGTGTTAACGATTAAACGAGGCACTGGAGACTAGTAGTCTGCCAACCCAAAAATGCGCTTGTGAGGACTGGGGAAAGGGGAAAGGGAAAAGGGTAAGAGATTTAAACCCTTTCCCCCCGCCCCTTATCCCCAGAGGGGGCCCCACCTTCCCCCTTACCCTTTACCCCGCCAAGTTCACTTGGCGAACTACTAGGAACTAAGAAATTTACTAATACCCAATTCCCAATATCCAAAAAGAAACTTTATGACTGCAACTCTAACTCGGACTTGGAATGTAGAGTTTGAAAAAGAAACTCTAGAGAAATTGATTAGCAAGCACGCGCCTCACGTTCCCTTGACTCGTGAACATGGTAGCCGTCCACCAGAGACAGAAGAAGAAAAGGCAGGTTTCTATCAATACTGGGCTGCGACTGGTGGACATGATTTGTCTATTGTGCAAGCTGCTAGTAAGGCAATTTTGTTGATTCCTGACCCTGATTTGCATTTGATTTTAAGCAGACAAATTGGGGATGATGGGGCCCATGCGATCGCCTTTCGGGAACGAATTATTGCCCTCACGGGGCGCGATCCCATTGACGATATCCGCAAGGAAGCTGAACGCCATTGGGAGTTTTTAGGAGATGTGCCCTATCGTAATTGGCTAGGGTTCGTTGCTTGGGAACTGCACTATGAGCATTACATCTTGCCCCAAGTTTGGTTCAATAAACTGACATCCACAATCGGTGACGAGGAATTAGCCCAGAAGAGTAAAGAGCATTTCAATGATGATGAAGCGGTTCATCGGATCACGATCGCTAATTGGTGGCGCAAAAAGTTTGAGCAAGCCTCGCCGACTGAAAAATCGGAAATCGCCGCACAGTTACTAGAACTCGACGAAGAAATTCAGCAACGCCGCGCTCCTTATATTAAACAGCGCTGGCAAGATGCAGAAAATTTCAATGGTGCTAATACTAAAGGCATCGAGCCAGTATACGATGCTTGGCGTAAAGAGGTAATTTCTTACCTACTTGATATTCCTAATCCTCAACTCACTTCTATTAGTCAATAAGCAAATAGAAGGAACATTAAGAGGAAAGCGCAAAACTTTTGTTGCTGGAAGGGGAGTCGCCCGCCAGGGAATTTATTCCCTGGCTAATAGTTTAAGTTTACTGAAATAGACTGGAGATTTTTGGCGATATTTAGTCATCTTCAGATGACTATAGCTATGAGCGGGAATTGAAATTCCCGGCGGACGATCAGTTTAGCGTTAAGTTGACACCAATGGGCACTGCCGTGCCCTACGGGTGTACTCACGAGATCGGGAAACGCCATATACTCTTTTTGTTATTTTTTTGAGAAGCATAACTATTCCGATAATAGTTATGAATTTTGCTGTTAACCAATAAGGCAAAGAAAATTTAAAACTTAATATTCTTTACAAAAATATTTTTTATATTATCAAATTTAGTTATCACGAACACTACGCCGTTAGGCAGATTAATTGTATTATCACTCAACTAAATAATTGCAATCAAAATTTTCTGAAGCTTCAATTTATTCTTTCAGAAAAAATATTCGTAGATAGATTTTCAACGTAGTGATTTTCTCTAAGTTGAGCCTCGTGCTTCTTAATTATTTATAACAAATTATTCCCTTGTTTGGGTGCCAATCAAATTTTTCTGTAACGCGAAGGAGGAAGGATGTTAAATCGACTTGTGAATCAGTTTTTAGCTTGGATAAATCAAAGAAGCTCATTAAAGTTTACGAAACAACCTGGTATACAAGCTTTTGCTCTACTATTTGTAATTGGTTTAGGCTTGAGTATTGCGATCGCATCTTGCACCCCGAATAATGCCGCTAACTCTGTAACTGCGCCGAAACAAGAACCCCAAAAAAGTCAGCTAACAGTCCTGAAAATGGGGCATCAAAAAGGGGTAGCACTGCTAAATATTCTCAAAGCACAAGGAACCTTAGAGAAACGTTTAAAACCTCAGGGTATTTCTGTTACCTGGAATGAATTTTCTTCTACAGCACCCCTACTTGATGGAATGGGTGTAGGTGCAATAGTCTTTGGTGCTGGTGGTGGTACAGGAAGCGTTTTTGCTCAAGCAGGCGATAAACCATTTGTGCGCGTAGCTGCATCACTCAGTAGTGGTACAAAGGGTTCACCAATTTTAGTCAAGGAAAATTCACCCATCAAAACTGTTGCCGATCTCAAAGGTAAAAAAGTTGCTTTTGCTAAAGGCTCTGGTCAGCATTACATCATAGTACGGGCTTTAGAAAAAGCAGGTTTAACATATAACGACATTAAACCTGTTTTTCTCACACCAGCAGAAGCTTTACCTGCATTTGAACGTGGTGATATCGATGCATGGTTAATTTGGGACCCATATACCGCTCAAGCCGAGCAAAAAATTCGCACTCGTTCAATTGCAGACAATGGCACTATCTTTGGTGACAAAGCTGCAATCGAAAGTCCAGGTTTTTATTACGCTTCTCAAGATTTTGTACGCGACCATCCAGACCTTTTAAAAATCATTTTGCAAGAGGTGGAAAAGGCGGCTGAGTGGTCTAACAAGAACACTAATGATTCTGCCAAACTGCTTTCTAAGGTGTACAAGATTGATTTGGCAACAATGCAAACTGTTGAAGAACGTGCTGGAACTAGAGAAGTAGTACCTGTGAATGACGAATCACTCTCAGGGTTACAACGTATGGCAGATGCGTTCTATAAGCTAAAAGTTATTCCCAAGAAAATTGATGTCAAAGATAAAAATTTTAACTGGATTCCTGACCAGAAGTGGTAAATCCAAAGAAGGGAATAGGTTATAGGAGATAGGTTATAGGCAAGAAAACTATAATCTATTTCCTGAAACTGAATTGCAGTTGGGGAAGTAAATAAATTTGAATGTAAGAACAAGGAATAAAAGATGTTAAATCGACTTGTGAATCAGTTTTTAGTTTGGATAAATCAGAGGAGGTTGTTAAAGCTTGTTCAGCAACCTGGAATGCGATCGCTGGTGCTACTATTTGTAATTGGTTTAGGCTTGAGTTTTGCGATCGCATCCTGCACCCCGAATAATGCGGCTAATTCTGCCAGTCCGCAGAAACAGGAACCACAGAAGAGTCAGCTAACAGTGCTGAAAATGGGGCATCAAAAAGGGATGTCTCTACTAAATATTATCAAAGCCCAAGGAGCGCTAGAGAAACGCTTACAACCTCAAGGAATTTCTGTAACCTGGAATGAATTTTCCTCTACTGCACCTTTACTTGAAGGGATGGGAGTAGGTGCGATCGTTTTCGGTGGTGGTGGTGGTACCGGAAGTGTATTCGCTCAAGCGGCTGATAAACAATTTGTGCGGGTGGCTGCAAGTACAAGTAGCCCCAGGAGTTCAGCGATTCTGGTACTAGAAAATTCACCGATCAAAACTCTTGCTGATCTCAAAGGCAAAAAAGTTGCTTTTGCGAAAGGATCGAGTTCGCAATATATGATTGTCCGTGCTTTGGAAAAGGTAGGTTTGAAATACACCGATATTCAACCTATTTTTCTGACACCCGCAGAAGCTTTACCCGCTTTTCAACGTGGTGATTTTGATGCCTGGGTAATCTGGGACCCTTATACTGCTGAAACTGAGCGCAAGCTGCGGACTCGTCTATTGGCAGATAACACTACAGTATTTGGTGACAAAGCCATTGTAGAAAGCCCAGGTTTCTATTTTGCCTCTCCAGATTTTGTACGCGCTCATCCAGACATTCTCAAAGTCATTTTGCAAGAGCTAGAAAAGGCTGGTGTTTGGGCTAAAAATAACAATAAAGACTCAGCAAAATTGCTTTCTAAACTCTATAAAGTTGATTTGCAGACAATGGAAACTGTAGAGTTACGTGGTGGAACTAGACAGGTATTACCTGTGGATGATCAAGTTTTGACGGGCTTACAAAATATGGCAGATACATTCTACCAATTAAAAGTTATCCCCAAGAAAATTGATGTCAAAGATAAAAATTTCAACTGGATTCCTGACCAAAAATGGTAAAGCAGAAATGAATTTAGGAGTCAGAATTCAGAATCCAGAATCCAGGAGTCAGAATCAATATTCTCGCGGACTCACTAACTCTGAGCTTTCCATAATTTGCACAGAATTTAACTCTGTTAGCGGATAGCTAAGGTTTAGCCCATTCTGACTCCTAACTCCTGAATTATTCTTTATTAATTAACAAAAAAAGAGGCGACCGCATGAAAATTCCTTTGATCAAAATTAACCGCCGCTTCTTTTTAATCGCGGTTACATCATTTGCAGCATCCACAGTATTTACTAGCTGTAGCTCACCCAATTCTGCCTCTAATCCCGCACCAAATCCGGCAGCAACACCAGCAGCTAATACTGTCACTACGGCAACGAAAGAGAAAGTCAAAATTGGAGTTACACCAGTACCCGCAGGAGAAATTTTAGAATTTGTCAAAAAGAATTTAGCACCAGAGGTAGGATTAGATATTGAAATTGTTACTTTCAATGATTTTGTCCAAAATAACTCAGCACTTAGGGATGGACAAATCGATGCTAATTACTTTCAGCACGTCCCCTTTATGGAAGACTATGGCAAGCATAACAATATCAAAATGGTTGCTTTTAATCCTCCAATTCACTTAAATCCAGTCGGAGTTTATTCCAAGCGCCACAAATCTTTAGCTGAAGTCCCGCAAAATGGACTTGTCACTATTCCTGATGATGCTAGCAACGCTAACCGAGCTTTGAGGGTGTTAGAAAGCGCTAAATTAATCAAGCTAAAAGACAATCTTAAAGGAGTAGCAAGTGTCAAAGATATTGTTGAAAATCCCAAAAAACTCACAATCAAAGAAATACCAGGAGCGCAGGCAATTCCCTCACTACCTGATGTGGATTTAGCAGCAATAACAGGTAACTGGGTTGTCCAAGCAGGGATGCGAACTGATAAAGATGCTTTAGCGTTGGAATCTGCTCGAAACCCAATTTATGCAGTTACTCTGACTACGTTACAAGGAAAAGAAAACGACCCCAGAATTAAAAAAGTCTATCAATTGCTCCGAGATCAAAAAGTTAAGGATTTTATTAAAGAAAAGTACAAAGGTGCTGTGCTGGCAATTCCCTAATGATGTGAGTTTTTAGATGTAATTTTGGAGTTAAAAAAGCCAGTTAATCTTTTTAGCTCCTCCAACACTATACAAAGGCGATCGCATGAAAAATACTTTAATCAAAATTAACCGCCGCTTCTTTGTAATAACTGCTATATCATTTACAGCATCCACATTATTTGCTAGCTGTAGTTCACCCAATTCTCCCTCTAATACCGCAGTCAATACATCAGCAAAAACAACTGCTAATACAGTTGCAACTACACAAGAAGAGAAAATAAAAGTTGGAGTTTCACCTGTCCCAGCCGGAGAGATTTTAGAATTTGTCAAAAAGAATTTAGCACCAGCAGCAGGACTAAACATCGAAATCGTCACCTTTAGTGACAGTGTGCAAGACAACTTCGCACTGAGGGATAAACAAATAGATGCTAATTACTTTCAGCACCTACCTTTTATGGAGGACTTTGGGAAGCAACACAATATCAAAATGGTAGCCTTAAACCCTCCAATTCATTTGAATCCAGTTGGCATTTATTCCAAACGGCATAAATCTTTAGCTGAGGTTCCTAAAAATGGGTTAGTGATTATTCCTGGCGATATCAACAATGCTCATCGCGCGTTGAAGGTACTAGAAGAAGCTAAGTTAATCAAGCTGAAAAATAATCCTGGGGTTTTAGTAAGTATTAAAGATATTGTCGAAAATCCCAAAAATTTGCAAATCAAAGAAGTTATATCTGGTCAGCTGTTACCCTCCCTTCCTGATGTCGATTTAGGCGTGATGACAGGTGCAACAGTTCTAGCAGGAGGAATGCGAACAGATAAAGATGCTTTGGCATTGGAATCAGCTAAAAACCCACTCTATGCGGTTACTCTTACTACTTTGCAGGGGCAAGAGAATGACCCCAAAATTCAGAAACTTTACAAATTGCTCCGGGATCAAAAAGTCAAGGATTTTATTAAAGAAAAGTATCAAGGTGCAGTAATTCCTATTCCTTAGCAAAAAAGTCAATTTTTTGAAGGAACCACAGAGGCGCAGAGGACGCAGAGAGAAGAAAGAAATACTTAACTGAATCGTATTGCAATATAAGTTTCTTTGCTTTCTCAAACAAGACATATATCCTTTTTTTGGAGTAATTCTTAAGATGATTACATTTACTGATGTACGCAAAGTTTATCACCAAGGAAATCAAGAGATCGTAGCACTGGATGGCGTTAGCTTTGAGGTCAAACCAGGTGAGATTTTTGGAGTTTTAGGACAGAGTGGTGCAGGTAAAAGTACCTTAATTCGTTGTGTTAATCAATTAGAAAAGCCTACATCGGGTTACGTCACAGTCGATGGACAGGAAATTACCAAACTCTCCGGTATCAGGTTGCGCCAAAGTCGTCAGCGAATTGGAATGATTTTTCAGCACTTTAACTTACTCAGTTGCAGAACTGTGGCGGAAAATATCGCTTTTCCTTTGGAAGTGATTGGTTACAGCAAACTGAAGCAACGGGCAAAAGTTGAAGAATTAATCTCACTAGTTGGTTTAGCAGGTAAAGCGAATGCTTATCCAGCACAACTTTCGGGCGGTCAAAAGCAACGGGTTGGTATTGCTAGGGCGCTAGCTGGTGAACCAAAAGTATTGCTTTCTGATGAAGCGACTTCAGCACTTGATCCTCAAACGACGCGATCAATTTTGGAACTATTGCGCGATCTCAATAAGCGTATGGGGCTAACAATTCTGCTGATTACCCATGAAATGGGCGTAGTTAAGCAAATCTGCGACAGTGTAGCGGTACTCAATGCTGGCAAGGTTGTAGAACAGGGGCGAGTCAGCGATTTAATCGCCAAGCCAGAATCACTTCTCGCCCAAGAAGTTTTTCCGCGTCGCAATGGACATTTAGCACGTCCTGGCGCAGTGCTAGCAACGATCGCCTTTGCCGGAGAACAAGCCAAACAACCAATCTTCGCCACTTTAGCACGTCGTTTTGATGTTGATATCAATATCCTCAGCGGTAGCGTCGAAACCGTAGGCGATCGCCGCGTTGGTCAATTTCACATCGAACTAGAAGGATCAAAGATTACGCAAGCCTTGAAATATCTACACGAATCAGAGTTTGAGGTAGAAGTGCATTAGAGTTCCGAGTGCTGAGTTAGGAGTTAGTTATTCTCCTCCTCCCCAATTCCCAGTCCCCAATCCCCAATCCCCAATCAAACTATGAATGCAATTGATACTACTTTACTTAAAACACGTACCATAGCGGCTAGTCCGGTAGATTATCCCGATAGCCCGTTGTCACAAGCTTTACGACAGCCCGTTTTACTCGGATTATTCTTACCTATTCATCATGGTGGTTGGAGTTCGTCAGACTTACCGCGTACTACTGACTGGTCATTTGACTATAATGCCAAGCTGACCCAAAAGGCTGAGGAACTCGGTTTTGACCTCGTTTTCGGCTATTCTACTTGGCAGCCTAAAGGTGGACAAGGCCCGACACGGACGGAAGCGGGTTTAGATGCCTTCATCACCACTGCATCCCTTGCCAGTATTACCTCACGTATCCTACTAATCTCGACAATTCACGTACTTTACGGGCCGTGGCATCCGATCCATCTTGCCAAATTTGGTGCAACCCTTGACCACATTTCCAAAGGTCGATGGGGTATCAATGTCGTCACCGGACACCGGGCTTATGAGCATGAATTGTTCGGCTGGAGTCAGATCGAACACGATCGCCGCTATGAACTTGCCGATGAATTTGTCTCTATCCTTGAAAGACTCTGGTCTGAAACCGAAAACTTTTCTTATCAGAGTCAGGCTTCTTGGCAGTTTAAGGATGCTTATATTAGCCCGCGATCGCTTTATGGTCGGCCGATTTTGGTTAACGCCACTGGCTCCGATGCAGGTATCAATTTTGCAGGTCGCCACTCTGATATCGTGTTCATCACTAGCCCAGGTGGTGGTGACATCGAAAGCGCCCTATCCTCGCTACCCGCTCACACTGCCCGTGTCAAACAATCTGCGATTAATAATGGCCGACAAGTACGCACTCTCCTAAATCCGCTGATTGTCGTGCGCGAAACCGAACGAGAGGCGGAAGAATATGCTCAAGCAATCATCGACCACGCCGATCGCGAGTCGATCGCTGGACGTTCTCGCTTCACCAGCGATGCACATGCCTGGAAGGGGCATCAAAAGGGCAATCTGCGGCATGGTGTCGGTAGTGCGATCGGCGGTAATGTCCAACTGATCGGTTCCCCTGAGCAGATCACCGAACAACTTCTGCAACTAAAAGAAGCTGGTGTTGATGGCTTCCAACTCGCCTTCTACGATTTTGAACCCGATCTTGATTTCTTCGGCAAGCGCGTTCTCCCACTACTAAAACAGGCAGGATTGCGACTCTGACGCTTTACACCATTTTCAATCCAACCAACATCGTTAATCGGCTGTAGGGGAACTCCAAGAAATAAATTATCCAAATGTTTGTTGTGGGGTGGGCAACATGAGCGCCCAGTTTATAGGGCAATACAGTTCAGATAAGACCAAAACACTTGTAGAGACGGCGATTTATCGCGTCTTTTTTGCCAGTCGCCCTTAATCCAAGAGTATTGGTTTACAGGGCGGGCGAGACGCCCACCCCACAAGAAGTAGTTGAGTATTTTTTTATTTGGAAGTTCTTAGAGGCCTACATCTGTAAGCCCCTACCCTTGTTTTTTATCTTCATCTATGCAAATCTTATAGTCAATACAACGCTAACTCTATTGATTTATCGTAGTATGCAATCGCCGCGTTGGTCAATTTCACATCCAACTAGAAGGATCAAAAGTAACCCAAGCCTTGAAATATTTACCCAAATCAGAGTTTGAAGTGGAGGTTTATTGATGCAAGGGCAAGAATTGCTGCAAAGTTTATGGCTGGCTACTGGTGAAACCTTTTACATGGTGAGTATATCAGCGGTAGTAGCGATACTTTTAGGTTTGCCTTTGGGCTTAATCTTGGTGATGACAGGGCCAGGGAACCTGCTAGATTTTCCCCAGGTACATAAAGTGTTGGGTGCGATCGTCAATACTGGGCGATCGTTTCCCTTTATTATTTTGCTAGTGGTATTGACACCACTAACGCGATTGATCGTCGGTACTTCCATCGGTAGTACGGCCGCGCTAGTTCCCCTAACCCTCGCCGCCATCCCATTTTTCGGCCGCATCGCTGAAACCAGCATTTTGGAAGTTGATAAAGGACTAATAGAAGCCGCCCAAGCAATGGGTTGTAACTATTGGCAAATCGTTCTTAAAGTATTGATTCCAGAGGCTTTCCCATCCCTGCTGTTGGGTATGACAATTCTGGTTGTGAGTCTACTGAACTCTTCTGCAATGGCTGGGGCCGTTGGTGGTGGCGGCTTAGGTAATTTGGCAATTCAATACGGCTACCAACGATTCGATGTTGGCGTGATGATTTCCACCATTGTGGTTCTGATTGCCCTAGTGCAAATCGTACAGTTTTTAGGCGATTTACTGGCGCAGCGAACAAGAAAACGATAAATCGCCATTTTGCCAGGATTCGTAAACTTTTCAATCTTCTCTCTGCGTCTTCCGCATCTTGTAGAGAAAGCGGTTAGTTCACCTCCAATCTTGAATCACCAAGAATATTGCTCATGAACATACAACATCCAAAAATTAACCGCCGATTTTTCCTCACAGCTTTAGGCTCGTTTACCGCCTCCATCCTCTTTGCTAGCTGTAGCCAACAACAAGCTCAAATAACTTCAAATACGGCCCAAGCAACGGCACAAAAAGAAGTCATTCAAGTTGGGGTGACGGGAATTATATCTGAAGATATTTTGAAGTTTGTAAACACTAAGCTAGCACCTCAAGAAGGATTAGAAGTAAAAGTTGTTACTTTTAATGACTGGATACAACCAAATACGGCTTTAAGAGACAAAGTAATTGATGCCAATTTTTTCCAACATCGACCTTTCATGAATAATGCAGTCAAGGAACTCAAAATCAATTTAGTCCCATTAAATCTAGTTTCCTTAAGCACACTCGGTCTTTTTTCAAAAAACCTTAAATCTGTGAATGAGGTTCCTCAAAATGCCACTGTCACAATTGCCAATGATGTGATTAATAATGACCGAGGATTGAGGTTACTGGCAAGCAATGGCTTAATAAAACTTAAGGAAAATACCAAAGAATTTGTAACTCAAAGAGACATAGCCGAGAATCCGAAAAAATTGCGAATCAAGGAAGTAGAAGGAGTCCAGGTAGTTCGAGCTATTAATGATGTAGACTTCATTGTTTCTTCGGCTCAAACCGTTGCTCTAGCAGGAATTACACCGCAATCTATGGGACAGGAGACAGCTAAAGATAAAAAATATGCTTTGGCATTAGTTACATTACAGGGTCGAGAAAATGAGCCAAAAATTCAGAAGCTAAATAAGTTACTTAACGATCCACAAGTTAGAGATTTTATTAACAAGCAGTATCAGGGACGAATAGTACCTGTATTTTAAAGGTGGTGAAAGAATGAAGAAGAATTCAGAAGTCAGAATTCAGGAGCCGGAGATGTTACGCGTAGCTTGCTTCTCTGTAAGAGTACGCCGACTCGCTACCAGTCGGAGATACCCTGCGGGAAGTAAGCTAACCAAATTTTAAATTTGGTGTGAGTGCAAAACACCGATTATTCATTCTGAATTCTGGCTTCTGACTCCTGAATTCTGTTCGATGAAAAATGACAATTTTGTTACTTCATCTTTCCAAAATTAGGAGTTACGAAACTTAAACTTGAGCATTACTGGAGAGTAAAATCATGTTTTTTGGACAAATTGAAAAAGAATTGCTTTGTGGAGAAATTTGGTCAGTTTGGCAAACAACGAAATTACCAGAACATCTACAGTTATTAGCGGATCAAGAACTAGGAAAACGCGATATTTGGGAATTACAGACCCAAAAGCCTAAGAAAAAGTCTAATCATCTAAATCTTGATGATGATTCTAGTCATTCAACAAGTATTTAAGCTACTATTCAATATTTTGGTGCATCATAATGAGTTCTAAAGAGCATACTGCTCTAACCACTGATAGCAATTCGCTGACGCAACGGAGTACTGTTTTAACTTTAGCGATCGCTTGTGGTTTAGCAGTGGCCAATGTCTACTATAATCAGCCGCTACTAGCTGATATGGGACGTAGCTTGAATATCTCTGTCCAACAAGTGGGATTTATTCCCACTCTTACCCAAACTGGCTATGCAGTCGGACTACTATTATTAGTCCCTTTGGGCGATCGCATGGAACGCCGCTGGTTAATTGTTACTATGCTAGGTTTGCTGGCTGGTATCTTAGTGCTAGAGGCTACAGCACCTAATATGGCTTGGCTTTCTGTGTCAAGTTTCGTACTTGGCTTCTGTAGTATAGTAGCACATCTAGTTATTCCACTAGTCGCCCAACTAACACACCCTTCAGAGCGGGGTAAAGTTATTGGAACCCTACTCAGTGGTATGATCTTCAGCGTTCTTCTCGCCCGTTCAGTCAGTGGGATAATTGGGGAATATCTGGGTTGGCGAGCCGTATATGGCATCTCAGCAGGTGTAATGCTTATCTTAGCTTTTGTGATCCAAGGTCGGATACCTGTAAGTAAGCCTTCATCTACCCTGTCATACCAGCAACTAATGCAGAGTCTTGTGCAACTAGTTCGTGAGCAGCCTGTATTACGTGAAGCGGCGCTGAATGTTGCACTAGTATTTGCAGCCTTTAATGCTGCGTGGGTGACTCTAGTTTTTCTGCTAGAATCTCCCGCGTATAATTACGACAGTCGAGTTGCAGGTTTATTTGGCTTAGTTGGCTTAATTGGCGTTTTTACCACCCCAATTGTTGGACGAGTAGCAGATAGGCGGGGCCCCAGAATGTTAATTGGAGTAGCTGTTGTACTATCTCTATCAGCTTTTGTCATCCTTTGGATAGCTGGTGGAACTCATTTGATCGGTCTTATATTAGGGGTGCTGATTCTGGACTTAGGAATGCATACTGGTTATGTTTCAAATCAAATCCGCGTCTACAACTTAGTTCCAAATGCTGAGAGCCGTTTGAATACGGTATACATGGTTACAAACTACACTGGCGGCGCACTCGGCTCTTTTCTTGGTACTTATGTCTGGGGATTGTGGCAATGGAACGGCGTTTGCGCCTTGGGATTATTTTTGTTGACAGTGGCGTTTATCGCTCATTTCAGTGTACGTAAGAGAAAATCTACAGTAGTTTAACTGGTTGTGGAGACTGGGGATTGGGGATTGGGTACTGGGAAATTATTCAAAACTTGGGAGGGATCAAAATCGAATGGGACTAAGAAAATCTGAAAGGCTTGTGTCACCTCGTTCCCAGTCTTCAGACTGGGAACGTATTCCCAGAGGCTCTGCCTCTGGTCAATCCACTGGAGGCAGAGCCTCCCACAATCGTTTCCCAGCCTGGAGGCTAGGAACCAGTCAGTCCAAGGGCTGTGTCTTAACTTAGTATCATTCGAGTCAAAGTCCCTTACATAATTCTTACGAGTAAAATCCCCAGTCCCCAATACCCAATCCTTTTTACCTAGAAAGAGAAGGAATCAATATCAATGGCACATCTGTTTGAACCATTCAAAATTCGTGAAGTTACCTTTCGCAACCGCATCGCCGTTTCACCGATGTGTCAATATTCCAGTACAAATGGATATGCTAACGATTGGCACTTTATTCATCTAGCGTCTCGCGCAGTTGGCGGTGCTGGGATAGTGATCACAGAAGCGGCAGCTGTGGAACCACGTGGACGCATTAGCCCGCAAGATTTGGGAATTTGGTCAGATTCACATATAGAAAGTTTAGCCAAAACTGTGGCATTAATTCATAATTTTGGTGCTGTTGCAGGTATTCAACTTGCTCACGCAGGTAGAAAGGCCAGCACTGCCAAACCGAGCAAAGGAGGAAAAGCACTAGATGAATCTCAGGAAGGTTGGCGACCTGTAATTTCGAGTAGTGCGATCGCTTTTAGCCAAGATAGCCCAATTCCAGAAGCCCTTAGCCTTGAGGGAATTCAAGAAGTTATTGACGCCTTTGCCCAAGCAGCTAAACGTTCTCTACAAGCTGGTTTCAAGGTAGTGGAAATCCATGCTGCCCACGGTTATCTACTGCACCAATTTCTCTCACCCCTTTCTAACCAGCGTCAAGATGATTATGGTGGTAGTTTTGAAAACCGGACTCGCCTCCTCAGAGAAGTAGTTCAAGCTGTCCGAGAGGTTTGGCCCCAGACACATCCACTCTGGGTACGCATCTCCGCCACTGATTGGGTAGATAATGGCTGGGACATTGAGCAAAGTATCGCTTTAAGCGACAAACTCAAATCTCTAGGAGTTGATCTCATCGATACTTCCTCAGGAGGTACTATACCAGGCGTTCATATACCAATTAAACCTGGTTATCAGACTGAGTTTGCCGAACGCATCCGCCGCGAAGCTAATATTCATACAGGAGCCGTGGGGTTAATTACATCCCCGGAACAAGCTGACGAAATTATTCGTACAGAAGTAGCTGATATAGTGCTGTTAGGACGTGAACTCCTCCGTAATCCTTACTGGCCACATCTGGCAGCTAAACAGCTAGGACACGATAAACTCTGGCCTGTTCAATACGATCGCGCTTGGCTATAATTTCACCCATACTAAATTCTTACTTTTCACGTCATCTGAAAAAGCTCTTTTCTTTGTGTTCTCTGTGCCTCTGCGGTTATATAAATTGCTTCTAAACAGCAGAGACGCGGAGAGCGCTGAGAAAAACAAGAGATTTTATAAGTCATCTTGCAAAGGCTTTCCTTGTTCCCATAGCAACAATGGGAACGAGAAACCAGGTAAGTAATTAGGAGACTTTATCGGGCAAAATCCAGGCGACTAATTCAACACTGATATCAAAGCCAGTTAAAACATACTTACATATTCGGCCAGACATGATATGATACATAATCTAGTCGTAGTCTCTGTATTTTTTTGCTCTAATAGTAAGCACACAAACTTTCTGTTTTACGAACATTAAGTATTGCTAATACTAATTCAGGGCTGGTAATATGCAGATTTGCTAAAACTTCATCAGAAAAATTAATAGAGACGTTGCAAAGCAATGTCTCTATTCGTGTCCTTGTCTGTGCAAATTATCTTATCCAAATAAAGGAAAAAGCATGAACAAAGTGAACGCAAAGCGACGCTACGTAAATACAACGAAGTAGGATGAAAACTTTTAAGCTATGGTAGTCTGTCTTATTAATTTTGAGGAGTTACAAAAGTTCCTAGCTAAGTACAACCCACCACAAAAAGAGTATGGAATTTAATTATTCGTAAGTTGGGTGGTAGCAAGATCCCCGTAAGTAGCGGTACACAGTCAAACCCAACATCAACCCTTGATTTTTCCGAACCAATTTTACGGTGACGTGTACTTAGTAAGCGGCTTTAGCTCTTGAAATTGAGCGATAAATCGCTGAATACGAACTACTAACTCAGATTTTCAAGTGAAGTCTATTCTGACAAAACAGGGCTGCAAGAACTTTTAATCAGGGAAAGAATTATGATACCAAGTAATAGAGAAAACTTCCAAAAAGAAAAGCTAAAGCTTGTTTCTTTTGAACTTCCACCTGCACTTAAATCTGTAAATTTTTCTTGTTTTGTTATTGGTGAAAGCTTATCTTTTTTTGGGTCTTGGATGACACAAATTGCTTTAGTATGGCTAGTTTATCAACTAACTAATTCGGCCGTATTAGTTGGTGTAGCTGGATTTACAAATCAAGCGATGGGCTTGGTCATTACTCCTTTAGTAGGAGTTTTATTAGATCGTTGGAACTTACGATATGTCTTATTAACTACTCAGTTAGTATCTATTTTTCTCTCTTCTACCCTAACGTTTCTAACTCTTAGTGGTAACATCAACGTTGTATGGATTATTGTCATTGGTACACTTCAGGGAACAGTAAAAGCTTTTGATTTACCAGCACGTCAGGTAATTATTCCCAGACTTTTGGATAAAAAATCAGATACTTATAGTGCAATGGCTTCCCATTCATTCTTGATTAACACAGCGAAGTTTGTTAGTCCGATGATTGGGGGTTTACTGATTGCCAGATCTGGTGCAGCTTCCTGTTTTCTCGTAGATAGTATTAGTTATCTACCCTTTGTATCTGCAATCTTAACTGTCAAAGTAAACCCAGTTATACATAATTCATCTAATCACAAGTCCCAGATTTGGAACAACCTCAAAGAAGGGTTTGTTTACGCATACAAATTTTTACCAATTAAATACTTATTGATATTGCAAATTATTGTCTGTTTTATGGGAATGACCCATGTCAATTTAGTACCAATTTTTGCTCAAGAAGTTTTGAAAGGTAACGCAGAAACTATGGGTTATCTGATGACAGCTTCGGCACTTGGTTCTATAATTTCAGGTGTTTATCTCATTTCCAGAAAAAATATCATCGGATTAGGAACAATCATCGCAACTTCTACAGCCATTTTAGGTTTAGGGTTAATAATTTTTTCCCGGTCAACTAATCTAAATATTTGTCTAATATTCATGTTTATCATCGGCATGAATAATAGTCTCACTTTGGCTTCAATTAGTAACTTTATGCAATCGATTCTGCTTGAAGAAGATAAAAGAGGTAGAGTAACCAGTATCTTTACAACTGGTTTTTTAGGAATACTACCTTTTGGTAATTTATTTTTCGGAGCATTGGCAGGTTACTTTGGTGTTAGTAATGCTTTAATGTTTGGTGGTATCTGTTGTATTTTCGGAGCATATTTCTTTAGTAGACAACTACCAAAAATAGGAAAAATAGTAGATCCAATTTACGCTCAGTTGGGGTTATTTCCACAGTCAAATAAAGGCTAAGTACAGTCCACCCAAAAAAGAGTATGGAATTGAATCATTCATAGGTTGGGTGGTAGCAAGATCCCCGTAGAGGTACGTAGTGAAACCCAACATCAACCCTCGATATTTCCAAACCTCTTTTACGGTGACGTGTACTAAGTACAACATTTCATTAATTCATAGCGAATTAACTTTGGCAAAACTCTGCGTACCTCTGCATTTACCTCTGTGTTCCTCTGCATTGAAAAAAGTTACGAACTTATGCAAAGCTTTAGATGTTTTGTAGAGGCAATCACCTAATTATATCAACTGTTTAACTACGTTTCATACCCCATTTTTGCACTGTGTTGATTTCAATTAATCGAAAAAGATAATTGACAGCTAAACCCAAAATTGCAATTACCACTAATCCAGCAAATACGCGATCGGTTTGTAGAAAGTAGCGACTATTATTAATCTGCCATCCCAAACCGCTGGTAGCACCTCCTGAACCAAACATTAATTCAGCGGCAATCACGGTACGCCAACCAAAAGCCCAAGCAGTTCTTAAGCCTGTTAAGATGTGAGGTAATGCAGCCGGGAGCATAATTTCTCGAATCAATTTAAAACCATCTAGACCAAGGTTTTTACCCACCATAAGAACCGTTGGGTTGATAGTACTGAGTCCCATTTCTGTATTTAGGGCAATTGGCCAAGTTGTCGCATGGGCAGTAACTATGATAATAGAAACAGAAGTGAACCCAAACCAAATCATTACTAGGGGTAAAATAGCGATCGCAGGTAAGGGATTCAGCATCGAACTCATCACAATTAGCAAATCTTGACCAAAACGAGAAACTTTAGCGAAAGCTGCTAAAGCTGTACCCACAATCACACCCAAGACCATACCGATACATAACACAGACAAAGTACTGAGTGTTGCTTGTAGCAGTTTTTGACTCAATAAGTCGTGCCACAGTACTTCTAAAACTGCTATTGGGCTAGGAATCAGCAAGGCAGGAACTTGGGCAATCCATACATACAATTGCCAAAAAATCAATAAGCTACAAAAAATTACTCCGCGCCTGAAAGTACTACTAGTTTTGAGATCAGCATATAACTTCTCAAATTTATCGGAACTTGCTGTTGTTCGACTCACGAATTTCATACTCTAAAAGCCTCACGTCGGGAATAATTGCCGAGTAAACTTTCTAGATAAGCAGCAACTTCGACAAACTTATTAGTATTGATATACTTACCTGGGCTGTAGCTATTGCGTACATTTTTTGCTAGAATAAAACCCTCGAAATTAATCATTAAGTTAATCTCCCCCAGAACCTTTAAGCGGCGGTAAAATTAATTCATCGATTGATTTGGGCTGCTTGTTTAATATGCCAATTTCATGCATAAATGCTCCATATTGGAGGAAGGCTCTTGGCTCAATTCCATAAGCAACTGCTTTATTCGTCAGCCATTTTTTATATTGTTCCTGTGAGACTTTTCCGCCATCTATTTCTGAGAGAATTTTGGCCGCTTCATCAGGTTTTTCATTCACGAGTTTAGTAGCATTAGCAATTGCGTTATATAAAGCTTTACCAAACTCAGGATATTGATTGTAGAATTTTTCAGTCATAAATACACTAGCGGCGCTAGTCTTACCAAAAATATCAGAGCTTTTAATAATTACCCTACCACCTTGTTCAACTTCCTGAAATTGAAAAGGTGGCGTTGTAAAATGTGCATCAATTTGACCCGTTAACAGCGATTGCAAACCTAGCGGGTGAGAAATCACTTGGAAGTTTTGATCGAGTGCGGTGGGATTTCCTAATTCTTTTTGCGCCACCTTTCGGACTACAAGTGCTTGTATCCCATCTAGAGATGGTAAACCAATTTTCATTCCTGGCTTGATATCTTTGAGACTTTTGATATTGGGATTTTTCGTTATTAACCAAAACTCACTATAGTTGAGTGAAGCTAATGTTTTCCAGCCCACACCTTTATCCCAACCGACAAGAAACGCACCAATCCCACTTGCACCAGCTTGTATTTGATTAGCGATAATTCCATCTCTAATAGCTGCACCATTCGATAATTCTTGCCACTCAAATTGTGTCTTGGGAAATTTTTTTTCTAAAATTTGCTGCTGCTTGACGATAAGTAGATTAGCGTAATTAATTCCAGGTTGATAAGCAATTGTTACTTTTTTTGGTACTTGTGAAGTAGTTTTATTACTAGAAGCACAAGCGACAAAGACAAACATCAATAGTGCTAATCCAATCAATAAAATCCACGTTCTAAATCTCTTGAATATCATGATTATTTTTTGCTTTGTTTAAGATATTTATGTTATTTTTTAATTTAAACGAAAGTATCACACAGCTAGCAGCAAAAAACAAGGTATTTGCAAGTTAGACCCTACGGAAGGTTCGGCCAGAACGAGAGAATGAAAACTTCTTCCTCTACTCCTCATCTTGTTCTGCCGTAACTCCTCCAGGACTTTCAAGCCCTTGGCAAGTTTATTGTAAAAACCTCTTGATTTTGATCGCCGTTTGTGAGAAAGTCTGATTTAACATTAAAATACGGTAAATCGATAGACTTGCAGATATTTGCAGTCTGACTGGAAGAAAGTGCAGCTCATATAGCGACTCTTGAATCTTGGCAACAAGCTATCGGACTGATTCAGACTACGGAAGTGTAATAACCATACGATGAGAGCTTGAGTATTAGCATTAAATACTTAGATAATTGTCGGGAGAACAATCTCCAATGCAAGTTACTTGCTAGTAGAACAATCCCAGATTTCATCACAAATTCAGTGAGATTGCCATCTTTTTATAGAGGTGGGTATTCCGTGTGTGGCTCAAAGTCATTCTAGCTTTTAGCCGCTCATGTATTTACTTATGGCTGGATTTTTGAATTATTTTTTGCCAGTGGAGAACAACTTAGATGCAAGCAGATCCCAATTCTCATCATGATTCTGAAAAAAATGCTCAGGCTGATAGTGAAATAAGCAAAACTAAGCAATTTCAAACTAACGCAGGTAGTAGAAGATTATTCCTTGGTCGCGCCAGCAGACGCTCATTTCTCGGTCGCGCCGGCTTATTTAGTGCAGCTAGTGTTGTCGCCGGAGTTTTTAGCTCATCCTTTTCCTTGAAGAAAGGAGAAAATATTGTCCAGGCTCAGGAACCTGCTGTCAAACCAAAATATAGCGACTTACGCGAGAAAGCCTTTCAAGTGCGTACAACAGCAGCCAAGGTTAATCGGGAAATTCCCATTCCTCCCCATCCCACCAATGGAGATGAGGCGAAGTACGCCAACAAAATTGCCACAGATACACGAGGATTGCCCCATAATCAACTGGGCGAAGTGGATCTGAAGGCTTATCAATCTTTGATTAATGCGCTGAACTCTGGCGATCCCAACGAGTATGAAAAGATTATTTTGGGTGGCAAACGGAAGCTGGTACAACCGCTCACCCCATTAGCAATTAGCTTGAGTGGGGTGAATACTTGCCAATTGGCGATTCCAGTACCACCCACCCTGGATAGTGCAGAACAGGGGGCTGAATTCCTGGAAATTGCTTGGCAACAACTCTTACAGGATGTACCTTTTAGCGAATTCCGCAATGATACAACTAACCCGCTGATTCTGGCGGCGGTTAAGGATCTGAATCGGTTATCAGCATTTAAAGGGCCTAAACAAAACGGACGGGTTACACCCGAACTACTGTTTCGAGGCACCGCAATTTACGTTGATGCCTCTGGTAAAACGATTTATCACACCCTACCAGGGGTAGATTTGGGCCCTTATGTTTCCCAGTTTTTACTGCGTCCAATACCCGCAGGAACGCATAGTTATGCTCAACTTAACCGGGTTCCTCTAGCTATTCCCGAAAATAGTTTCCAAACTAACTATGACGAGTGGTTGCTAGTACAAAATGGTGGCGATCCTGGTCGAACGATTAAGTTTGACTCAACCCGTCGCTACTTTATCAACGGGCGCGACCAGTCAGAGATTGCCCACACGCCGCCACCAGTCTATACAAATGCAGCTTTGATTCTACTCGCCAAGCCAGTCAGTGATAATCCCCTAGCTGGCGGTGTTGGTTCACCTTACAATGCTGGCAATCCTTACAACAAGTCGAAGACACAATCTGGTGGTTCTGGAACATTTGGCCCAGGGTATTCACAATCTCTGATCGGTTGGGTTAGTCCACATGCAATTAGAGCAGCTTATTGGCAAAAGTATTATGTACATCGTCGTCTAAGAGCCGAGGCTTATGGTGGGTTAGTTCACAACAACAAGGTGAATAAAACCAACTATCCGATTCACTCTGAAGTTTTCCAGTCAGAAGCACTCGATCGCTTCTTCAGCAAAAATAAATCTTATCTGCTACCCCAAGCTTTTCCCGAAGGCGCACCGTTGCATTCTTCTTATCCAGGGGGCGCTTCGGTGTCGGCGGGTGCTAGCGTCACAATCTTGAAGGCCCTATTTGATGAGAATTATGTGATTCCGAATCCGGTAGTGCCCGATCCCAAAGATCCCACCAAGTTGATTCCATATCAAGGGCCACCATTGACAGTAGGCGGTGAATTGAACAAATTAGCGGCGAATATTGGCTTAGGTCGTGATAGTGCAGGGATTCACTGGCGCACAGATGCAGCCGCATCGTTAGCTCTTGGCGAAGCGATCGCCATTGGTATCCTGAAAGACGAGAAACTAACTTTCCGCGAAAAATTTGAAGGTTTCACGTTTACCAAATTTGATGGGACAAAAGTCACGATTTAAAGCTTTCACTGTTTAGAAACTTCCAAATAAAAAATATCCAACCAACTATTTATTGTGGGGTGGGTGACACGATAGCCCAGTATATAGGGCGCTCATGTTGCCAACCCCACAAGATTGGATAATTTATGAAGAAGGGGAAGGGGGAAAGGGAAAGGGGGAAAGGTAAAAACCGTACTGCGTCACGCTCCGCTAACGCCCGCAAGTGGCGCGAAATAATCCAAATTTTATGAGGAAGGTAAAAACCGTACTGTGTCCCGCTCCGCTAACGCCCGCAAGTGGCGCGACCTGTTCATCTCTTTCCCCTTTCCCCTTTAACCGAATGGCACTAAGAAAAGCTATAAGCTTTGCCCTAACTGGTTCCCAGCCTCCAGGCTGGGAACCCATTCTCGGAGGCTCTGCCTCCAGGGGGCTGACCAGAGGCAGAGCCTCTTGGAATACATTCCCAGTCTTCAGACTGGGAACGAGATGACACAAGCCTTTCGCCTTTTCTTAGTGCCATTCCCCTTTAACCTTTTCCCTTTTATTTCTTGGAAGTCCCTTAGAAAGGCAGACTTGGAGACGCGTTAGCAGAACAAAAGTGCAATGTCGCGTCTCTACCATTGCTTTGCATCCTATTGAGTTGAAAAATTCCCCAATGTCTAGTCTTCGGAAATTTTACTCGCGATGCTTGCGGCGGGCTACGCTTACGCAGTTTGTGTTATTGAGCATAGTAGTAGCGATCGCCCTCTTGATCTCTACAACCCCAGCATTCAACACCAAGAATACAGTATCAGCACAAGAAGCATCGCCAGACATAGAACTAGCTCAGAAAATCGGCAAAGAAATTATTGCGGCTTGTCCCGTCGTCTCTGATGCTAAAAATTTAGCTGCCTTCAACTCCTGCGCTGACAAACTCGCGAAGCTAACAATCTTGCGCGAAACTATGAACGTACCCTTTTTATGGGGCGCTCAAAATAAAGTTGGTAACTATAATCTCAAAGATAATCAAAAAACCGAATTTGATCCCTTGGTATGGCGGCGTACTTACCTCTCTACCTTTATGTTTAAAGGTGAACCCAAGGTTGAACAGGTAAATAATCTGATTGTCATCCACCTTTTTACTCAGTTTCGGAATCAGCTTGATATTGGAGATTTTCCTTATCCGTTCTGGCACTCATCAAAAAAATGGGATTCTTATCAGCAAACTACAGAATTACTTTTCTTTCTAGAACAAAAGAAGCTGATCGGTTCGCTACGTTCAGCAGTAGTTGATCCCAAGCGTCCAAAGGTAAATCATGCCTGGGATGGTAAATGGGTTTGGAATGACGCTAAGGGCAAGAAGCAGCCTTATGTGACACTATATACACATTTATTTTCTCCATCGAACCCATACGTGACTAAAGTTGATGCTGCTTATCGGGCATTGGAGGTCAAGCTGAGGGAAAATGCTTGTGTTGTCTGTCACAGTCCAGACAACGCCGCCAAGCAGAATCCTATATTAATACTGAATTATCCGAATCAGGCTCTCACCTTACGACATGAAACGGTGCGCCAAATCAAAGAAAAACTCATGCCTCCTCCAGATGGGATTGCTAACGATCAAGAGCGACAACAGCTTATTGAACTCGCTCAGAGATTTGCCCAAGCAGGCGATCAAGCTCTTGCTTACGAAGGTGAAAAAATAACTTCTGAAAAAAATTAATCCCAATTATTAACCCCAGTAACACGATTGAGATACAGTAGTTTATAGCCTAGCTTTTGCAAAGTCATGCTTGTCGCTGTGCAATGCTCTGGGAAAATCAATGGTAAAAGATGCATCTGAACTAGAAATTACTACCGACTCATCAGCAGCGGTAGATGCCATCAATGGCTTTGTGGATCAATTATTGGGTGTTGGTAACGATGCCCAAGTGATTCTCAAAGCAATTGAAGCAGATCCGACTTGTGCGATCGCCAATGCACAAGTTGCCGCCTTTTATCTATTTGCTGGTGGCTCTGTTGCCTTAACCAAGGCTAAATTTTATCTCAATCTGGCGAAATCTTACCTAAAAAGAGCGAACGAGCGCGAAAAACTTTACGTTGCGGCAATTGAAGCATGGGCAAACCGAGACATTGCTCAAGCGATCGCTCATCATGAAGCAATCGCGATCGCCTTTCCCCGCGATTTAGCCTCAGTCCATCTAGCGCAATACCACTATCGAAATTCCGGTAACAGCAAGGGAATGTTACTGATTGCCGAAAAAGTTTTCGCCGCCAATCGTGACAACCCTTATATGTACGGGATGCTGGCCTTTGGGTTAGAAGAGTGCCATCGTTTAGCAGAAGCAGAAGAACATGGGCGACAAGCGATCGCTCTGAAACGAGATAACCGTTGGGCACATCACGCCGTTGCTCATGTATTAGAAACTCAAGGACGCTTAGAAGAAGGAATTAGCTTAATGGAAAGTCTTAGCGACACTTGGGAATATGGTAGCTCGGCTTTTTATGGACATCTTTGGTGGCACACATCCCTTTACTACCTGGATATTGAGAATTTTGCCAAAGTACTAGAGATATATGACACGCGCATCTGGGGACGTGCCAAAAAAGACAATGGACGCGAACAGATTAACGCGATCGCCTTGTTGTTACGGCTAGAGTTACGTGGTGTAGATGTTGGTTCGCGTTGGCAAGAACTTGCTGCTTATCTGCAACCACGAATACACGAACATACCCTCGCCTTTTTGGATTTGCAATATATCTATGCATTGGTACGGGGCGGTAAAGATGATTGGGCGGCAGAGATGTTAGAGAGTATGCAAACTCATGGAGAGAACGTCTTACCCTATGCACGGCCAACTTGGGTAGAGATAGGAGTACCAGCCGCTAGAGGGATGATTGCTCATGCTCGTGGGGATTGGGAAAATGCGATCGCTGAATTAGAGCCAGTATTACCCGATTTATACTCCACAGGTGGATCTCATGCTCAACGAGATTTATTTGAGCAAATTTATCTTGACGCACTGATTCGCGATCGGCAATATCACAAAACCTTGAATGTACTAGAAAAGCGCAATGCTGCCCGTAGCAATATTCCTGTGATTCAACGGGAATTAGCTAATACTTACAGCCAGCTAGGACGCAGTGATGAAGCACATCAAGCTGCTCAAGTTGCATTAGAACTATCACAACGTTATCAAAAAGTAGAGCAAACAGTATGACGACATACGTAAACCTTGGAAAAAGTGGACTGAAAGTATCACGTCTGGCTCTGGGTACTATGACTTATGGTTCTCGGAAATTGCGAGAATGGGTACTAGAAGAAGAAGAAAGTCGCCCCTTTATTAAACTAGCTTTGGAATTGGGCATTAACTTCTTTGACACCGCCGATGTTTATTCCTTAGGTACCAGTGAAGAAATTCTGGGACGGGCGCTCAAAGACTTTGCTAAAAGAGATCAAGTAGTTATTGCTACCAAAGTCTACAATAAAATCGGTGATGGCCCCAACGATCGCGGGCTATCTCGTAAGCATATTTTTGATGGCATTGATGCCTCATTACGGCGCTTACAAACAGATTACGTCGATTTGTATCAAATTCACCGCTGGGACTACGAAACGCCCATAGAGGAAACCCTAGAAGCGCTACATGATGTAGTCAAATCAGGCAAAGTTCGTTACTTAGGAATCTCAAGTGTTTACGCATGGCAATTCGCCAAAGCCCTTTACACGGCTGACATACACGGTTGGAGTCGCTTTGTATCGATCCAAAATCACTACAACTTAGTTTATCGAGAAGAAGAGAGAGAGATCATACCTTTATCTCTAGATCAAGGAATTGGGATCATTCCTTGGAGTCCCCTAGCGCGTGGTTTCCTTGCCGGTAATCGTAGTAAACAAGACTATGGTCAAACCGTGCGCGCAAAAACTGACGAATTCGCCCATAATCTCTACTATCAAGATTCAGATTTTCAAATAGTCGATCGCGTCGTCGAATTAGCGCAAAAACGCGGCGTGAAACCAACACAAATTGCCCTAGCTTGGTTATTGCATCAACCAGGCGTAACCGCTCCGATCGTTGGTGCTAGCAAAATAGAGCATCTCAAAGAAGCAGTTGAGGCTGTAGATTTGAAGCTTTCCGATGAAGAGCGCAAATTCCTGGAAGAACCTTACACACCACATCCCATCTTAGGACATCAGTACCCAACTGCCTCCGCCAGTCGTTCATAGCAATATCTGTTACTGGGCAATGGAGAAGAAGCAAGGGAGCAGGGAGCAGAGGGGAAAACTTTTCTCCCTTGCTCCCTGCTCCCCGCCCCTCTTCCTCTTTTCAATGCCCAACGCCTCAACCCCTAAAAACTTATGACATACGTAAATCTCGGAAAAAGTGGATTAAAAGTATCACGTATTGCCCTTGGTACTATGAGCTTTGGTTCTCGTAAACTACGAGAATGGACATTAGAAGAAGAAGAGAGCCGCCCCTTTATCAAACTGGCTTTGGAATTGGGAATTAACTTCTTTGACACTGCTGATGTTTATTCACAAGGCATCAGTGAAGAAATTTTAGGACGGGCACTCAAAGACTTTGCCAAAAGAGATCAAGTTGTAATTGCAACAAAAGTCTTCGGTAAAGCTGGTGAAGGCCCTAATGACAGAGGACTATCTCGCAAACATATTTTTGATGGCATAGATGCTTCCTTAAGGCGGCTACAAACAGATTACGTAGATTTGTACCAGATTCATCGTTGGGATTATGAAACACCAATTGAGGAAACTCTAGAAGCACTTGATGACGTAGTTAAATCAGGTAAAGTGCGTTATTTGGGAATCTCTAGTGTTTATGCTTGGCAGTTTGCTAAAGCTCTTTACACGGCTGACATCCACGGTTGGACTCGCTTTGTTTCTATCCAAAACCACTACAACTTGATTTACCGCGAAGAAGAACGTGAAATTATACCTCTATCTCTAGACCAAGGCATTGGGATTATTCCCTGGAGTCCTTTAGCACGAGGCTTTTTGGCGGGAAATCGCACTCAAGAAGGCGGTCAAACAGTACGGTCAAAAGTCGAAGATTCAGAGGGAAACCGTCAGTATCAAGAGTCAGATTTTCAAATAGTTGCTCGCGTCGCGGAGTTAGCTCAAAAACGCGGTGTCAAACCAGCGCAAATTGCCCTAGCTTGGCTATTGCATCAACCAGGACTGACAGCCCCAATTGTTGGGGCAACTAAGATAGAGCATTTTAAAGAAGCAGTTGAAGCTGTGGATTTGAAACTTTCTGATGAAGAACGCAAATTTCTAGAAGAGCTTTATCAACCTCATCCCATCATTGGGCATCAGTACCCAGCGTAGTCGGGACTGGGTACTGGGTACTGGGGACTGTGCCTCGTTCCCAGCCTCCAGGCTGGGAACGAATTCTGAGAGGCTCTGCCTCTGGTAAAGCCACTGGAGGCGGAGCCTCCAAGAATCGGTTCCCAGCCTCCAGGCTGGGAACCAGTAAATGTCCCGTGCCCAATGCCCAATGCCCCATACTTAAATCCCTAAAAAATTATGACATACGTAAATCTCGGCAAAACTGGACTGAAAGTATCGCGCCTAGCTTTAGGTGCTATGACCTTTGGCTCTCGCAAATGGCATGAATGGGTATTAGAAGAAGAAGAAAGTCGCCCATTTATCAAACTAGCTTTGGAATTGGGAATTAATTTCTTTGACACCGCTGATACATACTCATTGGGTGTAAGCGAAGAAATCTTGGGTCGGGCACTAAAAGACTTTGCGAAAAGAGATCAAGTTGTAATTGCTACCAAAGTCTACAATAAAGTCGGTGATGGCCCCAATGACCGAGGACTATCTCGAAAGCATATTTTTGATAGCATTGACGCTTCCTTACGGCGGCTACAAACAGATTATGTAGATTTGTACCAGATTCACCGTTGGGATTATGAAACACCAATTGAAGAAACCTTAGAAGCACTCCATGATGTAGTCAAATCAGGCAAAGTTCGCTACTTGGGAATCTCAAGTGTTTACGCATGGCAGTTTGTTAAAGCTCTTTACACTGCTGACAAACACGGCTGGACTCGCTTTGTTTCTATCCAAAACCATTACAACTTGGTTTATCGAGAAGAAGAAAGAGAAATAATACCTCTGTCTTTAGACCAAGGAATTGGGATTATTCCCTGGAGTCCTTTAGCGCGAGGCTTTTTGGCTGGGAATCGCACTAAGGAAGGCTATGGTGAAACAATAAGAGCCAAGACTGACGAATTGGGTCATAGCCGCTACTATCGAGATTCTGATTTTCAAGTAGTCGATCGCGTCGTCGAATTAGCGCAAAAACGCGGTGTGAAACCAACACAAATTGCTTTGGCTTGGGTATTACATCAACCAGGCGTGACATCTCCGATTGTTGGTGCAAGCAAGATAGAACATCTCAAAGATGCAGTTGAGGCTGTAGATTTGAAACTTTCTGATGAAGAGCGCAAGTTTCTTGAAGAGCCTTATCAAACTCATCCCATCATTGGGCATCAGTACCCAGCGTAGTGGCGTGGCAAGCAAAAAAATTGTGCACTATGCCATTTTACGAAAAATTTGATACAGATGTAAACGCTGAAAGCTTCGCTGCATCTAAGTTTTTAATTGCGAATTGTGAATTGGTATTAGACGTAGGTTGGGTGGAGGCTTTGCGTAACCCAACATCCTGGTATGCGTTGGGTTGCGCTCCGTCCACCCAACCTACAATTTTTTTGCAACATTTGAGCCAAGACAGGCCAGTAGTAGGGAATAGGGATGAGATGCCAATACTTGTAAATTGGCGAAGGTATTGAAAGAATAACTCATGTTTGGATAAACAGAGAATTTTGAGATTTACATCGGGAGTATGTAATGTCAGACTCATCTACAAAAAGACCTATTGCCACTTATACACGAATGGCAGACGGAACAAAAGAGGATTATCTTTTGTTACAGGAACACTCTAAGCCTTTGTTAAATCAGGTTGCTGATCGCGCCCTAACACTTTTAGTTGCCTTACAAGAGAGTTATCCAGGAAATTTGATCGATCGCTATCAGCATTCGCTACAAACGGCAACACGCGCTTTTCGGGATGAGGCAGAAGAAGAAGTTGTGGTGGCTGCATTACTGCATGATATTGGTGATTTATTAGCACCTGTAAATCACGCAGAGCTAGCAGCAGCCATCCTCAAACCTTATGTGAGTCCATCTACCCATTGGATAATTGAACATCATGGGATTTTCCAAGGCTATTATTTCTGGCATCATACAGGACGCGATCGCCATGCTAGAGAAAAGTTCCGAGGTCATCCTTACTTTGACCCCACTGCTGAATTCTGCCATAAGTGGGATCAAGAATCATTTGATCCAAACTATGATACTCTGCCCATGACTTTCTTTGAGCCGATGGTACGCCGGATCTTCGCTCGTGAACCTTGGGGGCAGCATACAAAACAGGAATCTTAACGACGCAGAAAAGTAGTCCTGATGGTTAAGGGGAAAAGAGGAAGGGGAAAGGGGAAAGAAAAAACCTTTAACCTTTACCCTTTAACCAAAACCCAATTCCGAGTTAAAAATGCTTAACCAAGCAGTATTGGGTCGCCTTTACCTCCTGCCCCCTACTCCCTGCCCTCTCAAGCCAACTCATCACGAATGATTGTCAAACCTAAAGCTTTGTAAGAAGTTAGCAGCCGATCGGATACAGTCGGTGCAGTTACAAGATAAGTTAGTGCATGAATCGACTGCACAACATAAGGTGCAGCAGTGTCTAACTTCTCCTCTGTGGCTAATCCAACTACTTCCGCGGCTCCAGCAATCATCGCTCGTTTGACATGGGCTTCATCCAAGTTCGCTACACTAATCCCAAATTCTGGATGTAGACTACACACCCCCAACATACACAAATCTCCACGAATCATTCGTAATGCCTCAACTGTAGTAGCACCAACGTTTACCAAAGCTTTTTTGTAGAGTTGTCCACCCAACATGACAACTTCAATATGAGGATGTTCTGCCAAGGCGATCGCAATGGGAGGACTATTGGTGACAATTGTTGCTTGCAAATCCAAGGGCAAATGACGGGCTACTTGGAGTGTTGTTGTGCCTCCATCTAAAATTACCACCTGCCCTGTACAAACCAATTTGGCAGCTGCACGAGCGATCGCTTCTTTTTCTTTCGGTGCTTGCTTTTGGCGATCGGCGTAACTAGCAACAGCTGGAGAAACCAGAAGTGCCCCCCCATGAACGCGCTGCAAAAGACCAGATTCAGCTAGTTCTCGCAGATCCCGCCGAATTGTATCCTCAGAAACCTTTAGAACAGCGCTGAGTTCCGACGATAGTACCTTCTTGTCACGTCGCAGAATTTCCAAGATGAATTGTCGGCGCTCCGCAGTTAGCATAGTTGATTTTCCTGAAGTTGCATGTTTGATCTTGAAATTGCACGTTTGTGAGTTTATACTCATATACATGCAGGTTTCTGCATATTTCTGATTGTCTTTAAATAAATTCAAGCATATTCACGCAAGCGAGATTTAACAATCTTAGCTGCATTTTCAATGACCGAAAACGACTCATGATACAAGCCCCTAAATTTATTTATGGGGATCATTAATTTTGAATTTTGAATTTTGACTTTTGAATTCGGAGTGAAGCGACATGACTGTTACGAAGATTCAATTTCCCATTGATTTGAACGCTTACAAGCCTTTAGTTCTTAACCCAGCCAAGACAACTCTTACAGTAGAGGAACGAGAGAGCCTGAAAACAAATATTCAACTCTGCCGTGATGCGATCGTCTTTTTTACAGCTACCGGAGCGGCCAGAGGGGTGGGTGGCCACACTGGAGGGCCTTATGACACAGTACCAGAGGTGGTCATACTTGATGCCTTGTTTCGAGCAGCATCGGATCAATTTGTGCCGATTTTCTTTGATGAAGCCGGACATCGAGTTGCAACTCAGTATTTGATGGCAGCCTTGCACGGTGACTTACCAAGCGAGCAACTCCTACACTATCGTGAAGCCCACTCTAGCTTACCAGGACACCCGGAATTAGGGCTAACTCCTGGTGTAAAATTTAGCTCTGGACGACTAGGGCATGTATGGCCCTACGTCAATGGCGTAGCGATCGCCAATCCAGGTAAGATCGTTTTCTGTCTTGGTTCTGATGGTTCCCAGCAGGAAGGTAATGACGCGGAAGCTGCTCGCTTGGCTGTCGCTCAATATCTTAATGTGAAGTTAATCATTGATGATAATGACGTGACAATCGCCGGCCATCCTTCAAAATATTTACCCGGTTTTACAGTCGCCAAAACCTTAGAAGGGCATGGGTTGAAGATACTCGAAGGAGATGGAGAAGACTTAGACGACTTATACCGTCGTATTTGCGAAGCTGTAACAACTCCTGGACCAGTTGCCATCATCAATAAACGCCCCATGTGTCCTGGTATTAAAGGGTTAGAAGGTTCTACTCACGGTCATGATGTGATTTCCGTAGAGTTAGCAATTCAATATCTAGAATTACGCCAACAAACTGCTGCTGTCGAATACCTCAAAAGTATTCAGAAACCAAAACAAACCTACACTTTTCTTGGCTCTAGTAATAAATGGGATGCTAACCGCAATGTGTTCGGTGATGCAGTAGTTGCTGTCTTAAGTCGCATCAGTGAAGCAGAACGCAAGCAAAAAGTCAGAGTCATCGATAGCGATCTTGAAGGCTCTTGTGGTCTGAAGAAGATTCACGATGCCTACCCGGAAATTTTTATTTCCTCTGGCATCATGGAACGGGGTAACTTTTCTGCTGCTGCCGGATTTGGGATGGAGGCAGGAAAACAAGGTATTTTCGCAACCTTTAGCGCCTTCTTGGAAATGTGTATCTCAGAGATTACGATGGCGCGGTTGAACTACTCCAATGTACTTTGTCACTTTTCTCATGCAGGTATCGATGATATGGCAGATAATACCTGCCACTTCGGTTTGAACAATATGTTCGCTGACAATGGTTTAGATGATGGCTACGAAACACGTCTTTACTTTCCATCTGATGCTAATCAAATGAAAGCTTGTGTAGAAACTGTGTTCTTTGATCCGGGACTGCGGTTTATTTTCTCTACTCGTTCTAAAGTACCTAACATTCTTGACAAAAACGGTCATGACTTTTTTGGTAGGGACTATAAATTTGTCTCTGGCAAAGATGAGGTAATTCGAGAAGGAACCCAAGGCTACATAATCAGCTTTGGTGAAGCTCTGTATCGTGCCCTTGATGCTGTCGAGCGTCTCCAGCAAGAAGGGCTAGACGTAGGTTTGATCAATAAACCAACCTTAAACGTTATTGACGAAGAGATGATGGTGAAAATCGGTAATGCTCCTTTTGTACTGGTTGTGGAATCCTTTAACCGTCGAACCGGATTGGGCAGCCGTTTTGGTAGCTGGCTATTAGAGCGTGGGTTTACTCCCAAGTATGCTTATCTTGGTACTCATAAAGAAGGTTGCGGCGGTTTATGGGAACAATTTTTACACCAAGGCATTGATCCAGTGAGCATTATCAATAAGGTGAAGGATTTAGTGAAATAATTTGACATTTCGCAACTCCTTTAAGACCTCGTTTCCAGCCTCCGGCTGGAAATACTGCTCCTGGTGGCTCTGCCGCCAGCAAGCGAGGCGGAGCCTCAACGACGAGCGTTCCCAGTTTCCGACTGGGAACGAGGCAAACCCTTTAACCTTAACTCGTTAAATTCTATACCCTTTTTGTGGTGTGCTAATAGGAATTAGATGTAAATTTTACTAAGAATACTGAGGGTATAACATGTATTAAGTGAAATCTCGACTGTTATCCAATTTCAAAAATCAAATATAGATTCTAGTATTAGTGACAAAAGTAACTATTTAAATATGACTTTTGTCACGGGCGTATATCTGATTATGCCGATACATTGAGAATGTACAAATCAAGTAATGCAAGTCAGATTAAGAAATATATGAACCGCTTAAAATCTATTCTACTTGGAGGCTTATTAGCAGCTACCTCAATTGCTGCTCTTTCTCAAAATGCTAATGCTGCTGAATTTAAATCTGAGCGCGATCGTTTTAATCATGATAGTGTAGCTTTTAATAACAATCGAATTCAACGTGAACGCCAAATCCGTGAACAACGCGCTCGTGAATTGCGTGAACGCCAAGCCCGTGAACGACGCGTTCGTGAATTACGTGAACGCCAAGCTCGTGAGCGACATATTCGTGAATTGCGTGAACGTCAAGCTCGCTTTAATCACTAATTACATATCACCGTTAAAGGGGTTCGGAAATATCGAGGGTTGATGTTGGGTTTCACTACGTTTCACCCAACCTACGAATGATTAAATTCCATACTCTTTTTGTGGTGGGCTGTACTAAGAAAATAAATTTTCACTCATATTACCTTAGGAGATTAGCAATATTCTCCTTTTTTTACTTGGCATAAATCTACTCAAATAAATGCCAAAATTTTAATTGAAACTAGGGGATAAATAAGTGCCTAAAATTACCTTCAGCCACTTTTCAAATAACCTCTGGTGCTATTGAGAATGCAAAGAATAATTGCATTTAATTTATTTGAAAATTGGCTATTAATGCAGTTTGCTATAATTACTATAGTCTTTGTTTTTTAGTTTTTGAAGAGGTTTAACATTGAATATGGTTATGCGTCTTCCCATTGTTGCTGCCACCTTTATGGTTGCCAGCATTAGTATAGGTACACTTTTGGGCGTTGCAGCTCCCGCTTCCGCTCAGGAGATAATCACTTGTTCAAGTCGTAATAATCAGAGAAATACTTGTTCAATACGTACTAGAGGTCGAGTGAGGCTTGTTAGGCAATTATCTGATGCCACTTGTAGAGGAAATTGGGGCTATCGGAACGATCGTATTTGGGTGAAAAATGGTTGTCGGGCTGAGTTCTCAGTTGGCGATCGCAGATACGGTAGGTACAGATAGGAAATGAACCCGATCGGATCATCGGTGGTAGTGAAAAATTATCCAGACTACCACCGTGCGAAATAGAATTTTAGCCTGTCACTAGCGATCGCTAATAGAGAGATGCCAACACTTTATCTGCTGCTGCCCGGAATGCAGTTGCAGCACCAGCGCTCATATCTCGTGGCGCACAGATGCGATTTCTCACATAGGCAAGTGTGATGGCTCCAACCGCCGCCGCAGTTGGATCGGCATTGTCTTTGCCACCCACACGTCCCCACGGTAATGCTGCACCATTGCCATTGATGAGATAGTCAGCCAGCAATCTTAGGTGAAAATCAACTGCTTCTTTAACGGCTGTTGTGTCTCCATTGACTGCCAATGCTTGCACCCCGGAGTTTTTGAGGATGTCTCCTAAAGCAACTTCTCGGTTATCAGTCAACCTCTCAGCCGCTTCTGCCCGAAATTGGATTTCTTGGCTAGCTGCTGGGTCAGGAGGCAAAGGATTGCCGATTGGCGTCACACCCCATCGGCGACGCAGGAGTAAATTGTTGGTGGTATCATCCGATTTGACGCGCTGATAAGCAGGACGCTGCTTGAGTGCTTCAAACCAAGCATTGATCCGAGGATATCGGGGATTTCCCTTGAGGTGATATCCCCGATAAACGGGTAAGTTAGCCGCCAAACGGTCTAAATGAGGGCTGTAGGTAATATCTACCACGCTAAATGTTGACAAAAAGTAGGGGCCGGCATACTTTCCAAGAAGTTGTTCGAGTTCGTCTAATTTCGCTTCAAAAGCTGCCTGTAAGCTGGCTAATTCATTCGGATCTTCAGGAGCTTGTCGGAGAAATTTGTAAGCGATATCTCTCACACCATTGGTTTCAGCATCTTCAAGCCATTGCCTAGCAACTGCGTTTTCCTCTGGGTCTTCAGGGAGCAAGGTTGACCCAAATTGTTCTTCTAATGCTAAGAGAATGTCTTTGGATTCATAAACTAACTTTCCCTCAATTTTTGCAGCCGGGACAAGGGTTGTAGGAACTAAGTCTGTATACCATTTAGGCTTGTTAGTCAAGTCGATAAACTCTGTTGCAAAGGGAATTTCCTTTTCTTCGAGAGCAAACCAAACCCGTTCGCAAAATGGACACCAAGAGTTAGTATCACGGTAAAGAAGTACTGGCGGTTCTGTATCTGGTGGCAGTTTATGGAGACTGCTAGGGATAGGAGCAGTAGAAGGAGATTGCCCTGGTCTACGCACCCGTCGAGCAGGGGTATTTTTTTGGGCAATTTCTAACAGTTGTTCCCAGCTAGTTACTGTGTCTTGAATGGACATATTTCACCTTAATTGAAGTTAACTTTTCGATTGTCAGTCAAACTGTTGATTGACTATTTGCATTTATTAATCGCATTGGTAAAGCTTCCATCCCATAATGGTTTCACATCAACCCTTGTGGGGATGACTCCAGCACGATAAAAGGTGTCAGCGACATCTTGCTGAGAAGCGATCGCTTGTGGGGAAATTGGCAGCACTTGCGATCGCCTCTGTTTTAAACCCTCTTTGGCATCTTTGAGGACAAAGGTTTCATCCACTCCAATTGCTTTTGCATAGTTTTTTGACCACACTTCTATATTTGATGCTTGCCAATCTTGCGATTTTTGGATGCGACAGAGGAAGTCTGCGATCGCCGCTTTTTTATTAGGATCGGCGATCGCACTCGGCGCTGCGACAATGGTAAAATTGCCGCTGAGAATGTTTTTTGCTGATTTGAGTACCTTTGCTCCATCTTTCTGGGCTTGCTGGATTGCGTAACCGTAAGTAGCCCAAGCATCTAGGTCGCCTCTCCTGAAAGCGGAGAGTCCGTCAGGAATAGTTAGTGGTACGGCATTCACATCTTTGAGTGTCAATCCCTCTTGTGCCAACATCTTAATTAAGAAGTAATGGGCTGTAGTCGCTTTCACATAGCCGACTTTCTTACCCTTAAGGTCACTAAACTTCTTCGCTTTAGAATTTTGTGGTACGAGTACGACTTGACCCACTGTCGGCCCTTTAATAGAAGCAATGATTTTTACTGCCCCTTGGGATTGAATTGCAAAAATCGGTGGGATCTCGCTAGCACTACCAATATCAATAGCATTGGCGTTGATTGCCTGTACGATAAAGTTTCCGCCAGAAAATTCTGTAAACTCAGTTTTGTAGGGAAATTTATCTTGCCCAGATAACTTGAGTTGCAAATCCCAACCGCCTTTATATTTAGAAGCGCGTAGAGTTACGTTTGACAAGTTAGCGGCAATTGGGTAAGCGGCTGTAGCATTTTGAGAGTTGCTGGTAGTAGTAGCGATCGCCAAACCCAAAAAAGAACCCAGTGCAAACATTGCTGCCGAAAGACTTCGCATTGAAATAGGGATTGAGGATAAGGGGTAATGGGGACTAGGGATTGGGGACTGGGAAGATTTCGATCGGCTCCAAGTTGGGATGAGATGAAATGGCTGGAACTTCATAAACTAATTTCTTTACTCTTGAGGATAGTAATTTAGATGATTGAATAGAGATAAAATTGGCATAAAAAACCTATCTGTCATAGTTTTAAATTTAAATTTAAAGTCTGCACAGATATGTGCTACAAAGCAAAGTAGCAACTTTTTATAGATAGTAGCCCTAGAGTTATAGGATGGTATATCTACAGCTTTTGAAAAGCTGAATTATTCAACTCTAACAAAACTCCGGTAAATCTATAAACTTACCGGAGTTAATGGTGATTATCACATGAAAATAGTTTGAAAGCAAGATTTAATTTATCTGTTTTTTGACTTGTTTCAGCCAGTAAAATCAGAAAAATCTCTATAAATTCGAGTCAAAAAATACACTTAAACGAATAAGTGTTTAAAGTCAAGCTAATAGCTGCTCTACAATACTTGCAATTTCATCGAATGTAGCCTAAAAGTGAAGCACCCCATCCAATGAAAGCGCTACCAAAGACAAGCCATGCAGCATTGATGCGAAAGCGAATGGCTAAAATGGCTGAGACGATGGCGATCGCCAGGGCGAGAAAATCTACAAATGGGGCTTGTGGTAACGTTAAAGTTACTGCCCCCAGTTGAAGAGTAGTAACAACCATTAGCGCTACAGCACTAACATTCACAGCATCCAAAAAAGCTCTAGTCCAAGAAGAGGCCCGTAGGCGTGGGATTAGGGGATTCAGGGCAGCAACGAAAACAAAAGAAGGTAGAAAAATCCCGATTGTGGCGACAATAGCGCCAGGTATGCCGGCAATGACATAACCGATAAAGGTAGCAGTGGAAAGTACTGGGCCAGGAGTAAATTGACCAATTGCGATCGCATCTAGTAACTGCTGTTGTGTCAGCCAACCATATTCTTGAACTAATCCCCCTTGGAGAAAAGCCACCAAAAGGTAGCCACCACCAAACAAGACACTACCAACTTTCAGAAAAAACCAACCCAACTGCCATAAAGAAACGTTGGTTGCAGTAGATGCAGTAGCGACTAATGCAGCAATAGCCGCTGATGCCTTCAAAGTTGCACCTGTGCTGAGACTAGCAATTAAAAAATTGGCTTTATCTCCTGGCTTGTCGTTTTGATCGCCAGAATGTAACCAAATCATACCCAGCAATCCCCCAATTAGTAGGGCAACTACTTCATTTAATTTCAATAATAATGTCAGTAATGCTACAGCCAAAGCAATTACTAGTAATTGGCGAGTTTTCACAGCCTTTTTTGCCAAGCCCCAGAGGGCATTAATGATGATTGCTAAAACTGCTGGTTTAATGCCATAAAGTAAGGGAGCGACTTGAGGTAGAGTGCCGTAGGCAACATAAATCCAAGCAAACCCGCCAGTAATTAGAACCGCAGGTAAGACAAAACAAACGCCTGACACAATCAGCCCCAACCATCCTGCATAGATGTATCCTATATGAATAGCCATCTCTGTGGAATTTGGGCCAGGAATTAGGTTAGTTGCACCCAGCAAATCTAGAAAATGCTCCTTTGTCAACCACTGACGGCGCTTAACCACTTCATCTTCAATCATCGCAATATGGGCAACCGGGCCGCCAAAGCCGATAACGCCCAGTTTAAAAAATAAGTTGGCGAGTTCACCCAAACGACTTGGTGCTGAGTTAGTCATTGTTGTAGAGAAAAAATAGATTTAGGCTACCACAGAGGCGCAGAGGACACCGAGAGAAGAAATAAATGTTTAACTGAACCGTATTCAATACCGTTCGGTTAAGGTTTTTTGATGAAAATTATAAATCTTCAAGACGCGATGAATCGGCGTCCTTAGGGACTTCCAAATAAAAAATATTCCATTAATTCTTGTGGAGTGGGCGTCTCGCCCGCCATATTATAGACTGGGCGCTCATGTTGCCCACCCCACAATATTGGATAATTTATCAAGAAGGGGAAGGGGGAAAGGGGAAGGGGGAAAGGGAAAAACCGTACTGCGTCCCGCTCCGCTAACGCCCGCAAGTGGCGCAACCTGTTCACCCCTTTCCCCTTTAACCTTTAACCTTTTCCCTTTTATTTCTTGGAGTTCCCCTAGCACATTACCTCATATCGTAGCCAAACAAATTTGGGTCTACTTCTCCTAACTGCAACTCTGCCAAACCATACTCCGCCCATCGTCTCTCTACCATCGCCGCCACATCAGGGTCAGATTCCAAAGGCGAACCCCATTCATGGTCTGTTTCTGGTGGAATTTTTGTAGTTGCATCAATTCCCATACGTCCACCTAAGCCAATTTTCTCACTGGCAAAATCCAACGTATCAAAAGGTGTATTCGGTAAAATAAAGACATCTCGCACTGGGTCAACCTTGGAACTAATTGCCCAGACAACTTGACGCGGATCGCGAATATTTATATCTTTATCTACAACAATTACAAATTTTGTGTATGTAAATTGTGGCAAAGCACTCCAAAATGCTAAGGCTGCCCTTCGTGCTTGTCCGGGATACGCTTTATCAATGGAAATAATCGCCGCTTTGTAACTCAAAGCTTCCATTGGTAAGAAGAAATCGACAATTTCTGAGACTTGTTGGCGCAGTATGGGAGTATAAATGCGATTGAGTGCGATCGCCATCATCGCTTCTTCTTTCGGTGGACGGCCGCTAAATGTTGTTAAGTAAATCGGATTTTTCCGGTGCGTCATACACTCAAAGCGGATTAATGGCGAATCTTCCACGCCGCCGTAATAACCCATGTGGTCGCCAAAGGGCCCATCTGGTAAAACTTCTCCGGGTGTAATCGTTCCTTCCAAGACAAATTCGGCATCTGCGGGAACTTCTAAATCTACAGTTTTACACTTAGCCAACTGCACACCAGAACCACCATAAAGTCCAGCAAACAGCCATTCTGATAAATCTACAGGAATGGGTGTGGCAGCTGCCATAATAATTAGAGGATCTACCCCAAGTGCGATCGCAACTTCTAATTTCTTCCCACGTTCGGCCGCTTTTCGCAAATGCCTTGCTCCACCCCGCACTGATAACCAGTGAACTGTCATCGTATTCTGAGATTGTAGTTGCAAGCGATACACACCTACATTTGGAGTACCAGTCTCACAATCCTTGGTAATTACTAATCCCAGCGTGATAATCTTGCCAGCATCACCAATATAAGGACGTATTAAAGGTAACTTGTTTAAATCTAAATCATTACCTTGAAGCACAACTTGTTGACAAGCCGGGAAAAAATCACGTCCTGGTTTTGCTTTCACCACGTCAAACAGCACTTTTCCAAAATCTATAGCCTGGGAAATCTTCTTCGGCGGTTTTGGCTGTTGCAGCATACTTAATTTTTTTCCCAGAGTTTCCAACTCCTCTGGATGCTGCATATTCATCGCCCAGCAAATCCTTTCCACCGTTCCCATCAAATTCACCGCCACCGGGAAGGAAGCACCTTTGACGTTTTCAAACAACAACCCCGGGCCACCTTTTTGCAGCATCCGGTTGGAAATTTCAGCAATTTCTAAATCTGGGTCAACTAAAGCTGAAATCCGCTGTAATTGTCCCTTCTCTTCCAAAATTTTAATGAATCCCCGCAAGTCTCTCGCCATTGTTCTAATAAAGCTGATTATTTAAGAAGTGTGAAGCGCTTTCTTATATTATGGGGCATTGGGCATTGAAAAGAGGCAGAGGGGCAGGGTGCGGCGGGCACAGGGGAAAACTCTTCTCCCTTGCTTCTTCCCTGCTACCTGATTCGAGAAATTGTTAATTTTAATTGGAAATTAACCTATTTAGTAACTTTTCTTAACTGTGTTTACCAAAGTATTTAGTTATTGTATCTAGGGATACGCAATTATTTTTTACAAATAAGCGCTAACCTGATCAAACATGGCCGGAATATACTATACCTTCCTGGCAGGCTGTCTTGTTATACGGCTCCTGCTGGGTTTATTTTTTTATAAGCTTTGACTGATAAAGAGCTAATTGGTTTGATTAATAGCTTCAGATGAGATGTGGAAAATCATCATAGTATTGTCGCAGAGTTATGTGGTTTAACCTTTAGCTAAAGCGCCCAACATCAAAGCACAGTCAAAGATAGATTTACACCAAGTGCCTAGATGCAACTCCTTACAGCAATTCACGAAAATCCTGATACATATAGATTTATCGTAGGGGCATGGCAATGCCCACTGGTATCAACTTAAGCTGGAAATAGCTTATCTGTTGGCTTCCATACCCGCCCGGAAATAAATAAATGAGTAATGAGTAATGAGTAATAAGTAATACCCATTACTCATTACTTGTTACTTATTACTTCAAAAATAAATTTTTTTGGCTTTTAGCTTAAGTCTACTGAAGTAGACTGGAGATTTTTGGCGATATTTAGTCATCTTCAGATGACTTTATCTATGAGACGGGAATTGAAATTCTCGGCGGACAAGCGGTTTCGCGTTAAGTTGACACCTATGGGCAATGCCATGCCCTTACCAGCGTATTTGTATCATTATTAAAGTGAAATGGTACTAGAGACAGTCAAAAGAGGGCCGCTAAATAATTAACTTATGAGAGAGGTCTTCGTGAGTTTCTACGGTTATAACAAAAGCCGACATTAGGATACACTGGCTTTTGAATACACCGGAACGACTCCCGCTGTGAGGCTATAGCTTTAGAATATTTACAAGCTTTACTTACGAATTAGCTCTTTCTAGAAAAAATACCGTTTTTGCTGTGTAAGCTGATATTCTACCTGTTTCTATGCGGCTTTGTGTAGCTTATTAACAAATCAGCGGATTCATTAATATTAAGCCTGCTTTACTATTTAGTTTCTTACCCTGACCTATTAGACTGCCTAGTGTGTTCATTTCATTTTGTTCAATAGCTTTTAGCCCTTATCGCTCCCATGCTGACCCATCACCGCAAGCCCGTGTGCTTATCACTTATTTCCACTGACCTACCAATTTGGTCTGTTGTCGAAACCGCCGCGACATTGTATCAAAAAGATACTAATAGATTCCATTTACTGCTGACCGCACCACCTCTAATTAGCTGCGAAGTAGAGAGTGTTCTGAGTCCAGAAGACACACTACCCCAAAGTAAGAGCAAAGCTTATACCCCTAACAGTCCCAGAATTTTGTGGCTGGAGATTTCTCCTTATCGGGTAATTATGACTATGCAAGGTAACGGCCAAGTGAGTTACCGTCATTTTTGGGAACAGGGCGTTTATGGCATTAGTCGCTACTGGTTGCCAACTGAATCATTACAACCTAACGATCCTATTCGTTTACGAAATTTTACTAGTAGCCTAACTCTCAACGGACATCCCTTGCCGGAGCATTTGCGTTTGGAATATGAATTGTGGGCAGAAAAAGTCCAATTAGGATGCTACATACTGAATTTGGAAATTAAACATTGATAGGTATGAGGAGGAAGGTAGGGTAGGAATAACTATTGATACCTGGCCAATGCCCAATGCCCCAAACCCAATCCTTTTTAACCAAAATAACTGGGTTGGTTTCCAGGTTTCCATTTAATATTGCAACCAACACTCGGCTTTTGCTCACTCGTAACAGGTTTACCCGCTAGCACTGCTTCAATTGCTGCGCGTAAATCTGCCCCTGTTACGGGTTTACCATTACTGGGGCGACTATCATCTAGTTGTCCCCGATAAACAAGTTGTCGTTGGTCATCAAATACAAAAAAATCTGGCGTGCAAGCTGCTGTGTAAGCTTTTGCAGTTTCCTGGCTCTCGTCGTAGCATAAGGTAAAATTAAATCCTAATTCCGTGGCAAATGCTTGTAACGACTCTGGCGCATCATCTGGATAATTTTTTGCATCGTTAGCACTAATGGCAACGATCGCTAAATCACCTGTAAAATAATCTTTTCCTAACTGAACTAGTTCGTTTTGGACGTGTTTTACAAACGGGCAATGCCGACAAATAAACATTACCAAGAGTGCTTTTTTATTTGCAAAGGTGGAAAGTGAAGTTGCCTTTCCAGATACCACTTCCGGTAGATGAAAATCTGGTGCTTTAGTGCCTAGCGGCAACATAGTTGAAGCAGTTAAAACCATAATTTACCTGATAACTTAATGCTGATAACTAACGGCTTTTGCTATCAGTATCTTTTTACTCTAGCACTAAGTTTTCCATAAATTAAGAGACGGTAAATCTACCGTCTCTTAATTTTGCTAGGAGTTTAAATAAATTAATTTTTACAGATTTGCCAAGACACCAACGATACCGTGTCCTGTGAATACTTCTAATGCTATTAGAGAGACAAAACCAATCATTGCTAAACGACCATTGAGCAATTCTGCATAGCTGGTGAACCCAGTGCGATCGCCTTGCTCATCTATATAAACTCTTGGCTCTAGTGCAAAGTTGTTTAATTTGCCTTGGTCATCAATTATAGCAGTGTTTGTACGCATGGTTTTTTTCCCGTCTTCTCTTTATGTAAACAAGTGTAACAAAGTCATTAATATTTGTAAAGTATTTTAATTTGATCAATTAGAAGTCCAAGCCAGAGAAGAGATATGATAATGAATTGAGTTCACAGCCATGTCTAAACAACAGGCTCTACTCCTTATTTATCAGCACTTTCAGTCACAAATTCATTCCCTAACAGCTAATGCATCGATTTCGAGTAGAGGTTATTGCCAAAACACCAAACCCGCAGCAGGTGATTTATGCCGCGATGCACCAAGACTATACTGATGGGTTTGTGTTTGACGAGCGCGACTCATGGCCTTCTGAGTCACAAAGTGGCGAAGTGATTGTTAAGCGACTTTTGGCGGGTGAGAGGGGACATTATGGGCCTTTAGAACATCCCCAGATTGTTTTTAACTGTGGCTACTTTCCCCACAGTGTGATGCAGCAAGCCCGTACTCATCGGGTTTCGGTATCATTTGACGTACAATCTTTTAGATACACGGGCAACCAATTTATTGATGTAGTAGAAGGTAAGAAAGACATAGAAGATGTTTTTTACTTACGTCCCGTTGGTTATTACACTGATAGACAAGGCAAAAAGTACCACTATTCACCAGAGCAACGAGCAGCAGATTTGCAATGGTGTCTAGAAGCGGCTAAACGATATAAAGCTGATTTTGAGGCTGGGATGTCTGAAGAACACGCAAGAGGTAAAGTGCCTTTTGATTATCGTCAGCATTTTGTAGTGAGTTTCAATTTAAGGTCTTTCTTGCATTTTTGTGACCTGAGAAATAAAAAAGATGCTCAACTTGAAATTCAAAAGTTATGTGAAATGATGTGGCCTCATTTTGAAGATTGGACACCTGCGATCGCACAATGGTATGAAAAGCAGCGTCTAGGTAAGGCAAGGTTAGCACCTTAGAGCAGATTGTTTTGGCTCCAACAAGAGAGGCTCCGCCTCTAGGACGGCATTCCCAGTCGGAGACTGGGAACGAGGTAAATAGACCATCTGGTTCAAATACATGAAAACTGCTGTAAGCTGCATTTACAAATTACGCAGCCTGTTTGCGCCAATTGCGTTTTTTGAGCTTTGTTTGCCAAGACTCCATATAGGTGTAGAAAACGGGTGTTAAATAAAGTGTGAGAAACTGCGAGAACAATAACCCCCCAACTACAGCTAAACCAAGGGGACGGCGTGTATCTGCTCCGGCTCCCAAACCGAGGGCAATGGGTAGCGTACCCATGAGTGCTGCCATTGTCGTCATCATAATTGGGCGGAACCTCACCAAGCAGGCTTCATAGATTGCATCATAAGGGGTTTTGCCGTTTTGACGGGCAATAATTGCAAAGTCAACCATCATGATGCCGTTTTTCTTCACAATACCAACCAGCAGAATAATCCCCACGAAGGCGTAAATATTCAAGTCAACATGAAATACTAACAGGGTCAGTATTGCCCCAAATCCAGCAGAGGGTAAACTAGAAAGGATTGTCAGCGGGTGAATGAAGTTCTCGTAGAGAATCCCCAACACGATATAAATCACCAAGATGGCAATCAGCAGTAGCAATCCTAAGCCCTGAATTGAAGATTGAAATGCCTGTGCTGAACCTTGGAAGGCTGTACTAATAGTAGGTGGCAGGGTTTGACGGGCGAGTTCCTCAATTTTCCCTGTGACGTTACCGAGTGACACTCCTGGCTTGAGGTTAAAGGAGAAGGTGACAGATGCTAGCTGCCCTTTGTGGTTGATGGTTAAGGGGCCAACATCCTTGCTCAAAGTGGCGACAGCGTTGAGAGGTACAAGTTGTCCACTAGGCGCACGAACTGAGAGTAAATCTAAGGCGTTGGCATTTTGCTGATATTTGGGTTCCACACCCATAATTACTTGATACTGACTATCGGGGGCGTAGATGGTGGAAACTTGGCGAGTGCCATAAGCATTACTCAGAGCAGTTTCGATTTGATTGGCGGTTAAACCTAGAGCCGAAGCTTGGTTGCGATTGATGTCTACTTTGACCTGGGGATTTTTAATTTGCAAATCACTGTTAACATCTTGTAAATCTGAGAGCGATCGCAATTTCTCTTCTAAAGCTGGAGCATACTGGTAAAGTTCTTGAATATTGGGAGTTTGCAGGGTAAATTGATACTGCGCTTTTGTCTGTTGTCCACCGACATTGATGGCTGGGGGATTTTGCAAAAATACCTTAATTCCCGGCACAACTGACAACTTCGGTCGGAGTTCCTGCACAACCTCATCAGCACTGAGACGACGCTCATGCCGGGGCTTGAGTTCGATTAAAATTCTTCCAGAGTTAGCGGAAGCATTGGGGCCACCAGCCCCCACACTGGAGTTGATAGAATCGACATTTGGATCACGATAAGCGATCGCAGCTACAGCCTGTTGATGTTTTACCATCTCATCAAAGGATATATCCTCTGATGCTTGAGTAGTTGCCGTAATTTGTCCAACATCTGCGTTAGGAACAAACCCTTTAGGCACAATAATAAATAGATATATTGTGGCTACAAGAATCGCTCCCGAAATCACCATCGTTGTGCGGTGATACTTGAGTGATTTCTTCAAACTCCAATCGTATCCGCCCAATATCGCATTAAAAATGTTTTCCGAAAAATTGTAGAGACGACGGTTAAAGTTTTGAATTTTGGATTTTGAATTTTGGATTTTGGATTTGGAATTGAGAATTTCTCCCTCATCTTCCCCTACTTCCCCTGCTTCCTCATCTTCCTCATCTTCCTCATCTTCCTCATGATGAGGTGGACTCAAGAATCTGGAACACAGCATTGGCGTTAAGCTGAGGGAAATTACGCCAGATACCAAGATGGCAACGCTGATGGTAACGGCAAACTCACGGAATAATCGCCCCAGAATACCTTCCATAAACAGTATCGGGATAAATACTGCTACTAAGGAAATGGTCATAGATAAAATTGTGAAACCAATTTCTTTAGAACCATTTAGGGCTGCTTCCATACGGCTTTCGCCCATTTCCATGTGGCGGACAATATTCTCTAGCATGACTACGGCATCATCTACCACGAAACCGACTGAAAGAGTTAACGCCATCAGCGATAGGTTATCGAGAGAGAAGCCCAGTAGCACCATGACCCCAAAAGTCGCTACTATCGAAAGTGGTACTGCCAAACTGGGAATAACTGTTGCAGAGATATTGCGGAGAAACAAAAAAATTACCAGCACTACCAAAGCGATGGTGAGCAATAGCGTGAATTGTACATCATCTACCGACTCGCGAATTGACTGGGAGCGATCGTAGAGAATATCCATGTTCACAGCCGCCGGAATCTGTGTCCGAAAAGTGGGTAACAGTTTCTTGATTGCATCCACTACTTGAACAGTATTAGTTCCCGGTTGGCGCTGAATTGCCAAAACGATCGCCCGCACGCCAGAATTTTGAATTTTAGATTGGGACTTCTTCTCTGCTCCCCTGCTCCTCTGCTCCCCTGCTCCCTTACTTTCCTTCTTGACAGGAAAATACCAACTCGCAATCTTATCATTTTCCACACTATCCAGAACTTGACCTAGTTCACCTAGCTGCACTGGTGCGCCGTTTTGATAAGCCACATTCAGGGAGCGATAGCTGGCAGCATCGTTGAGTTGACCGTTTGCTTGAATGGTAGCATTCTGCTGCTGACCGTAAAGTGTGCCTGTAGGGAGATTAACATTGCCATCAGCGATCGCATCAGCTACTTCATCGATTCCTATCCCTTTAGCACTCAGCGATTCGGGGTCAAGCTGAATTCGCACCGCGTACTTTTGAGAACCAAACACCTGCACTTGCGCTACTCCATCCACCATTGATAGACGTTGTGCCAACAATGTCTCAGCATACTTGTCTACAGTTGACAGAGGCAGAATAGACGAATTGAGGGAGATATAAAGCACTGGTTGATCCGCCGGATTTACTTTTCGGTAAGACGGAGGATTAGGCATATTCGTCGGTAATTGTTTCGCTCCCTTAGAAATAGCAGACTGTACATCTTGAGCTGCGCCGTCGATATCCCGATTTAAGTCAAATTGCAGCGTCAGTTGTGTAGTACCCAAAGAACTGGTAGAGTTCATCGAACTCAATCCCGCTATGCTAGAAAACTGCTGCTCTAAGGGGGTTGCGACTGAGGCAGCCATCGTTTCTGGACTAGCTCCAGGCAGGTTAGCTGTAACTTGAAGTGTCGGATAATCGACATTAGGCAGGTCACTAACGGGTAGCTGTTGATAACTGAGCAGCCCAAATATTAAAATGCCAATCATAACTAGGGTTGTCATAATTGGACGCCGGATGAATGGCTCGGAAATGTTCATCGCGTTCCCTTAAATGAGTGCTGTTAGTGATAGCGGGGCGTTTAGTCCCTGCTGAGTAAGGAGTAAAGAGTGCTGTTAGCGGTAGCGAGGCGTTTACCTTTCTCCCCCTGCTTCCCCTGCTCCCCTACTCCCCTGCCCCTCAGCACCTCTGCTTCCTACTTTCGGTTTCACTTGGACTGTGGCACCAGCCACTAAGTTGAATTGTCCATCAATGACTACTTCTTCACCCGATTTCAATCCTTGTTTAATCACCGTTTCGTTTCCAACGGTGTCACCGACGGTAATTGGACGCATTTCTGCTGTTTTGTCAGGTTTGACTACATACACAAACTGTCCCTGTTGTCCACTTTGTACCGCCTGAGAAGGAACAGTAATCGCATTTGGTTCTTCGCTCAGTTTGAGTACTACATTGACAAACTGCCCTGGAAACAAGCGCTCATCAGTGTTGGCAAAAGTACCCTTTAGTTGAATAGTTCCTGTTTGGGTATTGACTCCACTATCAACAAAGGTGAGTTCGCCTCGTACCGGATGCCCTGCATCTTTCGGAGGTAAAGCATCGACTTCTAGCTTGCCGTTATTAGCACTGTATTTTTTGATATCTGGCAGTAGTCGCTGGGGAATGGAAAAGTTGACGTAAATCGGGCGAATTTGACTGATTGTAATTAGCGGATCAGTGGCATTTGCCTGTACCAAGTTCCCTTGATTTAGCTTTAGGCTGCCTGTGCGTCCGGCAATTGGTGAGTAGATAGAACTGTAGGAAAGCTGAACTTTGGCATTATCAATGGCAGCTTCATCTGATGCTACTGCTGCCTGAGCATTTTGGACATCTGCTTGAGCTGCTGCTACTGCTGCCTGAGCATTTGCGACTCCACCTCGATCCGCCTCAACTGTCGCCTGTTGAGCATCAGCACTGGTTTGATATTGTTCAGCCTGTTCTTTACTAATTGCCCCTTGCTTGAGCAAGCTAGTATAACGTTGAGCTTGTGCATCTGCATTTGTTGCCTGGGCTTTATCTTTCACAACGTTCGCTTTTGCCTGGTTCACTTGGGCGATCGCTTTTAACACGTTTGCCTGTGCTTGTTTCACCTGCGCTAAATCTTTGGCTTTAGCAGCGTTAGCCTGCATCAGCGCGGCTTGTAGAGGACGGGAATCAATTTTAAATAACAAGTCTCCTTTCTTAACGTTCTGCCCTTGCCGAAAATAGACACCAGTCAGTTGTCCACCGACTTGAGACTTGACAGATACCGTTGAATATGATTCAACTGTTCCCGTAGCCGATAGCTGTATTGGAATCGTTTTTTGAGTCGCAGTGGCAACCACCACTGGCACAGCTCGTTTTTTTCCTGCTTCTTTACCGCTTGATTGGGCTTCGGAAGCATTACAAGCACTACACAAGTAGGCTAAACTTAATACAAGTAGCGAGAATCGCCCCCTTTGAATAACCTTCTGAAAACGAGGAATAGTTTGAGTAAGCTTTATCGTCTGAAAAGGATCTAAACAGCGCATATCAACAATCTGGGGAAAGGGGAAGCACACACTACTAGCTTGTAATTAGAAATCGCATTTCCGCAAAATGATGGTTTGCGATTAAATTTAGTTAGGAAATTATAATGTTAGTTAAGCTAAACATTAGTGTACTAATAATTATTTTTTTCGCCTACTCCTTTTGGAGGGAAATTGTTGTTAAACCCTTGTGACTTTTGTACTAAGTTATTGTGACTTTTGTACTAGGTTGTTGTGTATTTGTATTATTTTACGAAAGCGATCGCTGTTTGTCTTTAAGCCAAAAGAAGTTTTTTGACTCAGACATATAAGCGATCGCCCCCTAACAGAGATTTAAGCAGCACAAAAAATCGGGGCAGGTTTCAAACCTGCCCCGGCATTATCTGATATACTGCGTCCTACGGCTGTTGCCACAGGCTTTAAGCTATTAACTAAATGCACCATATCTTCTAGAGAAAGTGCTTGACGAGCATCAGAAACAGATTTTTCGGGTTCTGGGTGACATTCAATAATTAATCCATCAGCACCGCAAGCGATCGCAGCCCTAGCTACAGGTGCTACCAACTCTCGTTTACCGACAGCATGGGAAGGATCTACAATTACAGGCAGATGAGTGATTTGCTTGAGTGCTGCTACTGCCCCTAAATCAAGGACATTGCGGGTGTAATCGTCGAAACTGCGGATACCTCTTTCGCACAACACGACATCAGGATTCCCGTGGCTGAGAATATATTCAGCAGCCATGACGAATTCTTCAATAGTTGCTGCTAAACCACGTTTGAGGAGTATTGGTTTACCAGCTTGTCCTAAAGCTTTGAGCAAGTCGAAGTTTTGCATATTGCGGCTACCAACCTGAAGCATATCAGCGTGGGCAGCGACTACTTCAATTTGAGAAATTGACATCACCTCAGTGACAACCGGCATATTGTAATGCGATCGCACCCTAGCCAAAATCTCTAATCCTTCTTCACCCATACCCTGGAAAGCGTAAGGAGATGTGCGGGGTTTGTAGACACCGCCACGCAACCCCTGCACTGATGCAGTAGATAATTTTTGGGCAACGATCTCCATTTGCTCTAAGCTTTCAACAGTGCAAGGCCCGCCGATAATTACGAGTTCTTCACCGCCAAAGGCGATTTTTTCTGAGATTTTAACGATTGTTTGGTGATTAGGATGAGATTGTGCGGCAAGTTTAGCATTAATCATGGTTTCATTCTCCTGAAAAGTTAGGGATTGGATATTGGGGACTGGGGACACTTCGATAACAACAAAAAAGCCCGGAACCTTGAAGAGTTCCGGGCGCGTTCTGATTCATTGGCATGACGCTATTTACCCGGAACGTAGTTTGGGCCAAAAGTAAAAGCCATAAAACCAGCTAGTGAAATAAGTCATGACAATGAAATTCTCCTTAAAAAAACAAAAACCGCAGAGTTCGCTCTGCGGTTCACCGGGTGGTTTCCATTAGGAAACTTAATTCACTCCCGGTGAACCACCCTAAGCCAAAAATAAAAGTAGGAATTTGTATTAACCATTTGTGGGGCTTTTGCTAGAAAATCTAAAAGCTATACCTATGTATTGTAATATTATCAAAAAGAGTATGCGGCGTCAAGACTCCACAAACTATAAAAAAGCGATAGACTCAGTACAACTGTGGGGATCAAGACTAGTAAAGCTTTGCAAAATTCCAAATCGCGCTCTGTTCTAATTGTGTAGTGAAATATTAGTTGCCTGTTTGCGTAGACGAATAAAATGGCTTGTCATTAGACAGACATCTGGTGAAAAACAATATAGAGACATTCTCTAATGAATAGAATACAGCCAAACCAAGTAAATCAGCGAGGAATCTACACAGTGGCTTCCGTTTATTAGAAGCTCAAATAGCCAGGGTTGAAAAGTTAAAATATATAATTCTCCTGACTAATTACCTCATCTTGCGAAAGCTGATTGCAGACAATTGACAATCACCATACATTATTCTTACCAAAGTCCTCATTGACCAGATCAAATTTTTAGGATCATCAGTCTCATTATGCCTAGTTCCAAAATCTTAGCCCAATCTTTCGACTATTATGGAGCTTACCCCTGCCCAGTCTGTCGGATAGGTAAGGTTTCTCACATGCCATTGATGGAAGCTATGGCTTGTGACTTTTGTCAAGAGATTTTTACAGTCAACTTAGAATTACAGCAAATCAAGATGCCTTCTAGGCAACCACCGTTAACTTGGCGTTGGAATGGGTTAAGTTGGACAGAAGGCCAGTTAGAAGGTGTGGAATTAGGTTGGGGTTATGGACTAGCAGCAGCAGTTTTTGTAATTCTGCCCACGACTCTCATTGGTATAGTCGCTTACTATTTTCCTGCTAACCTCAAGGAACCCATAACCTGGATGCCATATATTTGGACGATATTAACTTTCTTATCACATCTATCAATTATTGTTTGGATTTTTATTGAAGTCTATCAGATTCCAGTTACAGCATATTTGAGAGCGATCGCACGATGGAGGAATGGGGAGATGGGGAGATGAGAAATCAATTCAAAATTCAAAATTCAAAATTAAAGAACTTCTGCCTCCTCTTTCCCAGCCCTCAATGCCCAATGCCCATAAACAATAACAAAAGATGCAGCGGATAGAAGGCTCCATCACTCATAATTAAGTTGATTATCCACCAAAATATCGTATGAGCGATCTGGAGCGGTACTATAGAGTTTTGGAATTAGAGCCTGGGGCAACACTTGACGAAGTGAACCAGGCTTACAAAGATTTAGTCTTTGTTTGGCATCCCGATCGCATTCCTAAAGAAAATCTCCGTTTACAGCAGAAAGCACAAGACAAGCTGAAAGCCATAAATGAAGCTCGTGAAAAATTGCGCTCTCTCAAAACCAAATCTCAAACCACACATAATTCACCGCCACCTCAACAGGAAAAACCATCTCAAAAAACCCAGCAACCAGCAAAGCAAAACTCAGACTTGAGTGGCAAAGACTATAGTCGGGCAAATTTGAGCAATAAAGACTTATCTGGCAGAAATCTGAGTTATGCCAATTTGAGTGGTGCTAATCTCAGTGATACTTTTATGCACAAAGTCAACCTCAGAGGTGCGAATTTATCTGAAGCAAATTTATTTCGGGCAAACCTACTTTTAGCGGATCTCAGGGAGGCGAATTTACGCGCTGCTAATTTGATTGGAGCGGATCTCAGTGGAGCCGACTTGCGAGGAGCCGATTTGACGGGAGCGCGGATTCGCTCTGGTGAGCGTCTTCTAGTTAAACTAGTTGGCACTAACTTAGCAGGAGCAATTATGCCCGATGGTTCAATGTATCAATAGCTGAGGCGGCGCTATGACATAGAGTGTATGAATTACTCAAGCATTTTGAAGTTGAAAAGCTAACCTAGTACAGCACGGCGTAAATAAACATAACATTTCAAACAGACACAAACCTTGATATATCAACCTTTCGACTTCCGCCTTCTGGTACTAGCCTCATCCATGCCTACAACCTACCTGTAAAATTGAATATGATACATCAAGGCTTTTAGGCACTGTGAACTTTTTTATCGGTTGTGCTGTTTGGGCATATAAAGGTTGGGTGGGAGAACTCTATCCCCAAGGCACTCGCACTGCCGATTTTCTCCATCTCTACAGTCGTCGCTTCACCACTGTAGAAGGTAACACCACTTTTTATGCCGTGCCTAACCAAGAAACTGTAACCCGTTGGGCTGCCGAAACACCAGCAGGTTTTCAATTTTGTCTAAAATTACCACGAGATATTACCCATCAAGGTTTGTTACAACCTTATATTCCGGCTGCTTTAAAATTTCTAGAGGGGATGCGCCCTTTAGGTAAGCATCTTGGCCCAATCTTTGCTCAGTTACCACCCAGTTATGCGCCTGTATTACTTAACGATTTGACCAGCTTTCTAGAAGCTTGGCCGCATACAGAAGCACCCCTAGCTTTGGAAGTTCGGCATCCCGACTGGTTCCGGGAACCCCATGCTAGTAATTTGACCACACTTTTAGAAAAGTTAAGTGTAGGACGAGTATTATTAGATTCGCGCCCCATTTATACTGGAGATGATGACCCACAATTGCAATCAGAACGACGTAAACCTAAATTACCGTTGCAATTGAGTGTGACAGCACCTTTTACTCTAATTCGGTTTATTTCTCATCCGAATTTATCGGTGAATCAGCCATTTATGGAAGAGTGGGTAAGACAGATTCAGCAGTGGTTAGAGATGGGAGTGCGAATTTATTTCTTTGTACATTGTCCAATAGAAGCGCGATCGCCCAACATAGCCCGTCACTTCCAACAGCTATTGGAACAAAGCGGTACATCAGTTCCACCCCTACCTTGGAATAACCTTGAGAATCCCCCCAATCAACTCAGTTTATGGTGAGTATATTTAGTACATAATTGATGTTGTTAAAGCGAATTTTTTAAAAGCAGTTTTACCAAAGGAGGTTGAGATGAGTCGTCTTCTTTATGAAAATTCAGTCTCATATAAAGGATATCTCATCATTCCATTTGTTTTTAGCAAAGCAGATAATTACGAGATTTATTCCTACAAATTAATATCTGAAATTGCTCACAGGAGCAAATTTCATAAAGTAGAAAACCCAGCAGGTCTTTATGGAAGCGGCATTAGTAATATCATTGATATTGCTAAAGAGCATATCGATCAAAATTCGGAGTTTGTTCATCGGGGAGATAGTTTTAAGTCTCGCTACATTTACCGAAACAATTTGATTATTATCTTTCAAGAAGAAGACAAATATTTTTATGACCATTACCCACCAGAGTTATTGAATAATATTGCAGCTCCAAAGTTATTCAAATCCGAATATGAATGTCTGAGTTGGATTAAGCAAGGGTTTGATGGGCGACATCTGGGGCAAAGAGCTATTTGAAAAAGGTAGAAGTAAGTCGGACATGATATACGGCAGGGAACAGGGAACTCTTAACTGGGTTGAAAATCTTTTGGTATATGACTTTTTTAGGAAACTTTGTACCTGATTTACCATACTCAGCAGGCAGCATTTCCCGATTCTGGCTGGAAACGAGGTTTTAAAGGAGTTTCAGTTTAAGTTGATAGTTTTTTCTGGCTACTTTTTGCCTAAACTCCAATTAGTGAGCGACGGAATGCAAATATAGAACAATACAGTTCAGTTAAGGCCTACTGGGAACAATTTTGGGTTTTCGAGACGCGATAAATCGCTGTCTCTACAAGTATTTTAGGCTGATCTGAACTGTATTGAACTAGAGAAGACATTTTTTACCGCTCAACGACCGGTCATTTGCTCTAGCTTTTCGGGGTATCTAGCTCCTTGCACCGCGATCTTGGAGGCGGCGTCATCAATGTCACGCAGATCGTCGGGCGTGAGTTCGACTGAGACTGCACCGATGTTTTCATCTAAGCGATGCAGCTTCGTGGTGCCTGGGATCGGCACAATCCACGGCTTCTGGGCCAGCAGCCAGGCGATCGCAATCTGAGCCGGTGTCGCCTGCTTCTGTTCGGCAATGCTGCCGAGCAGATTAATCAGCGCTTGATTCACCTTGAGAGCCTCCGGCGTGAAGCGAGGCAGGGTGCTGCGAAAATCGGAACTGTCAAAGGTCGCGTTTTCGTCGATCTTGCCAGTGAGAAAACCCTTACCCAGAGGGCTATACGGGACAAAGCCGATTCCGAGTTCCTCAAGAGTTGGTATGACTTCCTTCTCAGGAGTCCTCGTCCACAGCGAGTATTCGCTCTGGAGTGCCGTCACGGGTTGAACCGCGTGGGCGCGACGGATCGTTTGCACTCCTGCTTCCGAGAGTCCAAAGTGCTTCACCTTACCTTCCTCAATTAGTTCCTTCACCGCTCCTGCTACGTCTTCGATCGGCACGTTCGGGTCAACTCGGTGCTGATAGAGCAGGTCTATTGTCTCGACCTTGAGCCGCTTGAGCGAACCCTCCACGGCCTGCTTGATGCGCTCCGGCCGACTATCCAATCCTGGCGCACCCTTCATCCCACGAGGATCGGAATTAGGACTCAGGTCGAATCCGAATTTGGTGGCAATGACCACTTGCCCACGGAAGGGAGCGAGGGCTTGGCCTACAAGCTCTTCGTTGGTGAACGGGCCGTAGACTTCGGCGGTGTCAAAGAATGTTATTCCGCGATCGACGGCAGCCCCCAGAAGGGCGGTCATCTCCTTTATGTCTTTAGGTGGGCCATAAGAAAAGCTCATGCCCATACAGCCCAGCCCAATAGCCGAGACTTCCAGATTGCTGTTTCCAAGTTTGCGCTTTTGCATTTTTTGAACTCCTATCTTTGATTTAAAGGTGAATTAAAGGTTGGAACTGTCCTACTCCAAGATCAGGTCTGGTATTGTTCGTTGCTGACCTGTTCCATTTAGTCCACAGTATGGCGATGTGCATCATGTCCGTGGATTTGATGATGATGCTTCTTACGCGATCGCTAGAATGAACCATCTGTTGATTTCGATAGCTCTTCATAGGCGTGCGTCGCCTGTAGCCGTTCCTCGACAGCCGGCGCGATCGCCGCAAGAGCGTCACTTCCGGCAACGAACAACTTCGGCGGATTCTCCATCCCAGCGATTTTGACCAGAGCATCGCCCAACTTTGCCGGATCGCCCTGCTGCGTCCCGTTGTAGGCCGACCACGTTTCCTGGACGTTGCCTTCGGCGGCATAGTCTGCAATGGCGTTGCTGGGCCATTTGACATTCTGGTTGTCCAGAAGGTCGGTGCGGAAGAAGCCAGGTTCGACGAGCGTCATCTTGATGCCGAACCCCTCGACCTCGACCGCGACCGACAGCGAGATGCCCTCGACCGCGAACTTCGATGCGGCGTAGGCGGCACAGTGCTTAAACCCGACCACGCCAGCAACGGAGCTGATGTTGATGATGTGGCCCGACCGCTGCTGACGCATAACCGGCAGCACCGCGCGCATGACGTACACCACACCATAGAAGTTCGTAGCGAATTGGCGTTCGATGTCGTTCGTGGTCATCTCCTCAAAATTACCAAGCAGGCTGTAGCCCGCATTGTTAACCAAAACGTCGATACGACCGAACTGCTTCACCGCCTCATCGACGGCTGTTTTCGCCTGTACCTCGTCGGAAACGTCCAATTGGACAAATGCAAGATTCTCGCTAGTAACGTCGCGCAAGGCATTACGCACTTTATCGAGGTTTCTTCCGGTCGCGACTACACGATCGCCGGACTGCAATGCCGCCTTGGCGATTCCGGTGCCGATGCCGCTGCCGGCGCCTGTGATCAACCAGACTTTGCTCATAATTATTTTCCTTTGACTCGGACTTAATCAAACCCTGTATTGTTCATTGCTCGTTATTATCGCCATTACTCTGTCACCACTTCATTCAGGCATTTCAACGCATTTAGTGTTCGGTGATGTCCCACTCAGGGCAACAATTGTGTAATCAGATCCAGGAGTATGTCTTTGCCGTTGCCGATATTCAGATTGCCTTGAATGTGCCCTTTGATCTGTGCTTCAACCCCGCCCAGAGCTATGAGGATAGACAGGCTCCCTGGCTTTGATGTCTACGCGATTCCGTCTATAATTCCGTGCGCTTTTCCAACTCTTCTGGATAGCGATCGCCTACCACTGTAATTTGCGCCAATGCCTCGTCGATGCTCTTTAATTCGTCTTGTGTTAGCTCGATGTTTGCTGCGCCAATGTTCTCTTCCAACCGATGCAGTTATGCAGATTTAAGGGATGCCATATCAATACAGAAGCGGTACTTCACATCGGACTTGAGCAGGCGATCGTAGGCTTCGTTGACTTTCTGGATAGGAATGACTTCGACATCGGGGATGATATTATGTTTACCGCAAAAGTCAAGCATCTCTTGGGTTTCGGCGATGCCGCCGATCATAGAGCCGGAAAGACTGCGGCGAGGTCGCCGGGCTTGTGCTTTGTAACTGCCGAGCCGACCTTAGTGACGCGGCCGACGATCTCATGACCGGGAACAATCGGATAGACAGTGGACATAATGCTGCTCCACTCGTTACGCACCGAATGGAGGTCTGAGTGGCAGATGCCGCAGAAGAGGATTTCAATCTGCACATCGTGTTCAGTTGGATCGCGACGCTTGATCTTGGTAGAGGACAGTGGTGATGTTGCACTGGCTGCGGAATAAGCTTTTGTGTTGTACATAAATTAATGCTCCTATTTGTCTACTTTTAGCGTCTGGTATTGTTCGTCGCTGACCTTTTCCATCCAGTCCACGGGCTTGCCATCAAGCCATTCCTGAATGGCAATGTGCGTCATGGATGTGGTTGCTGTAGCACCGTGCCAATGCTTCTCACCCGGCGAGATCCAGATCGCGTCTCCCGGTCGAATTTCCTCGATCGCACCGCCCCAGCGTTGTATAAGTCCACAGCCAGCCGTCACAATTAGGGTTTGTCCCAAGGGGTGGGTGTGCCATGCTGTCCTAGCGCCAGGTTCAAATGTGACACTGGCTCCAGACGTGCGTGCTGGATCGTGTGCCTCAAACAGGGGGTCAACGCGGACAGTGCCGGTAAAATACTCAGCCGGACCTTTGGCGGAAGGCTGTGAGCCACTTCTTTTAATGTCCATTTTCTTAATTCCTTTACTTGATGCCATTTCGATGGCAAGTCTCTTGCCCAATCAAAACTGAGTTTTATCTTAAATAAAAATCCAGAATCTTTACAAGAAGCCGAAATCATTTTTCCTTGCTTTAGCTTCATCTTAGGCATTTTGAAGAGCAAGCAATAGGACGATCGTCTAAGATTGTTGTACAATCCTGCAAACTTAGAAATGAACGCTGCCAATATCAATTTAATGAACGACCCGCAGGCAAAGCGCGAGGCAGACAGAGCGCAAGCCTACAGAGATGAACTGACTGAGCGGATTGCCCAGGCGATTCGTCATGATGGGACGATTGAGCCGTTGAAAGGTTTGCACTTCAACCGCGCCTCCTCGCCTTCGGAATGCCTTCATAGTGTCTCTATCCCTGCCTTTTGTGCGATCGCTCAGGGCAGCAAAGAAGTTCTTCTGGGTAGCGATCGCTATCAGTACGACCCGATGCATTATCTGCTGGCTACGGTCGAACTACCCATTATCAGCCAAATTCTGGAAGCGTCCCATACGCAACCGTATCTTAGCCTGCGCCTCGATCTCGACCCCACCCTCGTTGGCTCAGTGATGGTCGAGGCGGGGTATCCCTCATCGCGCAACCGTGGTGATGTGAAAGCGATCGACGTAAGTCCATTGAATGCAAATCTGTTGGACGCTGTGGTTCGGCTTGTCAGGCTTTTAGATTCCCCTGCGGAAGCTCATGTTCTTGCACCACTGATTAAGCGGGAAATTATTTACCGACTCTTGATGGGAGAGCAAGGTAATCGGCTCCGTCATATTGCAGTTCTTGGTGGCTACACTTACCACATCGCCAGAGCCGTCGAGCGACTTCGTAAAGACTTTAACGAGCCGATCAAGATTGAAAACATCGCCCGAGAGATGGGAATGAGTGTCTCCGGCTTTCACCATCACTTCAAGTCTGTCACTGCAATGAGTCCCTTGCAGTTCCAGAAGCAACTGCGGCTCCAGGAGGCTCGCCGTCTGATGCTGGGGGAAAACCTTGACGCTACCAGTGCTGCTTATCGAGTAGGGTATGATGATGCCTCGCACTTCAACCGGGAGTACAAGCGGCTCTTTGGTGCGCCACCGATGCGCGATGTGGAGCGGCTGCGAGAAGCTGCTAGGGAGACTGCTACTTCAATATATTGAAGAATTCAGAAAACTGTTGCGTACCTTTTTGCCGCATTATGGAGAAAACGGTTTGTTGCGATCGCAGTCGCACCATTTCGCAACAGTCTCAACGCTCAATACTGTTCGGTTAAGTCAAGAGACGCGATGAATCGCCGTCTCTACAATAATCAATCTTTTGTGTTGACGGCGATTTATTGCGTCTTTAGCGATCTAAAATTTTCATCAAAAAACCTTAACCGAACCGTATTGTCTCAACGCTACCCCATGACCAATCTTTACCCTGGCTCCTGTGACAACGGCAATCATACCCCGTAAATCGGCAGTTTGCTGACGCTTGCGAAGTTAAGATTTCCACACTCAATACAGGGTCTAGTGTAAAAGCTCTGACCCTGTAAAAAAGTTGTCTTGCAGACAATGCAACGTGGTAGTTTGGTCATTAGTCATTTTTGGTATTGTTACCTACTCTCTGTTAATAGGAAACTTCTCTGAGCTAAACTGCATTGCCCACATTACTGTAAAAATGAATTTATATTAAAAATTAGCGGATTTATTTGTGACTATTATGTATAAATCATCATCCCAAAAAATCCAGATATTTACAACTATAATAGATTGTATTTTGCTACCAGTGTTATCAAAATCCTTAAAATATTCTCAGTATTTGTTTCTAATCTTTAATCTTAACTAATGGAGGTAATCTGCGGCAGAAGGGGCGATCGCATGAGCAAAAAATGGTATCGAGTCCAAAAGCTAAAAGCAATATTCGTCCTAGCATTGGCAGTTGTATTTACTAATGCTGTAGTTTCATATAGCAACACTGTGAAGCTGATTCACAATCAGCAATGGGTAACAGACTCATATCAATTTATTACCCAAGTTGAAAGTATCCAATTTGCACTTAAAGATACTGAAACTGCACAACGTAATTATCTAATTACAGCAGATGCAGAGGATCTAAAAACCTATCTTGCAGCTAATCAACAAACTAATAGCAATGTTCAGATTCTCACTAAGCTAAGTGCTAAAAATCATCAAAAGCAGCAGTGGATTTCTTTGCTGGAACCAAAAATTACCACCAGGCTGAAAATTCTCCAACAAGAAATCTACCTCAGACAAAACCAAGGATTAGAAGCAGTTCAGCAACTAATCTTATCCGATCGAGATAAGCAAATCGGTAAAGAAATCCAACAACTGATTCACGACTCTTTAAAGGCAGAGCAAAATTTGTTACACCAGGGGATGCAGCAGTCACAAGCAAGTTCCCAAAAGGCAATAGTGACATTTTTTATCGCTGCTATTGTGGATTTGGTGCTGGTGGCGCTGCTATATGATTTGTTGTGGCGTTATATCAGGCAGCTTCAGCAAACGGAACTGGCCCTACGCCAAAGCGAAAATCGTTTACGAGCCATGATAGATGCAGAACCAGAATGCATCCAGTTAATTGCCAGGAATGGCACCCTTTTAGAAATTAATGCAGAAGGGTTGGCAATAATGGAAGTGGAAAGTGCTGATGTATTAATTGGTAAACCAATTGATGCTGTAATTTTACCAGAGTATAGAGCCGCCTTTGCCGACCTGCATAAAAGTGTCTGCCAAGGTAATAAGGGGACTTTGGAGTTTGAAATGGTGGGATTTCAAGGTACTCATCGCTACATGGAAACTCATGCTGTACCACTGCGTAACGAATCTGATGGTACGTTCATCCATTTGGCACTGACGCGAGATATAACCCAGCAAAAACAGGCAGAACAGAAAATCCGCGAACAAGCAGCGCTGCTGGATGTATCAACTGACGCGATTCTGGTGCGAAATATCCACAACCAAATTTTATTTTGGAATCAAGGTGCTGAACGTCTATATGGCTGGAAGGCTGAGGAAGTTATAGAGAAAAATGTTTTACAAGTTTTGTATAAAGAGATTTCACCAGAGTTAGAAGATGCTTATTTGAAGGTGATAAATACAGGTGAGTGGCGGGGTGAGTTGCATCAACTAACCAGGGAAGGCAAAATAATTATCGTTGAAAGTCGGTGGACACTGATCCGACATCATCATGGCCAACCCAAATCCATTTTGAGTGTGAACACTGAGATTACGCAACAGAAACAACTAGAAGCTCAACTTTTGCGATCGCAACGTTTAGAGAGTATCGGTACTCTCGCTGGCGGTATCGCCCATGACCTCAACAATATACTATCTCCAATTTTAATGTCAGTTCAACTGTTGCAGAAGAAATTGCCCGATTCGCAGAGTCAGCAAATACTGCAAACTTTAGAAAATAATGTGAAACGCGGTGCTAATTTGCTCAAGCAAGTGTTATCTTTTGCACGAGGTATTGAAGATAAACGGATAATTGTGCAAATTCAGCCTTTGATGGCAGAAATTGAGCAAATTATCGCTCAAACATTCCCCAAATCCATTGTTTGCCAGATAGATATCCCAAAAAATCTCTGGTATGTTCGTGGAGACATTACTCAACTACATCAGGTGCTAATAAACTTGGTAATCAATGCCCGCGATGCTATGCCCAATGGCGGTATTTTAAGGATTGCGGCGGAAAATCTAGTGATTGGCGAACATTCTGCCCAGATAAACATCGATGCGAAAGTAGGTTCTTATATTGCGATCGTGGTTACGGATACTGGTATGGGGATGTCGTCGGAAGTCCAGCAACGAATTTTTGAACCATTTTTCACTACCAAAGAGATAGGTAAAGGTACAGGTTTAGGACTTTCTACGGCGCTGGGTATTATTAAAAATCACGGTGGTTTTGTCAATGTTTATAGTCAAGTAGGCAGAGGTACTCAATTTACAGTGTACTTACCTGCCTCTACATTCAGAGATACACATTCGCTGTCTCAAGAAATAAAATCAGTTATAGGAGATGGTTAATTAATTTTAGTGCTAAAAGTATCACAGACTACAAATAATCCTATCAACCAAAACTTTCTGTCCACATTGGAAATGAAAACAGTCTAATTTAGTCGTCAACCGGAAGTTTAACAAATCATAGCGAGGTGAAGCATCTGGATAACTTGCTCTTGGTGGGATATCGAGTGCTTCGATTGGACAACCGCCAATTGTGGAATCTGGAGTCAACCTAAAACTAAAGCCCGGTAATTCAAGGCGCTTCACTACAACATTCCGCAAATGGCGAGAATTATGAATAATAAACTCTACTTCAACTTCGATAGCAGTTAGAAACTCCATGAGTTTAGGGAAGTAAATAAAAAGTTTGAATACTTCTGGATTATTTTTTAAAAAAAGTAAATTTTGGAATATTAAAAACCTGCAAATTCGCTAGAGTTCGGCAGTTTTTTTAGTTTAATAGAAATAAAAAATATCAGTTAATATGATATGCCGTTATCACTATTGTCTTGTCTGGACTATATACAGACTCAACTCTTGGGTATTCGTTATGAATCCACCATACTTTTATTCTATTAGACTGTGCAGGTGCGCTACCTGAGATTGAATACCCTGCTTGAGTCATTAAGGTTGCAAAACTATTTGAGTCGAGAACTGTACTTTTTAATTGCTTTTAGTCCCTGTATTTGATGTCTGTACCACACGTCGTTGTTTCAGTCCTTATGAGATATGAGGTGTTTTGCAACGCCTTTTTGGAAAATTAGCACGTAGTTGCTTACTAGCTTCAATCTTTATGAGGGGTAAGGTGTTTTGCAACGATATAAATAGTATCGGGTAAGTAACGGGTAAATGTCAAGTAGAAAGTCTTTAGAATGCTTATACAGCAAGGTGTGTGGTAGTTATAATCGAGTAGGGCTTTTGAGAGCATTTTTACCATCAGCCAAAAATTAGCGATTTTTCAGCTTAAAGTATTTTAATTAAATCAACTTTGTTTGAGCTAACCACAAGTGAGTTTAAATGTGAGGAAAATCAAACTACTGGCTTTGATATTAATTAGTTTGGCAATGGTGTTATGGTTTAATTTGCGTTCTTCAACGCCATCAATACCGACTATTGCAGCTTCACCACCAAAAACTATCCGCTACTTAGAACGCACTTTACCCCAAAGCATCGCTCACATCCTATTGATTCCAGCCAATAGCAGATTTTTGGTAACTCCTGCACTATCAGAGAAGGTAGCCACTGTAGAGGAATTTGCTCAGAAGCATCAAGCCACAGCTATTTTGAATGCAGGCTTTTTTGACCCAGCCAACCAAAAAACTACATCTTATGTTGTCATACAAGGTAAGTTGATAGCTGACCCTAAGGAAAACGAACGGCTGGTGAACAATCCCAACTTAAAACCTTATCTGGGTCAAATACTTAATCGTACAGAATTCCGCCGCTACTTATGTGGGCAAACTATCCGCTATTCCATTGCTCTACATAGTCAGTCACCACCAGCAGGTTGTCAGTTAGTCGATGCTATAGGTGCTGGTCCACGCCTATTACCACAACTCTCGTTAGTAAAAGAGGGCTTTGTGGATAATGCTAATAAACGAGATGCACTTGGCAGTAACCAACCTAATGCCAGAACTGCCGTAGGTATCACTCGTGATGGTAGTGTTGTTTTAGTTATGGTGGCTCAAAAACCCTCGGCTCCCAGTACCTCTGGGATATCTTTGCCAGGATTAGCTGATTTGATGAAAACCCTTGGTGCTGAACAAGCGATGAATCTGGATGGAGGGAGTTCGTCTTCGCTTTATTACAAGGGCAAAACCTTTTACGGGAAGGTTGATTTGGAGGGAAATTCTATCAAGCGTCCGGTTAAATCGGTTTTGCTGGTTCAGGAAAACTAGGAATCATGACGCTCATAAGGAAAATTCGATACCATAGTTTATTTTGATTCTTCTGGCATCCTGGGCAGATAACCTCTACGAGACAAATATAATACTTGCGTAAGTCCTAGTTTAGCTATACCTATCCACTGGTAGATTTTTGCCATAGCACCCATTCTGCGATCGCAATTGGGTCACAATATATAGATAGGCAATCATTGAAGGTGGTGTCATGCTTCGGCTAACTCAAGCTATTAGGAACTTTTTCCTTCGCGTTGAAGGCTTGTTTGGTGTTTTATTCCAAAGTTTTTCTAATTTTTTCGGAAATATATTTGGTTTTTTTGCCAAGCTTTTCGGATTCACTAGTTCTGGTTATTTCTTGGAATCTGATGAGGTGCAAGGTATAAAACAAGCTGCTGCTAAACAGCCAATTGAAACGAACCCTGATAACACTAGTAAAATTTCTACCACTAACCGCCGTCGTCCTAATGCCAAGCTTGACGACTACTACCTCAACATGGCTCGTGATGTGAAAAAGAACTGACAAAAGACATCAATTGAAGAGTGATATTTTAGTAATGCGTTCACCGTAGACGATCGCTATTGCGCGATCGCACTACCCATTTTTTCCCTCAGAATTTTATAAATTATTGTCGCCTGCACTGGTGTAATGTGAGTGTGCGAAAACCATCCAGCCGCAATTAACAGATTTGTCTGTGCGTAGGCTAGCAAAACCGCAGGTATTACACCTTTAATAAAAATTTTGTCCAGCCTCAAGCTGGACAAGAGCTAGAAATATTTTTGAGATTGAATATTTACTTGATTTTTAACTTACTAAATCAACCAAAGCGTTACTATGAAAGCGAACTATAGATGAGACTGAGCAACCACGATAATTCTCAGAGGTGAATACTGATAGTGTGATATTAGCTTGACCGGGATCTAGTATGCGTTTTACCTTGCAGGTTTGCATTTTGTTGTTGCAGTAAGCAATAATGCGATCGCCAGCCTTGACTTCCAACGCTTGAATTTTCAATTAATACCAACCTTGCCCAGGAATTTGCTTAGTTAAAGGAAAAACATATTGCTACATTTCAATTCTTTAACAATAGCAATGTTTATTTAAGTATAACACAAAAATTAAAACCTGAAAATGGTATCAATTTCATCTTGATAATGTCAAGCTTATTCATGCTCAAAACCTGTACTAAGTAGGTCGGCGTAATAGAATTATCGTTGGGATAAGGCAGGGGACCGGGAGCAGGGGGAAAGAGAGTTTGAGCCTTGTTTACTTCTCTTTACACAGTTTGGTTTTATTGTGCCGACTTACTTATTAAATCCTGGATTTTCAGAAAATGGGTAAATCTGAGAAACAATCATCGATGAAAGGCGATCGCCAAATCCAAATTTTTTGAACACTGTACGGTAATCGAAACAAAATCTAATACACTTGGGTTAAGGGATACTGACAACAATTTTGGGTTTTCGAGACGCGATAAATCGCCGTCTCTACAAGTGGTTTGTTGCTCATTCTGAACTGTATTTAAATAAAACCCAGATTCCAGAAATTTTATTTAATACATATTCCTAACCAAAACTTTGAACAACGTACATATCATTTCCTGTATCGCCGACTAAAAGCAAGCTACTGTCATCACCTTCTAAATTTTGGCTGCCAGCAATACCTTTTTGCAGAACTTTAATTATTCTTTGGGGAGTAAAAGATTCCAATTCCACAAATTTTCCAGATTCTAACCATGCTAATTCTTCAGCAAATAAACTTTGACGTATTTCTTCAGGCAATTGTTTAGCTGCTTGCGCCGACTCTGGAGAGGATTGAATAAACATTCCACGTTTGGTAGCGATAATTTGACGTGGCGTTAGTCCAATATCAATAATCACAATCTCACTATTGAGAAACCAATTAGCATTGGTTCTCAACTTATGAACTAAACCAATGCCTCGTGGATTGCAATCATGCACTGCATAGACTTTCAAATCGGGATTGCGGCGCAGCATTTGCATTGTGGTGTCAAAAATGCTTTGAGGATATCCAGTAATGCTGAGAATTGCACAGTTGTTTTCAAAGTGGAAATTATTAGCAATTAATAGTTGAGCAATACTAGCACTATCACAAACGACTAATCTATCAAAACTGTAAGCGGTTACATCAGGATTAATTGTAGCTGGTTTATTTTCCTGCTTTGGAGAAGGAAGAATTTTGAGAATTGAACCATTGATTTGCTGCCAACGGTTTAGCCAATCTTGAACCTGAGATTCAGAAAATAAAAATTCCTGTGTTACTAATACGATTCTACCTGACTGTCGAGTTCCTAAGTATATCGATAGCATCCCCATACTAACGAAAATAACAAATATAGCAAATGAATTCACATTGATACTAAATAAAATCCCTCCCGCAAGAATGATTCCTCCTAAAATTTGCAAAGCCTTGGCATTTGATTGGCGATCTTTGTTATTGAGTTTACTAGACCTACTAGATTTTAAAAAATTTATAATAAGAATAAAACTGAAAATAAACGGAACTATAAAATAACTAGGAATGGCTGTAAAAAAGCTAATCATTAAAAATGGAACTAACCAGCCAAATCCTGAAAAGGATTTAGCCCTCAGACGATTATCTAGAAAATAAAGCAGTTGCTTGGGTGTAAAAAATAAGGTGTTATTTGCAGAAATGTCAGCGATCGCTTTTGCAAAAAAAGGATCAGTAATCTTAACTTTACTCATACTGGTCGGTTCAAAAGCAAAGGGATGATTGCATTTTAGACACCGACCTTGATTAGCTGTCCGCTCTTTTAATTTATTGTCAGTTCCGCAGTTAATACACTTCATAATGGTTTTTTGACGTTAGTTATCTAGCACCTGATTTGTTAATAAAACGCTGTAGTCTTCTCGCTGGCGAATCAGGCGGTGTGTACTATTTTCTAGCAAGACTTCCGCAGGTTTGGGGCGGTGTAAAAAGTGAGACGACATCGCATAACCATAAGCACCGACATCTAAAATGGCAACGATATCACCAATTTCTAGCGCCGGGAGTTGGCAATTTTTCCCCAGGTAATCTCGTGAATATGTGGTGTTACCACAAATATCAGTTGTGAATGGATTGTCTACTTGTTTCCAAGTGACGATTTCTCGGTAGCCGCCGTGTACTGAAGGTACTGAAAGATTTGCAACGGTGGTATCAACTCCAACAATCTGTTTTTCTCCTTGCCATTTTACCGAAACAACTTGAGCAAGCAAAGTTGCACATCCGGCGATCGCACTTCGTCCCGGTTCAATTACCAAATCAATTTTCCGTCCTAAACGAGTAATTCTCTCGGTTAATTCAGCCCCAAATATTTCCCAGTCAAAGGCTATTTTGTTGTGATGATATGGATAGCCAAAACCACCACCAAAATCTAAATATTCCCAATCTGGTAACTTTTGGGCTGTGGCGATTACTGTATCAATCACCTCGGTAAAAGCTGCTGTGGCGTTAGTTCCCGTACCTCGATAGAAGTGTAAACCACTTAGTTTTAATCCCACGTCACCAGTTATAGCGATCGCATCACCAAATTCCTCTGGACGTACACCAATGCGGCTATCTCCGGTAATTTCCGGCAAATTAAGCCGTAAACCCAGGCGAATATATTCCTCTCTGCCTTTGGGCAAAACTTCGCAGCACAATTGCAACTGAGCCAGACTATCGAGATTGAGAGTTGTAATTCCCCAATTCAGGACTTGTAGCATCTCAGTCCGATTCAAATTACTGCCGCTATAAACAATCTCACTCGGATTGAAACCAGCTTGCAATCCTAAATAAATATCTCCTGGTGTATTGGCGTGAAGTCCCCACCCAAATGAACGAAAAATTTTTAATAGCGCAATGTTGCCATTGGTAACGCTGGCAAAGCGAAATTGCGTGCGCGGATAACTGACTGCTTTGTTAATCCGCTTAATAGTTTCGCCCAAGCGATAGCCATTATAAACATAAAGTGGAGAACCGTAAGTACTCAGTAACTCCTGGGCAAGTTTCCCAGAAAATGGCGGACCAAGGGAATTTTGCAAATCATAAAAGTTCTTGCTCTCCATAACTTCAAGTTAGTTGCTCCGTCTATCAATTACGAATTAAGAATTTTTTTGTAATTTTTCCATAGCCAACGATTTAACCAAAAGGGATGATCCCAAGAATGTTTGCTTAGTTCTTCATTTAAAACATGCGATCGCCAAAGTTGCCACATAATTAGTAACCAGAGTGTTTCACCAATCCGCCGGCCTTGAATAGCCGCTCCTAGTTTGCCTTCAACGATTTGTGCCGCAATGTGAGGATAAAAATGATTATGAGTGCGAAGTATTTCTGGATTGAGCCAGATGCCGAGTTGATGCCAAAAATCATTTAAACACCAAGAAGTTAAGGGAACCCCCATACCACGTTTTTGTCGCCAGACAATTTCGGGTGGCAGCCAATTTTCTACAGCCCGTTTGAGGATATATTTTTCACAAGCACCCTGCAAACAGAGTTCTCCAGAGAGGCGGAATGTCCATTCAGCTAGAGGTAAATCACAAAAAGGCGATCGCACCCACAAACCATGAGCAAACCCCAATGCAGTTGCACGGGGATGGATATTCTGCGCTCCTTTGAGCATCAAACTAGCACGGCGGAGGCGATGTAGCAAAGATGGACACTCATTGCGATCTAAAGCCGCCAATAACCAATCTTCAGGATGCAAATTTTGGATCTGTGCATAAACCTCCGGCTGATAAACTTGAGATTCGTATCCCCCAAGACGGTGAAAGGTACGGAAATATTGCTGGATAAAACTTTCCTGTCCGGCGGGATTTTCTGCTTGATAAACACCTGCGGCAATTAAAGGTTTATTCGTCCAACCGGCAAATAATTGATCTCCACCTTCGCCATTAAAAATTACCTGAGTTTCCTGACTCGCTCTCTCTGACAGAAGATATAAAGGCACACACACGCCATCGCCAAAAGGTAAATCCAATGCTTGCACAGTTGGAATTAGGGCATTCTCGATCGAACTTGGGTTTGCTGCAACTTTAATTAGCGGAATTTTGAGAAACTCGGCAACTTGTTCAGAGTATGGATATTCTGGAATCCCTGCGTTACCAAAATCTAAAGTGTAGGCGCGGACTTTCACCCCTGCTTGTACCAGCAGCGCCGCCACCACTGAAGAATCGAGTCCGCCAGAGAGAAACACCCCGACAGGTTCATCTTTTAAATCGGCAATTTGTCGCTCAATGGAGTCTTTAAGGAGAGTTTGCAATTCAGTAATTGCTGTAGCTTCATCTGTTAACTGTTCTGACGCTTCCCGCCACGAGTGGATTTTTTTAGATTCAGGTGTTTGCAGAATACCTGATTGGCGATCGCTCTGCCAAACTAATTCAGTTCCTGCTGTCACTGCAAATACTCCATTAATAGGAGTTAAGGGTGTGGGAACGTAAGAAAAACAGCTATAGCCATATAACCCAGGAATGCTAACTTCTGACTGTTGCAAAATCGGTAAAAGTAATTGCAGTTGGGATGCAAACCAAATTATTTGTCCTTGCACAGTCCAATACAAAGGCATCTTTCCGAAAGGTTCTCTTCCCAAAATTAGGCAGTTGTTTTCCTGGAGACTTACCCAAGCGTCGGGTGAACTGAATAATCCTGATGCTGAGATGGCAGCAATTTGATTTTGTTGCAGTGGGGGATTTTCATCAAGTCCTATATAAACAACATTCCAGATGGAAAAAGGATAATTTTTTTGTGCAGACAACTTTAAAGCCTTTCTCCTTTTAGGCGAGAGGTTTTCCACAACATTAGTTAACAGCGCTTCCAACTCGTGTTGAGTGCCGTAACCCCAATAGCCAAGAAAGTGATGCGGGATGTTGCCCATCTGGACTATTTATTTAACTTCAAAAGTTTCATCGCTAATTTGTCGACCTTCTAGGAACATCTGCACTTTCCAATTACCAACATTTGCAGCCGAGTTAATAGTGTAGCGACACTGCGTATCCCAAACAGATGTATTAATCTCGCGGGTTTGATAGTTGTTTTGCTTGACAATTTGACCACTTGGGTCAGTCCAATTACAAGATAGAGACAGCTTTTTACCCAAAGGTGCATCCTTTAATGTGACACGATACAACACTTCTCGATTAGTTTGGCGGGAAATTGTCTTTAAGTTCTCGCTACTATTTTGTCCCAAAGTGATGCGGTCTTGTTGAGCAGAAACACGAGAAAGTGCAGAATTTTGCTGCTGCATAAAAAATATTGTAGATGCAATGACGACCACTACAACTGCCACTACTCCAAAAGTAATCCATCGATCCCGACGTTGCTGTACCTCCAGTGTTTGGCGGCGATTTAACTGAATCAGCGCTTCATCTAGTAACTCTGGCGGTAAATTCAACTCTTGTAAAATTTCTCTCACCTGTTGTTGGTCTAATTCTGCATCCCGACGCAATTGCAGCCCTTGTACTTCTGTGACTATTTGTGATAATTGCTCTTGAGTCAATCGCTGCGCCATAGCTTAACTCCTGTTAAAAAAACTTGATTGCGATCGCTAATTAGGTGTAATCAGAAGAATTTTGAACTTTATATATTATTAGACATCTCCAGAAATTAAATATGCGTTATCCAGAATCCTTGTAGAGACGTAGCACTGCTACGTCTCTACATTTATTTTCACCAGATGTCTATTAGATATCTCACTTTTGTAAGTACATCATAAGCTACAAAAAAAGGTTGTTGTTTTTCAGATTCTTTCTGAGATACTTTTGTAAACACTTCCTTTGCTTTACTTCGTTGCGCTCGCAATGACATATCGTAAGTGATTTAGCGGACATGATATAACTCCTAACTCAGCACTCAGCACTCATTATGACTCACGAACAACAAACCGCTATTGAAGGTATCTATGAAGTCTGCATCGGCATCCCAGAGCCAATTTCTGCAATTCAGTATTGGGAGCAATTTGGCTATCGCATTGGTGAAGTGGGTGAATTAACCGCAGATGTAGCCCATCAATTATATGGAGTGAATTCGTCTTTACGCTCAATTCGCCTATACCACCAAAATGCAGATCATGGTTTGATTCGGCTGATGGTTTGGCAAAATCCCACCCATGAAGGTTTGGGAACAGCGTCAATGAAAATTAAAGGAAATCGTTGGGCAACAAGCTTAACTACGGATGTTTTAAGTATCTTAAATCATATAGAAGATGCAAAGGCAGCAGGTTTCCCTATTAGGTACTCTAACCCTTATTGGGAAGTCATCTACAACAAAGAGAGGAAAAGTCGTCCTTTTATTGAGCCAGCAGTTGGTGTGCGAGAAATGTTGCTGCTGCAACCCTTAGCTAGACAAGTTTTGTTTCAACGGTTTGGCTATACACTACCGCATTACGGACAAGTTAACCAGAATGCGGCACTCAAGACTAGTCAGTTTACCCACATGGGGATTATTGTTCAAGATGATAGCAAAGAAACCCTGAAGTTTTATGAAGAAGTTTTGGGTTTGCTGCGTGTGCGGGATGATGTCGAAACTAGCTATGAATCTTCGCCAGCCGGTAAAGATATTTTTGACCTTAATCCTGGTGAAAAGTTTATTGTCACTACCTTTGACGATCCTCGTTCTTCTCAGTCTGACCTCATGGCGACACGTAGCGGTAGACTTTATGTGATTCGATTTCCAGAATCCATTGATTTAGAATCGCGCTTTGAGGCAGCCCAACCGGGTAGTTTAGGTATGTCTTTATATACCTATCGGGTTAAGGGAATACAGGAATATTGCGATCGCATCAAGGCAAGTACTGCCCAAAAAGTTACAGACATCATTAGTAATGAATTTGGCGAGACGAGTTTCTCTTTTGTCTCACCAGATGGTTATTTCTGGACTTTGGTAGAAGGTAAATAACTTGGTAAGGAACATGGATTAAATAAGATGCAAAACTTCATCCTGTCTCTAGCTTCCCTCTCCAATATACTCGGAGAGAGATTGAGGTTGAGGTAAACCAGGGACATAAATTGTATGTTATTTAATTCTTATTCCTAAAAGCGATGGGGGAGAATCATAATTTTCCCCCTGCCTCCTGACTTGAAAGAGTCATTTACTATTTGTCCCCCTTGTACCCCTTTCACACAAGGCTGTGAACTTGTTTCATCAAGACTGCTCCCTGGCCCTTTGCCTCTTTCCAATGCCCATTATTTCAAACTTCTTTATTTTCACTAATAGCCAGTTGCTTTTTACTGTGTTTCAGCTGTTTCCAAAGTGCTTTAATTTGCTCGTAAGCTTCATCCTGAGACAGTTTTCCCCCTGTTTCTAGGCAGGTGATGTAACTAATTTTTTGGGCAAATTCTTGGAGATTAGCATTGAACACTAAGTTTTCTGGCTGGAATTTACCATAATACCGACTACGAGGATAGAGAAAGTTGTTTTTGTCTTGCGAGTTAGATTCTGGCATAAGTTTACTCCTGTAATTCTTTGTTAAATTTATAGACTTAATTTTGATCTGTGTGTAAATACACACTGGAAAATTTAAATTCCAGAAAAATTGAATATTCTTAGGTTTAAAGATTAAGTTAACGCAGGATAGAAAAGTAGTTAACTGTGGAAAATACTGAAATCAAAAGCGAAATAGCATTTTTAGTAAGTAAAATAGCATTTTTCTTGCGGAAAACACCAATCAATATGGTGAAGAAGGCTTCATTAGGGGTATAAAGGTATAAGGGTGTAGGGGCTAAATTATCTAATATTGTGGGGTGGGCATCTTGCCATAGGTGTCAAGTTAAGCTCAAACTGACTATGCAAATAAGCATTTATGCTCAAAAACTCGGTTTGAAAGGGACAAAAAACGAACTTTTTCAGGGACTATTAATGCTTTGTTTATTAGCATTACTCCCAGCTTGCGTATAACAGTTAGAAAAAGTTCACCTTTATACTTCGTTCCTAACAAAACCCATCGTTGACAAATGGGTTTTAACCTTAAATTGACACTAATGGCATCTTGCCCGCTCAGTCAATATGCTACCGTGTATGCACAAGTTATGGAATCACAACTAGTCTGTCGAATTACCCCACCCTAACCCTCCCCTTATACCTCCCCTTATAAAGGCTACGGTGTACACACAAGTTATCGAATCACTACCAGTCCTCGAATTACCCCATCCTAACCTTCCCGATGTATTGGGGAGGTGGGATAAAAAATATTTGACACATCAATTATGACTTTTCAAACATGCTCTTAGTAGTTAGGTTTTATTTCTCAATCAACTCAAAATTCACCCGTTCGTAAATATCACACAAGGTAATTTGAAATTCGATAGAATCTAATACTAAAACTGTATCTTCACCTTCATATTCTTTAAAAATCCATTGACCTTCTGCTTGCTTTGCAAATTGTTCCACAGCAAAACTATACTGGTCAATCATGATATATTCTTGAAAACCAGGAATTGAACCATAATATTTAAAATTATCTGTTTTATCATAATTTTTAGTTGAATTTGATAAGACTTCAACAATTAATAAAGGATTAGTGATAATTGTTTTACCTGTTCCCTCGTAAATAGGCTTATCTTTGATGACTATAATATCAGGATAAGTATAAATGTGATGACGAGGTATTGATAATTTTACATCGCCTATGTAAATATCATAATCTTGCCCTTGCACTGTCAAGGGAAACTTGCGACAAAAATTAAGTGCAATTTTGTTGTGGTTGGTTGTTCCCCCTGTCATCTGTATGATTTATCCGTCTCTGTATTCATTTTTATATTCAGCCTTCTCTTCTAATTCCAAATATTCTTCTGGGGTGTAGCGCTTTTCTGTTTGTAAAACCATATTAATTAACTCATAAAATGAGTGAATGGGTATGTTATCAATAGCGTAACGTACCCGAAAGATAGCGAAAATAAATATTTTTGTTATACAAATACGGTTGCAGACAATGTAACAATAGCGATCGCAAGCAAATACTTTTAGTCATACCTACCAGTGAACGCCCCTACCAACATCTCTGCACAAACTCAGAATCGCAAAGCCGATCACATTCGGATCTGTTTAGAGGAAGATGTTCAGTCTCACCAAATTACCAATGGACTGGAACGTTATCGCTTTACCCATTCTTGCTTACCCGAACTCAATCACAGCGATATTGATATCAGTACAACTTTCCTGGGGAAACATCTTGGCGCACCCTTGTTAATTTCTTCCATGACTGGTGGAACAGAACAAGCCGCAATCATTAACCAACGTTTGGCGCAAGTCGCGCAACACTACAAAATTGCAATGGGTGTTGGTTCCCAGCGAGTCGCGGTAGAAAAACCCCAGGTGGCTGATACTTTTGCTGTCCGCAAGTATGCGCCCGATGTTCTATTATTTGCGAACTTGGGGGCTGTGCAACTTAACTACAAGTACGGCTTAGATGAATGTTTGCGGGTAGTTGACATTCTAGAGGCTGATGCCCTGATTTTACACATTAACCCTCTACAAGAATGCATTCAACCCCAAGGTGATACTAATTTTCGGGGTTTGCTTGACAAGATTTCTAAATTATGCAGCAAGCTACCAGTACCAGTGATTGCAAAAGAAGTTGGTAACGGCATTTCCGCAGCGATCGCACAGAAACTAATTGCCGCCGGAGTAGCAGCCATTGATGTCGCTGGTGCGGGGGGTACTTCTTGGGCAAAAGTAGAAAGCGAACGGGCAGAAAGTCCCTTACAACGTCGTTTAGGGATGACATTTGCCGATTGGGGTTTACCGACGGCAGAATGCATTACAACTATTAGAGCGATGTCTACGACGGGCTACGCCTACGCTCCAGATGTGCCTTTAATTGCTTCAGGAGGTTTGCGGCATGGATTGGATGTCGCTACAGCGATCGCTTTGGGAGCCGATATCGCTGGTTTAGCAATGCCTTTTCTGCAAGCAGCAGCAACATCAGAGACAGCAGTAGCCGAACTTGCTGAAGTATTAATCGCCGAAATTACCACAGTCTTATTTTGTACTGGCAACACTACCTTGTATCAGTTAAAGCACTCTGGTAGTTTACAGCGCATAGAATAAGTAAATGGGACATTAGTCATTAGTCCTTTGTCATTTGTAAATGACAAAGGACTAATGCCCCTCAAAAGTGCTGTTAGCTATCCGCTAACAGAACTATTTTGCCCAATCCCCAATCTCCAATCCCCAATAACTAAATAACTAATGCGTAATTTTATCAAACAAACTTTTGCTAGTGTAATTGGCACTTTACTAGGATTAATTATTTTCGGTGGTTTAGGAACCACTGGACTTTTCTTGCTGATATTGGCTGCTAGCTCCTCTAAAGATAGTGGGCCAAATGTGAAAGATAAGTCAATGCTAGTTTTTGACTTGTCAATGAAAATTACTGATAGCGAACCTAGTTCAAGTGAACTGTTTCAAAACACGATATCAGGTGTAGAGGACGATAGAATAGCACTCCGCAAAGTTTTGGAAACTTTAGAAAAGGCGCGGCGCGATCCGCGAATTGTCGGAATCTATCTGGATGCAACGAACGCAAGCCAAGGTGGTAACGTCGGCTATGCCTCCCTGAAAGAAGTTCGGAAAGCACTGGAGGAATTTCGCGCTGCGGGAAAAAAGATTGTCGCTTATGGCAGTGATTGGAGTGAAAAGGAATATTACGTTAGTTCAGTGGCAGATTCCATCATACTTAATCCTCTGGGAATGATGGAAGTCAACGGTTTGAGTTCACAACCAATGTTCTTAGCAGGAGCATTACAAAAGTATGGCATTGGTGTTCAAGTCGTGCGGGTAGGGAAATTTAAAGGAGCCGTTGAGCCGTTTATCCTCAACAAGTTGAGTCCAGCAAACCGCGAACAAACTCAGAAATTGTTGGATGATGTTTGGGGAGAATGGCGCATTGCTGTAGGCGCAAGTCGAAAAATTGAACCTAACCAGTTACAGGCGATCGCAGATAATCAGGCACTATTAGAAGCCACACAAGCCAAAACTAGCGGTTTAGTCGATCAAGTACAATACCCTGATGAAGTGGTAGCAGACCTGAAAAAGTTGACAGATAGCGATAAAGAAGACAAAACATTCCGACAAATTAGCCTAAATAGCTACGCACAAGTTTCTGGTAAATCTTTGGGTGTAGAACGTAGCTCCAAAAATCAAATAGCCGTGGTTTATGCTGAGGGTGAAATTGTCGATGGTAAAGGTGATGATGGACAAGTAGGAGGCGATCGCTTTGCCAAAATCTTCAACAAACTACGACAAGATAAAGACGTGAAGGCTGTTGTCTTACGAATTAACAGTCCTGGTGGTAGTGCTACCGCCGCCGAAGTTATGCAGCGAGAGGTGAAATTAACTCGTGAGGTAAAACCAGTTGTAGTATCAATGGGCGATGTCGCCGCCTCTGGTGGTTATTGGATTGCTAGCGACTCAAATCGCATTTTTGCAGAACCAAATACTATTACAGGTTCCATAGGAGTATTTGGGATGCTATTTAATGGGCAAAAGCTGGCTAATAATAATGGCATTACTTGGGATTCAGTGAAAACCGGACGTTATGCTGATAGTCAAACAGTTTCGCGTCCGAAATCGCCTCAAGAGTTGGAACTTTATCAGCGCAGTGTTAACCGTATTTATAGTATGTTTCTGAATAAAGTTTCTCAAGGTCGCAAACTCCCAGAACAAAAAGTAGCAGAAATTGCCCAAGGACGGGTGTGGTCGGGTGAGGCGGCCAAAGAAATTGGTTTAGTGGATGAAATTGGTGGTTTGAATACTGCGATCGCATACACTGCCAAACAGGCGAAACTAGGAGAAGACTGGGAAGTGCAAGAATATCCTCGCACTAGCAGTTTTGGAGAACGCTTTTTTGGGCGTGCAACCGAAGAGGCGCGGACTGCTTTAGGGATTGAGTCGGCGAAACTCAAATCAGCCAATCCTATCACCACTGAATTCCAAAAATTACAACAGGAAATAGAGACTCTGCAAAAGATGAACGATCCACAAGGAATTTATGCCCGCTTGCCTTTCAACTTAAAAATTGATTAGATGCTTTGTCTTCATCAAAGAGTCGCCCAGAAGCCTACACTGTACTGTACTTAGTCACTGTAGAGCAGTCACATAACAATAAGCTACCAAAAGAGAAACGTTTTATGATAACTGTGCATCATCTTAACAACTCGCGATCGCAGCGTGTGCTATGGCTGCTCGAAGAATTAGGTATCGAATACGAGATCAAGTTCTATGAACGCGATGCAAAGACGATGCTGGCACCAGAATCGCTGCGCCAAGTTCATCCTCTCGGCAAGTCACCAGTGATCACAGATGCAGACTCGACGATTGCTGAATCAGGGGCGATCGTCGAATACCTAATCGATCGCTACGGTAATGGTCGGCTAGTCCCAGCATCGAGTACGCCGGAGTATCTGCGCTATAAGTATTGGCTACATTACGCCGAAGGCTCGGCAATGCCCCTGCTAGTGATGCAGTTGGTATTGAACAACTTCGGAGCAGGAGAAAGTAGTGTGGTTAGCGGATTCGTCGCACCCCAGATCAAACTTCACTTTGACTATATAGAAAGCGAACTTCATAAAAATACGTGGTTTGCGGGTGAAGAATTTACCGCCGCCGATATCCAAATGAGCTTTCCTTTGGAAGTCATCGCTATACAACCCAAAGAAGTTGAGAGCCGGCCAAAGCTGAAAGAATTTGTCGAGCGCATTCAAACGCGACCTGCTTACAAACGCGCCCTTGAGCGTGGAGGTAAATATGACTTCTCCTCTCAATAATTTAGGAAAATAACAACAAAAATTTAGGAAAATAACAACAAAGTTACGTCGCAACTCTTGGAGACGTTGCGCTATGAGTGGGGTTTGTACCCAAAATTAATTTATCAAGTCAGATATTCTCGTTTACAAATCACTTTACAGATTAAAAAAGATTCCCAACTTGTCAAAGAAGTCGGGAATCTGAGCCTTAGAGCGATACCTACGCTGCTCTAAAATTAAGTCAAAATCCAAAATTACTTGCCGTTGCCGTTATTACCATTGCCATTGCTGTGAATGACACGTTCAGCGAGTTTTTCTGGCACTTCCTGGAGATGGTCATATTCCCAGTGGAAGGAACCAACGCCCAAGGTGAGCGATCGCATCTCTACTCACATCACAAATAATGTATACATTATGTACAACCTAAATCGTGTCGAGCAAAATTCGTAAGCAGATTTATATTGAACCACGTCAAGAGCATCTACTAAAGGCGATCACTCAACAAGCGGGTGTAAGTAAATGAAGCAAAGATTATTCGTCAAGCCATTGACCTGATTAGAAAATTTTAGGGCTTTGAGGCTCCTGTTTCTGGCTGGATCAAAATAGGCACTGCGCCTTTTTCAGAACCAATAATTACAAGCTTAGAATTATTAGATTGAGCTAGCTTTTCTGTGGCTTCGATCGCTCGTAATTGTAGCACTTGATTGGTAAGTCCACCAGAGATAATTTTTTGCGAATCAGCTATACCTCGCGCTTCAATAAGCTTTCTTTCTGCCTCTTGACGCTCTTTCTCTAAAACAAATTTCATCTGCTGATTTTCTTGCTCTGTCTTGAGTTTGTTTTGAATTGCAGCTTGTAGAGTATCAGGCATTTTGACGTTTCGTAAAAGAGCTTCTTCAACGATGAAACCCAAAACTGGTATCTCCTGGGTAAGTTGTTGATCAATTTTTTGGGCGATTTCTTGGCGTTTGGTAGAGTAAATAGCACTGGCTGGGTAATTTGCCGTGATGGCGCGGACAGTAGAGCGGAATCTGGAAATCACCAGTTGTGTTTCATCAGTTCCAATTGTTTTATATACTGTAGCTGCCTTTTGCGGATCGAGCTTGTACTGAAGACTGACATCAAGATTTAGGCTCAAACCTTCTTGGGATGTTGCATCTACATTTTCCTTTACATCCTTAAGGCGAGTAGAAAAATTCAGCACCTTGCTAAAGGGGTTAAGCAAGTGGACACCAGGATTAAGAGTAATTTCGGAAACCTCACCAAAGAAATTGACGACACCGACATTACCAGGTGGGACAATCACCAAAAGCCTAGAAAAAGAATTCAGTACTGCAATACTGCCAATCAATATCATAATTGTGCGTATTGCTAAACGTGACCTTTCATCAGATATCCTACCTGTATAGAGATAGACGAGAATTGCAATTAAGCTAGTTACAAGAGAGACTATAAAGCCCATAAGTTTTTTGTGTGTGCTTAGGACGAATATACTTAATCACATAATTCCCAAACACTTTTATAAAACTCATATCATTTCAGACAAGTTAGCGGTTTACGAATCCTTTTACAGATTAAAAAAGATTCCTGAATTCTGAGAAAAGTCAGGAATCTCAAGCCTTGGAGCAATGCCTATGACAGGCATTGCCTACGCTACTCTGCAACTAATTCAAAATTACTTGCCGTTGCCGTTACCACCATTGCTATTACTATGAATGACACGTTCGGCAAGCTTTTCCGGCACTTCTTGGAGATGGTCATATTCCCAGTGGAAGGAACCAACGCCCAAGGTGAGCGATCGCAGCTCTACAATAAAATTCTGCATCTCTGCTTGTGGCAAGTATGCAGAGACATTATCCCAGCCTTGCCAATCATTTCTCCCCTCATAGCCTAAAATTTGCCCCCGTCTACCACTCAATAGTTGCAACACTTTCGAGGTAAATTCACTCGGTGTTGTCACTTCCACGCGCAGAATTGGTTCTAACAAAGTAGGTTCTGCTTGCGGTATCCCCGTTTGCATTGCCAATCGGGCAGCTTGTTTAAAGGCTTGTTCGGAACTATCAACGTTGTGATACGAACCATTAGTCAGAGTTACCGCCAAATCCACTATTGGAAAGCCCAAAGGCCCATGTGTGAGAAATTCCCGCACGCCCATTTCCACGCCAGGAATGTACTGTTTAGGAACCACGCCCCCGACAATGGTTTCATTAAAATTAAAACCTGTACCACGTGGTAAAGGCTTGATTTCGAGAAAAACATCACCAAACTGTCCGTGACCACCGCTTTGATGTTTGTAGCGTCCATGAACTGAAGCCACCGTTTTACGGATGGTTTCTTTGTAAGGCACTTGCGGTAAGTGGGTTGTCATTGGCAAGTTATATTTGCGGCGCAGTCTGTCTAGAGTGACTTGCAAATGAATCTCACCTTGACCCCACAGGATTACTTCGTGAGTATCGCCGTGTTGTTCCCAAGCAAGTGAAGAGTCTTCTTCTAACAACTTGGTAATAGCGCTGCTGAGTTTAACTTCATCGTTGCGCTTTTCTGGGGTAATGGCGAGGGCATACACAGGTTCCAACTGTACAGCTTTGGGTAATTCCATCACTGATTGCTGTTCTGTGGAGATTGTATCCCCTGTCTTAATTCCTTCTAAACGGCTCAATGCGACAATTTCACCAGGGCCAACTTCATTAACGAACTGCTGTTGTTGTCCCATAAGGCGGTAAATTCCACCAGTACGAATGCCATTGAGGACAATGCCATCAGTTAATTTTCCCCGCCAAACACGTACCAGAGAAAGTTTGCCACCTTGGGGAGTGTAGAAAGTTTTTAATACCTGTGCTAGAGGTTTATCACCTTTGATGTTTTTTAAACGGCGTTCTGCTGTGGTTTCTGGTTCGGGGGCTTCCCGTAACAAGCCTTCTAATAGAGGTCTAACACCATAATCTTGTTCTGCGACACCAAAGAAAACGGGCACTACTAAATCTGCCCCTAATTCCATTTTTAAATCTTTGATGATTTCTTCTTGGGATGGTTCGATGTCTTCTAAAAGTTCTTCGAGTAAATGGTCGTCAAAATTTGCTAAAGCTTCGAGCATTTCTGCCCGTGCTGCATGTTCTTCTTCTTTTAAATGTTCTGGGAAAGGAATAGGGTCAGCAGGTGCGCCTGGATGATATTGATATGCCTGTTCGCTCACCATATCGATAAAGCCGGTGAGTTGTTCCCCGTTCATGATGGGATATTGATGCGCTACCAGGGGACGGCTAGATACTGCTTTCAGGGCGTGTAACGTTTCTAGAACGTGAATATTTGCCCGATCCATTTTGTTGACGAAGACGAGGTGGGGAATTTCCCAATCGTCCAGGAATTTAAATAGAGGGGCAAGGGTGAGGACTCGTTCGCGGATGGGTTCGCAAACTACAATTGCTGCATCGACTCCGATTAAAGCATTGTATGTTTCTTGAGCAAATTCTACACTTCCGGGACAATCAATAAAGGTGAAGCGAATGCCGTTATACTCAGTGCTAGCGGCGCTGACTTCTACACTCATCTGGCGATCGCGAGACTCGGCTGCACTATCTCCCACTGTATTGCTGTCCTTAATATTGCCTTTGCGAGAAATTGCCCCTGTGACAAATAACAAGCTTTCTAGTAAAGTGGTTTTTCCACTTAAATAAGGCCCGACAATTGCAACATTCCGCGAACCCGATTTTACTTTTTCGTTCATAAAACCTCCCTTGCGGTAAGTCTTTTATAACCGCATTATTCCGTAGATATCAAGGGATAAAAAATGGTTCTCTGGAGTCAAACTTACCCCTTCTTTAATTTGTTATTATGCTCCTTTTAATCGAAAGTTAAAAAAATTGTAGTCTGTCGTAAGATTTAGCTTAAGAAAGGTTAAATATCACAAATTTTTATAGAGAATCAAAAACTTTTGTAAAAAACTTTTTATGAAGTAAATTTAACTGGAAGTGTTGTGAGTCAAAAAATCAATGAGATTATCATTCTTTAAATATCGCATAGCAGGGTTAATATGTTTAATGTTGCTGGTTGTGAGTATTTCCTCCCCTTCTCTCGCTTTATCTCCTCCTATCGCCTCAAAGCTGGCGCAATCGAATACTAAAACTGCTATAGATTGGTTAAATCAAGGCTTACAAGCAATTCAGGCGGGAAAGGTACAAGATGCGATCGCTGCCTTTAAACAAGCAGCTAAATTAGATTCGACATTATCACCAGCGTACTATAACTTAGGGCTAGCATACAGACAAACGGGACAATTACAACCCGCTGCCGATGCCTTTTATCGAGCGACACAAGCTGATCCGAAATTTGCTCCAGCTTTTGCTAATTTAGGCGGTGCGTTGTTAGAAGGCAATAATTTACAGTTAGCTAGCGATTATTTACAACGAGCGCTAGAAATTGATCCCAAACTCGGATTCGCCCATTATAACTTGGGGTTGGTACGAGAGCAGGAAGGAGATTGTAAACGAGCGATCGCATCTTTTAAAAAAGCCATAGAATATAGCAAAAATGCACCAGAACCTCCTTACCATATAGGGATGTGTTATCTCCAACAAGGTAAACTCGATCAAGCAAGAAGTGCCTTTAATCAGGCAGTAAAAATTAACCCAAAGTATCCCGAAGCTTACTACAACCTTGGTTCAATTTTATTTCAACAAAGTAAATTACAAGAGGCATTAGAAGCTTTTAGAAAATCAGCCGAAGCTAACTCTAATTATCCTAATGCTTATTATGGTGCAGGGTTAGTTTTTATGCAGTTAAAGCAATATAGCGATGCAGTACAAGTATTGCAATTTGCTAGAGATTTATACAATACTCAGAAGAATCCTCAGTGGGCGAAAAATGCCGAGAAATTGTTGCAACAAGTACAAAATTTAAATTACCAACCTCGCTGAGGCGCAAAAACTTAATATTGCATAACATAAAACTATTGGGTTGACTCGCTGGTGTTGTCTGAACTAGTCCAGATTGGAAAAAACGTACATGCAAAAGCGCCAGAAAAGTCGATTTTTATTTAGCGATCGCTGGCTTGATCGGCAATCAATTGTTCGCAACATGGAAGCCTTTCAAGACTTAATTGTGATTGTTTTGTGTTTGGGTTTGTTCGCTGTCATGCTAATCCAATTGTGGGGGATAGCTATCGCCCTCACGCAGCCACTAGACTATAAACATGTGACTGCAAAAATACTATTTGTGTTGATTTTAGTCGAGTTATTTCGACTATTAATGGTCTATTTGCAAGAACATAGTATCTCTGTAGGAGTTGCAGTTGAGGTAACAATTGTATCTCTACTGCGAGAGGTAGTAGTTCACGGAGCGCTGGAAATTTATTGGGTTAATACGCTTGCAATTTGTGGTTTGTTGTTCGTTTTAGGTGGACTACTCGTGGTGTGTGCGAAAACGCCACACATGGATTGTATGAGCGCGAACACTAAGTTTTGTCCGGTTGTCTATAGAGGAGGTAGAGAACGGCAAAATGAATTGGAATTACAATATTCACGTCAATGCGATGAAAACCAACCGCTTGGATAAATTGTTATGAGAATGGGGAGTGGGGGGAGATGCGACTAATCGCGTCTCCCCCCATTGCTTTGCTTGACGCTGTATCAGGAACTTGAATGAATCTAAAATCTAAAATGGTATAACTTATCTTTTGCAAGGTACTTCCGACGTATTGAAATATACTCTTTTTGGAAGATGAATCGCTTTTTAAGGGTGAGTATAAGGTTAATTAAATTAGAAATTCTAAAAGAGGTTCAAACAATGGTTACAAATACAAGTAACGGACAGTCCCAAGCAGCGATTAGCGACTTGGAGTATGATTTTATCACCGTTTTGCATAACAAGGCAGAAGCCGTTAAAGCTTACGATACCTACATCAAAGATGCAGAAAAAGTAGGTTCTCAACCTTGTGTAGAGTTGTTCCAAAAATTGCGGCAATCTGATATTGAACACGCACAAGAGATTCGCCAACATCTACAACAAGTGCTACAACACGGTAAGATGTAACCTCGGTTTTGAAGTGCGTTAGTTACACATACTTACGCACTTGCTAATTACATTACACGCAAGCAGCGCTCACTATCAGCGAGACTGATTTTGGACTGCTTGCTGTACTTGCGCCACTGTCAAATCGAGAGCCACCGCCACTTGTTCCACACTCAACCCTAATGCCAACAACCGAGGAACAGCCTCTAACTTAGCTTCCTGGCGACCTTCTTGGCGACCTTCTTCTAAGCCATCTTTTAGGATTGATTGATACATCCTTGTGTTTTTGAATTCGTCATCTATACCCAACATTTCTGCTAACTCCTCTCGGCTTAACCGGGTAAATTTGTACAAGAGAATAGTCTCTATTAATTCTACAATTTGCTTGGTGGTTGTTTCATCTGTCAGTTGTTGCCTTGCTTGTAAAATTAATTCTCTACCTTTGTCAATGGCTGTCTCTTCCCTTTCGATAATTAATTTAACGATCGCAACTTGCAGTGAGTCCTCTCTCGTATCCAATTCATCTAGATAAATGCGTTGCACTTGTGAACTGTCTAGAAGCAACTCATACGGTAGGCGATCGCTTGGATCTAAACTCCTTTGGGGATAGATAACCACAGCATGCCAAAAATTGACTGAAATCGTGTATAGCGTCTGATTCAGGATTAAAAAAAGCAGATGGCTCCATCTGCTTTCATAAAAGATTTATATCTTATTTACTTGGATACCAACTGATTAACTGGAGCAACCCCAGCCAAATCTAAAATTGGCGCGATCGCATCTTCTCGTTTCACCGCCATCATGTGAACTCCTTGACACAATTGCCGTGCTATTTGCACTTGCTCGGCGGCAATTTTGATCCCTTCTTCAAAAGGGTCTTTGGCTTTTGCCAATCTATCAATAATATGTTGGGGAATATTTACACCCGGAACACATCTATTAATAAATTGGGCATTTTTTGCCGATTTCAAAAGAAAAATTCCTGCCAAAATCGGTTTTTTATAGCCAGAGGCAATCGTATTCATAAATTTTTCTAGCAGATCAAAATCGGTAATCAACTGACTTTGAAAAAACTGCGCTCCGGCTTCGATTTTGCGTTCAAATCGACTTTGTAAACCCGACCAACTTTTACATTGCGGATCTACTGCTGCACCAACAAATAAATCTAACGCTCCATCAGTTAAAGGTTTCTCATTAAAATCAACACCTTGATTCATTTTCCGAATCAGTTGCAGCAGTCGCACAGCTTCTAAGTCAAACACTGCTTTAGCATCTGGATGATCGCCTGCTTTTACTGTGTCGCCAGTCAAAGCTAGAATATTACGAATACCCAAAGCATGAGCGCCCATCAAATCAGCTTGTAAACTAATGCGGTTGCGATCGCGGCAAGCAATTTGACAAATCGGCTCTATGCCGTTTTGTGATAAAATCACCGACGCGATTAACGAAGACATCCGTAACACAGCGCGGCTACCATCAGTAACATTGACGGCATGAACCCTCCCCTTAAGAGTCGCCGCCATTTGAATCATGTGCGTTGGATCTCCCCCTTTCGGCGGTGCTACCTCAGCAGTAACTAGAAACTCACCTGCATGTACAGCTCTGCAAAAAGCCGTGGGGCTATGGGTGTGATGCATAAAATTAAGAATCTCAATTTCTTAAATGGTATAGCAAATCACACCTCAAGGTGAAAACTTATAGAGGCAGAGAATAGCCTAAAGCAGCTTTGACTTGTGATAAAGTTTGATTTGCGATCGCTCTCGCTTTTTCCCCTCCATCCCGCAACACAGACTCCAAATAACTTTTATCGCCCGTTATCGCCTGATATTTTTCTTGGATTGGTTTCAGAGATTCGATAATTGTATCTGTCAATAATGGCTTGAATTGTCCCCAGCCCATATCCTGACACTCAACTGCTACATCTTCCTTTCTCTGCCCAGAAAGCAATGTATACAGCGTTAACAAATTATTACACTCTGGACGCCCTGGATCGTCAAAAGTCAGCCCACGAATCGGATCGGTTTTACAACGTTTAATCTTGTATTGAATCTGTTCCGGTGAATCTAGCAAACTAATCCGGCTTAAATCGGAAGGATCGGACTTCGACATTTTGCGTGTACCATCCGCCAAACTCATCACCCTTGCCCCTTCCTTGCGAATCAAAGGATCTGGTAACTTCAAAACTGGTTGATCTGGTTTACCAAATTGGTGATTTAACCGAGCTGCAATATCCCGTGTCAATTCCAAATGTTGCTTTTGGTCTTCACCCACTGGCACTTTATCAGCTTGGTAAAGCAAAATATCAGCTGCCATCAGCACAGGGTAATCCAATAAGCCTGCACTCACATTTTCTCCCTGCTTAACGGCCTTTTCCTTAAACTGAATCATGTCTTGCAGCCAGTTCAGAGGTGTAATGCAATTGAGCAACCAGGTGAGTTCACTGTGGGCCGAAACGTGAGATTGTACAAAGATAGTGGAGTGATTTAAATCAAGACCACAAGCTAGATAGAGAGCAGCAAGAGTGTAGGTATCAGCCGCTAACTGTTTTGGGTCGTGTGGCACTGTAATCGCGTGCAAATCAGCCACAAAAAGGTAATTTTCGTATTCGCTCTGACCTTCTACCCAGTTGCGAATGGCTCCCAAATAGTTACCTAGATGGTAATTGCCGGTTGGTTGAACTCCAGAAAGAACACGTTGCTTGCCCATAAATTTCAAGTTAGTTATCTCAAATCCGCGCTATGTCAAGTGGCGATGTCTGGCGACAAGTCCCTTGCGCCTACGCAAAACTCATTTAATTTTGACATTTTCCAGGTCAACTCGCCGTTATAGAATGAGAGATATTAACTAAACTCGGATTGCTATAGAAACTCTTCACGAAGGAAAACGACAACTTAGTGTGGTAACAACAGCTTGTAGGGTGGGCATCATAATGCCTTACTGTAGTCTGCTGTAAATAAAAAATTGTGCCAAGATATCCTTGTGTTGTTAACGCTGCCAACACTGGGTATTCTGCTGTCCGCAAGCTAGACTGCGGCGAGGATGTGGTGCATTTTTATTTTGAAGCTTAAGGACGTTAAAACACCAATGAAGCAATACTCTAATCTCACGATTATTTCTTACATAGTAGGCCCTACTTTGATCGTGGTGAGTCATTTAGGATCGCTACTGATTATTGTTACTGGCTTCTCATGGGGTGCTGCCTTGTGGGCCATGTTATTGTATGTAATACGAATGCTTGCAACTACTGGCATCTACCATAGACTACTCACCCACAAGAGCTACCAGGCTCCAACCTCAGTTCTATGGGTTGGAAGCATCGTGGCTGCTTCCGCCGGGCAGATGGGGCCAAGTTGGTGGAAAGCTCACCATATAGCCCATCATCAATCTTCAGACCAGGAAAAAGATCCTCATTCTCCATATACGCCTTTCAAGGGGATCAAAGGATTCTGGTGGTCTCAAGCTGGATGGCTATTCTCCCCGCAGTTTTTTCCCTCGAAGCTTCCCAGCGATGTTGAGAGTAATCTGGTTTTGAAGATTGTTGATCGTTTGCACTTCATTCCCACCGTTGCTTTAGGTGCTATCTCATACTACATCGGTGGAGCTGAATATCTCGGCGCTTTTTTCCTCAGCACGACTATCCTCTTTCATGGTGTCGCCACTGTCAACTCACTCAGCCACATAATGGGCGACCAACCGTTCACAACCAACGACTACAGTCGGAACCACTGGCTCGTTGCGTTTCTGACCTTGGGTGAAGGCTGGCATAATCTTCATCATGCATTCCAGTCCTCAGCCCGACATGGCATCACCGTGCGAGAGGGACAGGTTGCCTATCTTCCAGACCCAACATTTTGGTTCATCAAAATGCTTGAGTTCCTAAAGCTAGCGTCAAAGATTAGAGTGCCTTCTGAAACAGAACTTCTCGCTTGCGCCAGAAACCAAAACTTTCAGAACTCAGTGTTCAAGGCTGAAGCAGAGATATCCGTTTGAATATTCTGGTTCACAGATTGGTTAGGAAAAAAGTCTGTTCCTTGCCGTCTTAGTCTTGCGTAGGAGCGCTTCGCAGCATTTGAGCTATCAGCCCAGTACCCTACACTCACCTCAATACTGTTCGGTTAACGTCAGTTCGACTAACCTCTCCCTGCCTTGAACTAAAGTTCAAGTCTGTCTCTCTCCGACTCGGAGAGGGACGGTTTTGCGTAGTAAAATAAAACCTTCTTAGAGATTTTTTGATTGAGCAAATTGGGTAGAGATGCAAATTGGGTAGAGATTATATGAGCAATCGAATTCACGTTCGGTTAAGGCAAGAGACGCAATAAATCGCCGTCAAGACGAAAGACTGATTATTGTAGAGACGGCGATTTATCGCGTCTTTGTGATGATTTATTCCGTCTTTGTGATCTAGAATTTTCATCAAAAAACCTTAACCGAACCGTATTGAAACTCACCTTGATTCTATCTGGTGCAACAAATGATCATAAAGCACCAATATCACCGCTCTAGGCAAGATACAGGCGGTCTTTTGACTCAGCACTCTTCATACTATGCCATTCAACCCCTAGCAAGGGAAACTCTAGCTTTGTTCGGTTAAGCATGAACCATTAAAAATTGACCATTACCATTATATTCTCCATCACAGCAAGCAAAATTGCGAATAAACCATATCAAATAAAACCTCCATATCCGGCGAAACTTAGCATAGTCCATGCTATAGTTTAATGTTTTTATTGTTGCCTGATTTTCGTCAAAATTTCGTAACCAATGAGTGAGTGTTTTAGAGTAATTAAAGCCATTCAAATACCATTGTTTAATTGTTTTGAGGTCTTGTTTATGGCTGGGAACTGCATCGTAATTCCAGTAACGACCGTGTGGAAAAATATATTTGTGGGTGTAAACGCTGGACATATTGTTAGGGATGCGGACTGTGATGATGTGAATAAGAACTTTGCCATCATCCTTAAGAAACGAAGCTAATTTTTTAAAGGCTCCCGTTAAGTTACCAACATGACAAAAAACACCAATCGAGAGGATTTTATCAAACTTTGTCTCGAAATTTGCATTATTTAAATCACCTTCATATAGTGTAAACCGATCGGAACTGAGATAACTCTCAGGATCTTGCATTTTGTGGCGAATATATTCACATTGCTCGTGGCTCAAATTAAGACCCGTAAACTTGACATTGGGGAACTTAGAAAGAATGTAATTAGGAACACATCCCCACCCGCACCCAAAGTCTAAGATATTGTCTCCATCTTTGATGTCTAACTTTTCAATCACATCATCAATCATCTGCATCTGCGATTGCTCAAGGTTTAATGCTCCTTTTTCCCACAATCCCATACTGTACTTAGGATAAATGAGTTTCCCGTCCCCTAACATAGTATTCAGCATGGCTTGAGGCAAGTCGTACTGAATTTTCATTAGTTCCCGCGATCCTTCGGCCAGATGATCAGTTTCTTTTAATACCCATTCATACGGTGCCAGGAGAGATGGGAAATACTGAAAGAAAATTGGCATACAGGTATCAAAAAGCGATTCTAAGACGAAATCAGGAACTTCTAATCCGTTGATATAAGCCTCTGCCACTGCCATTTGAACTGTGTTGACTACCTCAACCGCCCCACGAGTTGCTTGGTATGCTAATGGACTCTTGATATTTATATCTCCCACAATCGGGATATACTTTTCTATTTCTTGCAGCAGGGTACTAGCAGTCATAGTCTATACTCCTAACAGGCATTGAAATAACGATACATTTAGTATAAAGGATTAAATTTTTTTAGTTTTTTAACACTAAAATGTAAGGAATATTAACATACATTCAAGAATATTTTTGAAGATACAATATGGGATTGATGCCGAGATATGATACCATTGGCGAAATATTTCTTAATGGTGGCAGATACACCCTAGCCGAGCAGTTGGCAGCGATCGCCCTCCAAAAACCACATTTAAACTAAAGTTCAAGTCTTTCCCTCTCCAACTCAGCTACAGTGTACACACAAGTATAGTCCGCAAGGGTTTCAACCCTTCCAGCCTAGTGTGTTGACTCTATGCCTTTTTAGAGGGTAAAAATTCATGCAAAATATGTGTAGTCATTGCGAAAGCGAGTGCGTCTCGTAGAGAGCGGAGCGAAGCAATCGCTGGGGATTGCTTTGCTACATTTCATTTCGCTCGCAATGACACAAAAGTTGCATGAACTAAAAATGGGGAAATTCCATCAAAGTCAACAGCCTACTTCCAGCCTCATAAATACCCAAATTTTGGGTAACTGGAAACTCCATTTATCCCGCTAATTTTTAGGGCTAGGGCAACGAAACCAAGTTTTAGGCGGGATTCAAGACTTGTGTGTACACCGTAGCTCCAACTCGGAGAGAGAAGGTTTTGCTTAGTAAAATTTCTTAGTGGTCTGTTTTTACGGACAATTAGATGGACGCTACATAACTTGTCAAACTTACGTTCTCTTTACGTCCTAACCTTCCAGACGAGAGTTGCTTCTACGTAGAAACCCAAAAGACCCTATTTAATAAAACATACCAATCTAATTGAAATCAAGGATATAACAATAAAATAATTAATGGTTTATTAAAAACACATATTTTTATATCATAACCTTACATATTTTCACGTTATTAACCAGATATTAAATTATCTCAGAGATGAAATAACCAAATTACTACAATCTGAGTAACTAAGTACAATACTGAGTTTTTAGAGATAAATAAGCAAAATAATTTACGAGATTTTTTTAAAACAAATCATCTTGAATACTACAGAATTTACATAAGTTTGGTTAGGCTTTTCACAGATAAAAAATCATTGCCTAATCGGAGATATTCTCATAAATATGAAAACTCTAAAAGTTTTTCTTGCCACTACAGCCATCAGCGTAAGCCTCCTGAGTCTATCTAATCAACAGGCAAGTGCTGGACAACTTGTCGATGGATGGAACTATAGTATTGATTCCTTCCAAGATGGTTCTGGAGGTTCGGTTTTTGATATCAAAGGTATGGCGGTCAAAGACTCAGGTGACAAAATCTATGTTGCTCTTACAGGCGGGATGCCTCTAGGTGGCACAACTGATTCCGATGACTACTGGAATCCGGGTCATTCAGTCCATATTGGTTGGAGCGACTTATTCTTCAATTTCTCAGGTCAAGACTTTCAAACAGCTAGTCAAAGTGGTCAGCTATTTGGTGTGAGGTTTGCCGACTATGACAGTAGCTTGACAACAGGAGTTTACCAAGGAGTCCAAGCAAAGAGTATCACTACCCAACATGGAGGCTACAGTAACTTGAAGTGGTATTACGACTGGGGCTGGGGTCAAAATAATACTCAAGGCACAGACTTAGCAACTACACAAGACGTTTACAACTATTACTACGGCTCTAATGTCGCTCAGAATGCTACTTGGAATAATACACCGATTCTCAATGCCATTGGATCGGGTACGAAAGTTGGCAATATCTCCATGCTTAACGATCAGCAACTCAATGCTGCTGGACTAAATTTTGGTAACTTTTCTGCTACTGGGCAATACACAATTGGCTTTTCTTTTGATAAGGCTTTAATAGGCGATGGTAATTATGTTAGTAATATCTTCTTGGAGTGCGGTAATGATGGAATAGCTCTCAAGGGCGATCTCAAGTCTGTACCAGAATCAGCCGGAACAATTGGTTTACTCTTAACAGGTTTGAGTTTTATGGCCAGCCAACTTCCACAGTTTCGCAAGAAAAAACAAGAGGCTTAAATAAGTTTGTAGCTATTAGTAGGGTGGGCATTGCAACGCTCACCCTATTTTTTATTCATATAAAACTATAAAATAGCAAGTAAAGATATATTTAACTTTCTATTTATAAAGATAGTCAAACTCTTAAATTAAATCTACCTTTCTACCAAACCTACTTGTCCACCAATTAGCCCCAGAAATCCAGTTCCAAAGTGCTGAATCTCCAAAAAGCTTGCTTGCTCTGGTGAGGTTTTGTAAATCTGAAACGTCTTCATAATTCCTAAAGTAGCAGCGCTTTCTAAAGGCCCAATAAAGCTAACATCTCGATCGAGAAAATAGGCTTGATTAGCCCATTGAGCCATCTGATTTGCATTTAAAAAGTAGCAACCTGCGTGAGGATTGAGGGCACGACGAAAGGTAATTGCTGCATTCATAATTGCACCATTGAGTTCCTGTTGCTGTTGCACATTTTGAAAAGGAGCAGTGACTCGTAAAGCCAAATCTCCATCAATGTAAGCTTTGTGAACCAAAGCGTGGGAGGACACTTCATAACGATTTGGTTGGAGCAAATTTAAATCACCCGTTTGTTGGGTAAACCAGTTTAATTTTATAAAAAACCAAGGGTCATGAATAATTAAATCATCTTCAAGAAAACAGTAGTAATCATATTGACCAAGACAACTTTGCAGAACAGCTTGACATTCAAATCCTAAAAGCATAGGTTCTGCATTACTAGAATGATGCCTATATAAATGGGATGGTAAGGGAAGCTGATTCAGAAGATGATTATCTTTAGTTGTACAAATAACAATATCGATTTCGTGAGACTGTGGCTGATTAGCAGGGAAAGCTAGTCGTTGAGCGATATTGATGATACTTTGAGATTTACCAAATAATTGGTGTAAGGTAGTCAGGCTTGTAGTTAAAGCCTGTAGACGAGGTTGTGGATCTTTGCGTTGGGAAGCATGACGACCTTCACCGCTAGGTTTGAAAAAATGGGCAATGGTAAAAATAATTCGCATTTTAAATATCGCTTTTGTATTTATTAGTCATTAGTCATTAGTTATTTACCAACAATGAATAATTAATATGCTTCTTACTAAAGTCATTATTTTCAGGCTTTTCTTTGCGCCTTTACTTGACACAAAAATATTTATACAAGAGGGTAATTACTAATGACGAATTTATTTAATTTCTACCAAATCCTTTAGAACTTGGGCGCTTTTTCAAACTATCAGAATTTCTACCAGCAAACATCCATTGCAAATGTTGTGGTAACAGTTTTGCTAAATCATAACGCTTCAGAATTGTTTCTCGCGCATTTGCACGAATTGCACTCATCTCTTGAGGATTATTCAGCGCCTCTTCAACCCGATTAGCAATATTATCGGGAGAAAAGAAATCTACTAGCAGTCCATTCACACCATCCTGTACAACTTCTAATACTGGCGAAGTTTTAGAAGCTACTAGTAAACATCCTGCTGCCATGACTTCTAACATTGACCAAGATAATACAAAAGGACGGGTTAAATAAACATGAGCAGAAGAAGCTTGTAAAACCTGAAGGTACTCATTGTAAGGAAGCCTATCTGTAAAGTGCAGCCTCGATAAATCCAAAGATAATTTTTCTAGCATTAATTGTTTATAAGTCTTTCCATCGGGGAGATTTTTACCATAAGCAACCCGATCTTCTCCCACAACTACTACATGGCACTTAGGTCGTCGCTGCTGAAGTAGCGCCACTGTTTCCATAAACTGCGGAAAACCTCTATAAGGTTCCATCCCCCGTCCTACATAAGTTACCAACTCTTCCACATGGGAAAGATCCAGATTTATTCTTGGTAAAACTAACTTTGCGCCTGGTTTGGGAACAAAATATTGGGTATCAACACCATCATGAATTACAGTGAGTTTTCTATGATATTCTTTAGGAAACTGCTGCCGCTGCCAATTCGTAGGAGAAAGACCGCGATCGCAGCTATATAAATCAGTCAAAATCGGCGCATTTTTCACGCGGATGCGGCATTCATCATCAGCATTCAGTGGTTCATTTGGATCAAAATCTGCATCCGAACCGTGAGCATGGTAAAACCACTCAAAATAACACAATAATTCTGCTTTGGGGAAAACATCTTTCATAAATAAAGTCGGCCCCCAACCAGAATGGCCATAAACTATATCTGGAACAAAACCCTCAGCTTTTAATTTTTCTGCCACACGATACACAGCCTGAGCAGTCAGAACAGCATTTTCTAGATTACGAACGTAGTGGTGGGTTTGGGGAGCCGCTTCACGAGAAGGAGTATAAATAGCTTTATAAACGCCAGCTATTTCACCTTCACGACGATTTGTCCCAAAGACGACCTGGTAATTAGGATCTTTACCTAAAACTATCGCTAGGTTGCGAAATTGCGAGGGAAAATTTGGATGTAAAAATAAAATTTTCATTGGAATAATCTTGATTAACTTATTGCCAGATAAAATAAATTAAGACAAGCTGCCTAAGATTATAAGATTATTCATCACGATTTTTAGCAAGTAAATTTAGGTAAATGGTTGCCCGAAAATGCGAAAATAATCGCAAATTCGTGTTATGACCATGAAATTTATTGGCATTGATTTAGGCTGGCGATCGCAACCAAGTGGACTATGCTGTTTAGAATGGATAGATGGACAACTGCAAGTACTCGATTTAGACCGCAAAGATGCCATTGCAGATATCCTCACCTGGATCGATCGCACTGTCAAACCAGACGAACCAGCTATCATCGCCGTAGATGCACCTACCCTCATACCCAACGCTACTGGGAGTCGTCTCCCCGACAAACTCAGCCACAAGTACTTTGGTAAATATCATGCGGGATGCTACCCAGCTAATCAAAACCTACCCTTTGCAGATCGCACTATCAATTTTGGCTTAGAATTAGAATCACGCGGCTATTTACACGCACCCACCATCGAACCGCAAAAACTCGGCAGATATCAAATAGAAGTCTTCCCCCACCCAGCGATCGTTAACCTATTCAACTTAGAACGCATCCTCAAATACAAAAAAGGACGCCTCAATGAACGTCGTCTAGAACTAACCAAACTCCAAAATTACCTTCTCGATATCCTCCCCTCTCTTTCTCCTCCTCTGCGTTCTCTGCGCCTCTGCGGTAGCCTACGGCAAGCCGCTGGTGCGTCTACGTTCCTTCTTGAAATCCCCACCACAGGCGCAGCCCTCAAAGCAACCGAAGATAAACTAGATAGTCTAGTTTGCGCTTACATTGCTGCATATTGGTGGTATTGGGGAGAAGAACGTAATTTGGTATTAGGCGATCGCACTACTGGCTATATTGTCATTCCTCAAAGAATTTGAGACAAGGCTTCGCGTATGCTGCTTTAGAGGAATTTGGATTACTGCACGTGCCTGAAGTTACGCAATTAAATTTCTGATTTAATAGTCTTTGAAGACGCGATAAATCGCGTCTCTACATGAAGGTTTTGGGCTTAACTGAACTGTATTGTCTTATAATTCCTGATCATTCTAGCAATAATTATTTTTGGTGTCTGACTGTATCGCACAATAAAAGGCGTTGCTAAACTTAATCAGCAACGCCTAATCTTAAGTATTCAATAACTACTCAGGACTCTTATTCTGCCCAAGCAATCAACCTTGGTTCATAAGGATTAGCCAGATTTTTATTTTTCGGCAATACACGCAAAGACAAGCCTTGCAAACCAGAAGCGGTATAAGTGATATTACCTGTGTAAATACTTAATTGCTGTGCATCTTCACCTTGGTAATCCATCACCACCGGCACAGCGTTGACAATCTCACCATTGGCATCGATCGCACCTTGATATAACTCCACTTGCACATCATTATTGCTCAAAGTTGCTAAGTCAACCTTGGCTTTAACAGCAACGGTTTGGTTAACCTCAATGTCCGAAACTGCCGATACGTCAACATCTTTGATTCTGATGTTGAACCAATGTTCGCCTAGTTTTTCTTTCCAAGCAGCTAGTTCTTTCGCTGGGGCATAGTTATCAACAGTCAGGGTATGATAGCGATCGCTGGCCGGGAAATAAGCTCTTTGTGCATATTCTCCTACCATCCGCGCGGTATTAAAGAATGGACAATTCAACCGAATTGCATCCTTCATTTTGGCAACCCACGGACGGGGTAAGCCATCAGTATCGCGGTGGTCATAAAATAGTGGTACAACTTCCTTTTCTAACAATTCGTAGAGAGCATTGGCTTCTACTTCATCTTGGTAGTTGGGATCGTCATAATTCTCTCCATGTCCAATCGCCCAGCCTGTGCGGACGTAATCAGCTTCATCCCACCAGCCATCTAGTACACTTAAATTCGGCAATCCATTCATGGCGGCTTTCATGCCACTAGTACCAGAGGCTTCGCGTGGACGACGCGGTGTATTTAACCAGATATCACAACCCGCAACCATCAACCGAGAGATGTAAATGTCGTAATTAGGAACAAACACTACCTGTTTTTCTAAATGTTGTTCGCGGATAAAGTGATTGATATCGCGGATCAGTTCTTTACCAGGAATATCCTTCGGATGTGCTTTACCTGCGATGACAAATTGCACTTTCCGGTCTTTGTTAGCCAGCAGAAGCCGCTTAATCCGATCCAAATCGCGCATCCAGAGGGTGGCGCGCTTGTAGGTGGCAAAGCGACGGGCAAAGCCAATGGTGAAAGCGTAAGGATCTAAAACTTCTTGTGCTTGGAAAATTTCGGAGGCAGAAGCGCCGCGATCGCGCAGATGTTTGACCAAATGCTCTCGCACATACAAAACCATATCTAAGCGGCAGCGTTCGTGATTGCGCCACAACTCCTCATCAGGTATGGCTTCCATCCGCTCCCACAATGGGCTATCTGGTGGTGCTGATGACCAATTTGGCCCAAGGTAGCGATCGTACAACTCTTGAGTTGATTTCGCCACACAACTCCGAGCATGGACACCATTGGTAATTGCGGCGATCGGCACTTCCTCTACTGGCACTTTCTGCCACAATCCCTGGAACATTTGCCGCGACACTACACCATGCAGTTGTGCGACACCGTTAGAAAATGTTGCCATTTTCAGCGCCAGCACCGCCATACTGAAAGGACCCGATAAATCGCCTGTATTCTCACGCCCCAGTCCTAAAAATTGCTCTTTAGGCAACCCAAATATCTCTGCATAGTAGCCCAGGTAGTACAAAATTTTGTCGGGAGCGAACAAGTCAATTCCCGCTGGTACTGGCGTATGGGTGGTAAATATATTGCTGGAAGCTACCACTTGTTTAGCTTGGGCATAATTCAGTCCTTCTTCCTGAATCAGCAAGCGGATGCGTTCTAGGGCAGAGAAGGCGGCGTGACCTTCATTCATGTGGTAGGCGGTGACTTTCAGCCCCAAAGCCTTGAGCATTTGCACACCACCGATCCCCAGCATGATTTCCTGGTGGATACGCATATCGATGTCGCCACCATACAGTTGATCTGTGATGTCGTGGTCGTAAGTATTATTGGGTTCAATATTGGTGTCCATCAAATACAGGGGAACCGTTCCTACCTGTACGCGCCAAACTCTGGCATACACCTTGCGTCCAGGATAATCTACCGCAATCCGCAGTTCTGAACCATCGGCATTGCGCTCTAGATGCAAGGGCATATTATAGAAATCGTTGTTCAGGTAGCGCTCTTGCTGCCAGCCATCGGCATTGAGATACTGGGCAAAATAGCCTTGCTGATACAGTAAACCTACACCGACAAGTGGTAATCCCAGGTCACTGGCAGATTTGAGGTGATCCCCCGCCAAAACGCCCAAACCCCCAGAATAGACCGGCAAACAATCTACCAGTCCAAATTCTGCCGAAAAATAGGCGTAGCATTCTTTTGGTTTGTCTTCGCGTTGTTTCTGATACCAGGTGCGCTCTTGCAAATAATCTTCTAACTGACGGTCAGCGCGATCCATTTGGGCTAGGAAGCCTTCATCTTCGACAACTTCCAGAAGCCGCGATTGAGCGATCGTACCCAACATTAACACCGGGTTATGATGGCTAGACTCCCACAGGTCAGAGTCTAAGCGACGGAATAAATCTTTAGTATCAACGTTCCAATCCCAGTGCAAGTTATATGCTAGCCGCCGTAGTGGTTCGAGTCGTGGCGGTAATGAAGGAGATACGTTAAATGTGCGAATTGGCTGCATAGGTTGGCAAAACTCCAAGTTTAGCTATGGTTATTGTTTACTCTCTTTACCAATGTTGCCAATTCTTCATACTGTATTTTGTGAAAAAGCGATGACTTTGTTAAACATTGAGAATTCTTTTTAACCTCGTTGCTAAAGTTTACACCAAGGTGTTTCTAATTCTATGCCTTACTTTCAGCCATGTACTTGGTATATTAAGATTTAATCATTTACTGGCATATATCACTTACAAAAAATCTAGTTCTGAATAAATAATTTATATTTATTTTATTATTGCTTCCGGGGATCAATTCTAGGGTCTTGGGTGAAGGTAAAAATTCCCCATAGCTGTGTCCATGAAAGTTAAATTTTTAATTATTTCTTAATAAAATTGTGCTGACAAAGAAGTGGGAGCTAAAGAATATAAATAAGAATCGCATGAAAAGCTTACCAAGCAGCTAACCAGGAAAAGCGAGCGCTAACTACTTGGTATCAAGTTTTGAACTAAACCAGGAAAATAACTTAGTGTAGTGTGACTTTACGCACCTAGTGAAGGCTGATCTTTAGTATTTTTTGTCATCGTCAAAGCTACAGCTGCTGCATAGGCGAGTTCCGCTGCCATTTGATAAGCAAGTTTGATACTCGATGAAGCGTCTTTGGCTTTAGGAGAGAGAGAAGCTTTTTTTCGGCGCGACTCAAGTTTTACATCACCTGCTGCGATCGCTCGTTGTAAAATTATCCAGGCATCTAGGTCTTCTGAGTCATAATTACCTTGAAGCTGCGATCGCAGTTGATCTTCGGCTACAACACTCAAATAGCCGATAGTTAGAGCTTCTTGTACAATTTCTTTAATTAAAGCCATAATTTGAACCACGTGTGTGAGTTAAAACCGATACCTCAACTTGGGAATTTTGATGTTTTTTTGGGATTTATCCTCGAAACTAAGCTACGTTTTAGCTTTCTTTCAATAGAATTTATAATGAGTAATGCCAAGTACGCATCACCCGCTTGGCTCACCCGAATGGGTGATTTACAAATTTCTAGATACAAGTATATGGAGAAAAAGAATATTGTGAACGTGTCACACGTATAGTAGATATCATTCTGAGTTTAACATCCAATCATAAAATTACTTTGACAAGCAAATATAGAAATATGTACAGAAATTCTAAGTAACCCTTGATAACATTTTTCAACTCTCTCTTCTCAATAGATTTTATCTAAGTGTATAAAAATATTTCAGAGTAGCAATCGCTCAAGTAAAAAAAATAACTAATTCCCCAAATTTTCATCAACAAGCAACTTAAAAATCAACTTATTTATTGAGAGTGTTCCACTAAAAATAAAATGTGTTATCGTTAAAAACAATTGTTATTAAAAACCATTCATGTAATTACCAACATGAACTGGTTAGTCTGTAAATCATCCGTGTGCAACATGATTGGAGCAGCATACTCTAGAAATTCGTTGCAAGAAAGCCGTCATAGCAGTCGGGGAAGCGCTTACTTGTTTGCACCGATGGTTAACTTCAATGTGATGGCTGATGTGGGAGATAATCCACCCTAATTGGATTTTATTTGGGCAAAATACCCATAAAATCCAACAATAATTACATTGTCATGCTAGGCATAAATTTTATCTAAACTTTGAATATAGTCTAGTTAAATGTATTTTTTGTTGCCAAATAGCTTTTGAAACTGAGTTGTTTCAAAAGACTAAAACCGCTTGAGAGGAAATAGCCTCAAGATAGACAACACTATCCCTATTTACTTCAGTAGTGCTGTTAGCGGTAGCAAGCTTTTCAAATTTGACCGAGAACCAAAACAGTAGCCTATTTAAACCAGAAAATTTTCCCATCAGACAATTTAAGAGTCTGAGTTTTGACTCGGCAATGCACTGAAATTGCTTTGTTAATTGATTTTGTGACAAAGAAGCTAAAGTTTTACTTACATATGTACAAAAATTTCTAGCGACTTAATGCAATTGTGCATATTACTTGAGTAATTCTACACACCTAAGCTCAAAAATTGCTCACATAGTCAAAGCTAGACTCTGGTTTTTCAAATATTGGAGAACCCACCTAAAAATCTTGGGAAATTTTTGTGATACTGCTACCTTCGCTCATGTATGAATACACACAGAGCCTATTGGTATTGGCAGAAAATTAGGATACAGCCAAAACAACTTTCAACACTCTCAACAACAATTGATTAAAGAGATATGTAGCCATGCAGAACGAGCAAAACTTTTCAAAATTGCAGCGCGCGCAAGAACTTTTAGTAACAACTGTGTTAGGAGATATTCCAACACTTATTCTGGGGCCAAAGTTGCGTAATTTGGGGTATCGCAGTATTTTTGCCCAGATAGGCAACTCAGTTTATATTCAAAATGGTGTTGAATTTAACGGTACTTCTTGTATTGAGATCGGCAGTGGAGTCTATATTTTCAAGGGTGTGCGGATGGATGCCAGAGGGCACAAAAATAATAGAATTCATGTAGGAAATAGAGTCGCTATTGAGCGTAACGTTGATATCGGCTCTTTGGAAGATACATGTATACAAATTGATGAAGATACCTTCATTGCTCCTAATGTGTCTATTGAGGGGCCAGGAAACATTAAAATTGGTAAACACTGCTTGATTGCTGCCCATTCAGGGATATATGCCAATAATCATAATTTTGCCGATCCTATAGAGCCGATTAAATACCAAGGTGTTACTCGTAAGGGAATCGTGATTGAGGATGATTGTTGGCTAGGACATGGAGTAACAGTATTAGATGGCGTTACTATCGGCAAAGGCAGTGTTATTGGTGCGGGAGCAGTTGTTAATAGAGATATTCCTCCTTTCTCTGTTGCTGTAGGCATACCTGCACGAGTAATCAAAAACCGAATTGGCAAAGATATAGCAAAAGTTCAAGCTGAGAAATAGGGGACTGGGGACTGGGGATTAGGGATTGGGGATTATTTCCTGTAACCTGTAACCCGTAAGCTGCAACCTCTACCCTTTTTTTGGGAAACCTTTGCCATCAGTCAACGTCAGAAGAGTCAATAGTCCTCTGAGTTATTTCTTAGGGTCATCTAAAAGTCAGACAACTGATATCTTGCACTATTCTCAATAAGCGTAGGATAGGATAGACACTGCTAGTTCGCCAGTCCCCAGTCCCCAGTCGTCCCCGAAGTCCTCTAAAAAAGGGACGAGATTTGGGTAATATAAAGTAGCTATCTTTTCTGCATGGCAGATCCTAAAAGAAAAGCTCTCTTTGTTTTACCCATTGGAGATATTTCTATGCTGACTTTAAAAATCGCTGTTTATATTGTTGTTGCCTTCTTCGTAACTATCTTCATCTTCGGATTTTTGTCGAACGATCCCGCTCGTAACCCCGGCCGTCGGGACTTAGAGTAAAAGGGCGATAAATCATCCGCGACTTTGGAAGGCGGAAAATACTAAACGCCACGGAAACTTACTAAGGGAAAATTAGTAAGTTTCTTCCTCCAGGTAGCTTGCTGTAGGTAGCAGAAGGCGACAGTCGGAAGGCAGAATGTATAGTTTATCCTTCCGTCCGACATTTGGCTGTTTGTTAGCCCGATTTTGCTCACTTATGCTTCATCCAGTTCTGCCACCCGATCCGCCTCCTATCCTCGAATCTTTACAACCCGTAAATTCCGACTCATCTGCTAGTCATACAAAATTTCTTTCAGGTGTAGATACTGGAATACACGAAAAAACAGATAAATCCAAGCAGCCCAAGGTTTTGGCTCAGTTGGCAATAGCGGGTAATGCTAAGAGCGATCCTTCATTGCCAATTCCGATCAACTCAACTCAGAATGACTTGGTAGTTGCCAAAACTTCCTCTATATCTCATTCACCAGAAACCTTACCACCAGAAAGTTCCCCATTCACTGGTTCTGGAACTGCTGGGCTTTTGGGGCAACCGCTGGTAGTTGGTTATCCTACGCAGAAGGTTACAACCTCTAATCGCCAAAATCAAGAAGATACAAAAACAAGTTCTAGTGGTGGCATCCAGCGATCGCAACTTCTTCTAATTTCAGCGCTGCGTAAACGGGAGATGCAAAGAGAAGCCGCTGCATTGCCAAAAAAAGTTGCAGTAGAGACGCAAGATGCAAAAAATGAACCTTCTCAAAAAGTCGGTCAGCGATATCTGACGACAAGCCGTTTTGCGTCTACGCTAGATCAAAACTCTAGCGCTGGAGAAAAACAAACCTTTTTGGAATCTTCTAGCTTTAGCTATAATGTTTCTCCCAGTCCTCTTGTCGCCCAATCTTCACCCTCTCTTGAAACGGCTCCGACTGTCAACAATAGCAACAAGTTAGCCAATTCCAAGGCAGAAATTTTAGTTGAGAAGTTAACCCAACAAAAACAGCAACATGATATTACTGCACAACAGTCTCCCAAAAGAGACAATATCTCTGTATCTGCTGCCGATCTTGCACCGAGTTCTCAATCAGTACAAAATTTCATAACATTTAAGTCTCGTAAGCCTACAAACCAACTCTCAGTACCCATTACTGTCGAATTCAAGTCTCAAGCCCAACAGCAAAGCCAAGTACCACAGGTAGGTACTACTAATCAACCGCAAGCTCAACCATCTAGTACAATAACTGCGCCAGCTACCACACCGCCAGCAGGGCCGAGAATTGTGGAAGTGACTTCAGATCGGCAAGAGTATAACGAGCAACAGCGAATTATTACAGCTGTAGGTAATGTAGTTGTGCGATTTGATGGGGCGGTGGTGGATGCCGATCGCTTGCAAGTCAATTTGGACAACTTGATCGCTGCGGGAGAAGGCAATGTAACTTTAACAAGGGGCGATCAAGTACTGCGCGGGCAACGCTTTACCTATAACTTTGTTCAAGATAGTGGGGAACTGGAAAATGGTAGAGGCGAAATTTACGTCCCCTCAGCCCAAACAGATTTTGCTTTCTTACCCACCGATGTAAGTGCTGGTGGAGTGCCAAAACGTCCGCCAAGCGATCGCATTAGAGCCAATCAGCCGATTTCTGGCGTGAGCAGCCCTGGAGGAATTGATGTGTCATTTGGTGGTCAGGCAGATGCTAGTAATCTAACGCCACCGAAAACAGGGGGTGTAGTCAAGCGGCTCAGGTTTGAAGCTGAACACATTGACTTTTATCCGCAAGGCTGGCAAGCACGAGATGTCCGCATCACCAACGATCCTTTTTCGCCCCCAGAACTAGAATTACGCGCAGATAAAGTAACTCTGACGCGAGAGACACCCTTAGTAGACCGCATTAGGACACAGAAGCAGCGTTTGGTATTGGATCAAAGAATCTCCTTACCAATTCCGTTGGATGAGAAGACTATTGACCGCCGCGAGCGGGATGTTACACCTGCAATAGTCTCCCCTGGCTATGATGGAGATAAACGGGGTGGTTTGTATATTGAGCGTGGCTTTCCAGTGATCGCTACAGACAATACTACCTGGACAATCACGCCCCAGTTATTAGTACAGAGAGCCGTGCAAGGTGGCACTGGTAACTTAGGCTCACTGTTTGCTGTAAAGACCAAGATAAATTCTGTTTTGAGTCCACGGACAATAGTTCAGGGAACTGGCGAGTTAACTAGTTTTGACTTCAGCCAGCTGGAAGACAATTTGCGGGTGAATTTGGGATTGCGCCAGACAATAGGCACTTCTCTTCCCCACACATTGAATGTGCAATATAACTATCGCGATCGCCTCTACAACGGTACCTTGGGTTTTCAAACTGTCCAGAGCAGTTTTGGCGGCATTATTACCTCTCCTGTGATTCCTTTAGGAAAAAGTGGTATTAACCTCAGCTATCAGGCAAGTGCCCAGTATATTGATGCCAACACCGATCGCCAAGACTTACTACAACCAGTGCGCGAAAACGATCGCATCTCACTAGGTCGTTTACAAGGTAGCGTTGCCCTCAGTACTGGGATATTGCTATGGCAGGGAAAACCATTACCACCTACTGCCACTGAGGGATTACGATACACAGCTAACCCTGTAGTTCCTTACTTGCAAGTGATCGCTGGACTTACAGGCACTAGCAGTTATTACAGCAATGGTGATAATCAAAGCACCTTAACCGGTACAATCGGCTTACAAGGGCAAATTGGTCATTTTTCTCGACCTTTCTTAGACTATACCGCCTTTAATGTCAGTTTTTCTCAAGGCTTAAATAACGGATTATCACCCTTTTTGTTTGATCGTTCCGTTGATAATAAAGTTTTAACCGCTGGAATATCACAACAAATCTACGGCCCTTTTCGCTTAGGTTTTCAAACATCTGTGAACTTGGATACTGGTAGAGAATCTAGTACCGACTACATTTTGGAATATAGCCGTCGTACCTATGGCATCACCTTGCGTTACAATCCGGTGTTGCAGCTAGGTGGCTTCAGCGTCCGAATTAGTGATTTTAACTGGGGTGGCGGCACTGATCCATTTTCGGAAGTTAAGCCAGTAGTGAACGGTGTAGAACAGGGTAATTAGTCATTAGTCATTAGACCTTTTGCAAAAGTGCTTTTTGCAAGAGGGGGAAAAGGGTAAAGGTTAAAGGGTAAGGGGACAATACAGAACCTTTTCCCCTTTCCTCCGGCCCTTATCCCCAGAGGGGGTCCCACCTTCCCCTTTTCCCGACTTATGCAAGAAGTCTATTGGTGCTAATGACTTCGATTTCCCCCTGGCTTGAAGCTGGGGGATGAGTTAAAACCCTCTAATTTTCTCTGAGAAAAAACTTCCGTGCGTAGTTTACCGCCGTAGGCATCGCAGACCAATACTGAGATAAGCAGAAAGGTAATAAGCCTATAACACATACTGAATAAAGGTTTTGCCGACAAATTTGCCGCAACTTTGCCAAAAGATACAAAAAAGTGTCTCAATTTTTGCCAATATAATAATATTATTTCCCAAAATTCACTTGGCAAAAATCGGCATGAGTGAGAAACCCATAGAAGATAACGGCAAGGCTTTTCTCGTTCTACTTTTGCCCATCTCGTTTTTGATTATTTTCCTAGTTGCCACTTGGAGAATTTTACTAGCGCTAATTGTGCTGGCAATTGCCTTCAAGCTTTGGCAGGAATATCAATGGCAACAGTGGACTGTACGAGTTAACCCAATTTTTCATCAATTAGTTCGCGAAAATCAAGGCAGACTTACGCCAATGGACTTGGCAATCAAGGGCAATTTTCCCGGAACAACGGCAAAGCGCTACTTGGATGGTAAAGCCTCGGAATTTGGTGCCAGTATAGTTAACTCAGAAGAGTCGGGGCAATCTTATTACTTTATAACTGCCAGTATTCTCGGCAATATTCTTGACAGTAGTGAGCCTGTTAAAGAACTTCCGGCTCAAACGGTTACTAAAACTGCGCGATCGCTCTTAGCACCACCACCCCCACAGGAGGAAGAACCAGAAACCGAATCACTTCCACAGCAAACACATCAAGAAGCTCAACGATCGCTAGAAAAACAGTTAATTTTTGGCTCTCTCATCCAATCTGAACTTGCTAAACGGCTAAATGTCTATTCCAGCACAGTTTATAAACGGCGAAACGATCCAGAATTTCCTGAGTGGAGTCGTAGTAAAGACCCTGATGGCATTGCCTGGTCATACTCGGAAAAAACTAAAGAATTTTTCCCACTGGAAGAAGAACAAGGCAAAAGTTAAAAGGTAAAAGGAAAAAGAAAGAACTTTAAAGCTTTACTTTTTACTTTTTACTTGTAAACCCACAGCTTCGTTGATGGAATTTAATCCGCTTTGTTCTAGTTTGGAAAGTAAACCAGCTAAAATACGGCGTACCATCAGTGGGCCTTCGTAAATCCAGCCTGTATAAACCTGGATCAAGCTAGCACCAGCAGTAATTTTTTCCCAAGCATCCTCTGAGGAAAAAATACCACCAACCCCAATTATTGGGATTTGGCCTTGAGTTTGCTGCCAAATAAAACGAATTACCTCAGTGGAGCGATCGCGCAATGGTTCACCACTAATTCCGCCTGCTTCATCCTGGGGTGATTTGCCAGTTTGGTCAATCACCTGAGTTTTCAGTCCATCACGGCTGATGGTGGTATTGGTGGCGATAATTCCCGCCAGTTGGTAGGTTTCAGCAAGAATTATAATGTCAGCGATCGCTTCCCATGATAAATCTGGTGCTATCTTGACAAAAATTGGTTTTTGTGTATTATTCTCTTGTTGTAATAAATTCAAGATGGCACTGAGCATAGAAGCATCTTGGAGCGATCGTAACCCCGGTGTATTGGGGGAAGAAACATTAACAACAAAATAGTCTCCCAAATCCTTGAGTAAACGAAAACTGTCGAGATAATCCTGTGCGGCTGCTTCTAAGGGAGTTACCTTCGATTTACCCAAATTTATCCCTATGGGTATTAAGTGCTTTGACTCCTGTTTTTCCTGTGCTAATCGTGATGCCATAACTGCTGCACCATTGTTATTAAAGCCCATCCGATTGAGAGCAGCTTTATCCAACGGCAAGCGAAACAAACGGGGACGCGGATTTCCTGGCTGTGCGTGAAAAGTTACAGTTCCTAATTCTGCAAAGCCAAAACCCAGGTTAGGCCAAATGCCAGCAGCAACTCCATCCTTGTCAAAGCCAGCTGCTAACCCTACGGGATTTGGGAAGTTTAGCCCAAACAAATTTTGTTCTAGGCGCGAATCGTACAGGCATAAAGACTTCTTTAAGCGTTGGTTTACCCAACTAGAAGGCGTTTGCGATAGCCAATAAAAACTGCGAATCGTCTGCTGATGTAACCACTCCGGGTCTGTTTTTACCACATTGAACAAAAGCGGACTAATTGCAAATTTATAAATATCCATTAGCTTTTATAAAGAATAACTCAAAAATCAGAAGTCAGAATTCACTCTGAAATTATGTACGAGTAGGCTCAAAACCTTACCCAGAAGCAAAATCAGGATGATTACAATTCAAGTAGAACAGGAAGTAACTCAGCAGGATCGGATGACTGTCATCCAAATGATTCGCCAGTTCAATCAAAATTTTTTTTCTTTGTCAGAGTGGCAACCTATAGCAGTTTTTGCACGAGATGAATCAGGCTTAATTGTTGGTGGAATTCTGGGTGAAATAGGTTGTGATTGGCTTTATATCAGAGTTTTAGTTGTTCAAGAAGACTTACGTGGCAAAGGAATTGGAAGCAACATCCTGAAAATTGCTGAAAAAGAAGGTCAAAAGCAAAACTGTGTAGGGGTTCATCTTGAGACATTAGACTTTCAAGCTAAGGAATTTTATGAATCTCAAGGCTACACTGTATTTGCTTTTCAAGAAAATTACCCACTGGGTCATAAAAGATACTTCATGCAAAAGTTGTTTAATCTGAATTAAACATTCAGGAGGTAACGATTTTAAGTTGTATAGTTCAAATCGCTAGAAAGACGCAAAGATGCGGAATGCAATTTGAATGACGATTAGCTTAATGTCCTATTAACCTGTCTAGGTTCAATATTAAACACTTGTGGCAATATTACTCAGGGTGCTTTTTTGGGCATCTTATATATTACAAGTTATGTTAACCAATAAATCAGATGGGGCAGCCACAAAAACCTATAGCCGCCGAACAGCAAATCCTCTCTTTGGGGCGCGTCCTCCAGAGCCTCAGAGAAGAAGATGATGTTGACGTTCTGATTGAAACTACTATTTCTTATCTCAAAGAACAGTTTGACTACAGACTGATTTGGATTGCTCTTTACGATCGCCTGAATCACATATTATTTGGCCAAGGGGGCATCACACCCGATCGCGACCAGAGCTTTTTACGGCAAAGGGTTGTTCTCAGTCCTGGGGATTTATTAGAGCAAGTAGTAATTGAACAGCATCCTTTGGGCGTAGCTGATTTACAAACAGAAATCCGCGCCACCGAATGGCATAAAGTTGCCGAAAAATTCCACATCCAGGGAACGGTCATTTTACCAATTCGCTATAAAGACCGTTGCTTAGGCTTGGTGTTATTGGGTTCAGAACGTTGGGGCTACCTACTCACAGGAGAAACAAAAGCACGTTTGATGATGGTTTTAGGTGAACTGGGGGCAGTGCTTTATCAACATGAGATGCATAAGCAGCAAAAGCAAACCAGGCGAAGCGACGAGCCATTATTAGAACTGCTAGACAATTTACGCAACCTCAGTAATCTCAATCAAAGACTTGAAGCAGCAGTACAAGCAACTCATAAATTTGTCTCCCCCAGCCGGACAAATGTTTATTGGTTTGAGCGGGAAGGGCGCTACTTTTGGTGTCGGATGAGTAATCAGCTGGTCAAAATCGATCGCAATTCTAGCACTCAGCAATCAGCAGGAATGACTGTACAGGAGTTGAGCGACTTTTATTATGCTTTGGCGGTGAACCAAATTGTCTCTATTGGTGATGCCCGTAGTTCTTTAAAGAGCCATTTTACGGCAAAATTGCTGCAACGATTGAAGGTGCGATCGCTTTTGGCAGCTCCAATTATTTGGCAAAAGAATTTAGTCGGTTTTCTAGCGGTGGAAAGCAATGAACCTCGCATCTGGACGGACACAGACAGAAATTTTGTCCAGGGTGTTGCTGGTTTAATTTCCCTTGTTGCACCTACCGAAAACATGGAAGGCACGATCAAACAGATTCAAGAAGATGCCCAACTGACTAGCCAAGTTGCCCAAGGTATTTATAGCGACAATGACCTCCAGGAAACTTTACAAAGTTGTGCTAAAAGAGTTTTAGCTCGACTAGCTGCCACCCGCTTTTTGCTGTTGCAGTATGACTCTGAGCAAAATAATTATCAATTTATTTATCAAAGCCAGCCCCATAATCGCCGACCGTTGACATTTACCCTCAATACCCTCAAAGAATTAGATGGGCAACTTTTGCAACGTTCAACTCAAGCGGTAGAAATTGAAAACTTAGATGAAGATTTACGCTTTTTTAACTGGCGACCCTCGTTGTTAGAGAATGGTGTGCGATCGCTACTTATTTGTAAATGCACTCACGGTCAGATACCAGCACCACTTTTGGTCATTACTCACGAAACCCATCGTTCTTGGACAACTCTGGAAAAGGAATTGCTGTGGGCCGTCAGTCAACAGATAGGGGTAATTGTTCGTCAGTGGCAATTACATAACCGCACCACCCAACAGCAAAAAACTTCCCAGGCATTTGAGCAATGCTTACGCATCCTGACACAATCTCAGAACAGCATTGAGGTCGAAAAAAAACATTTAGAACGTACAGCACTCGAACAAATAGCATCAATTTTGGGTTGTCCCCTAGCGATAATGCTGTCTTGGGCACCTGGTCAAAGTTGGGCAGAAATTATCCCCGGAGTGGTTGACAATAGCCAATTTGGGATTTTTTCTGAGGCATCTATTCTTATCCAGGCAGAAGCCTTAATTCAGTGGGCACTTGCTACAGAGAATTACCTGACTTTGAAGGCGGATAATTTACCCCCGGAAACCCGGAAATGGTTGAATATTCCAGACAAAAGTCAAATTTTGGTAATGGCATTACGTACAACTGCTCATTATGAAATCACCGGTGTAGTCTTGTTAGTAGACTATCAAGAGCGCCGCTGGTCAGAACAAAATCTGAGTGCAACAGCAACTCTGATTTCTCAATTAGCTTGGTGGCGACGTGAAAAGCAAATTACCCGACTTTTAGAATCTACAACAGAAGAATTACGACAACTTAATTGGTACAAACATCGTCGCCTAGAAGAAATTCAAAGAATAACGGCCCATTCCCTGAAACAAATACATGATTTGGGCATTCCTGCTAATGAACTAAGTCAGATGCGCTACCAGCTATTGCTGCGGCAGTTAGACCATACAGCCACCTCCATGAGTGGAATGCTAAAACTTGAGAACTGGCAGCTACATATAAGTTGGGAAACTATGTCCATAGCCAGTTTACTAAAGCGATCGCTCGAACGCATCGACAATTTACTTAAACAACAAAAGCTATGGATTGGCGTACATGGCTTGGGACAATCGATTGACGAGCAAGAATCATCCAAAAATTCTTCATCAGTCAGGGGAGTTCCTACCTCCAGCGCTCAATCTGCAATGGCGATCGCTGGTGATATTGTCAAAATTGAATTAGTTATCCATGAATTATTGGTTACTGCCTGTAACCGTTCTCAAATCGGCGGCAGAATTGATATTTGGTGTCGCCGTTTAGATGCGTCAAAACCTTCTGATACAAAGCATTCTTCTACAACTGGAGGGGCTGATCGTCAGACATCCCTAGAACTGTCGATCACATATAACGGTGCGATCGAAGCACAGCTACTCACAGAACTACATGACAATACACCAAAAGATATACTTGCTCCCTCCAACCTCGATCAACCACCAGCTTTGCATCTACTAATCTGCCAAAACCTCATACAAGAGTTGGGAGGAGAGTTAAATTTCTATCAATTACCAGATAATCGGGTAGTCAGTCGCTTGTTGTTGCCGTTAGCTATTCATGATTCTTAGTGTTACTAAGTTAAGATACAGCCCTTACCCTGAATGGTTCCCAGCCTGGAGGGTGGGAACGACGGCTACACAAGCTTTTGAGCTTTTCTTAGTGCAATTCGGCTGGGATTGCTTCTCTTCTCTACGATAGACTGCGCCCTAAGCGAAGCTATGCCGTAGGCTTTACGAGACGCACTCACGTTCGCTTTGATCGCAATGACTCTAATTAATTCTGTACGCTTACTTAAAAGCGTAGCTTGCTTCCCTATAAGGGTACGAATACTTGCAATACTTGTCGGGTTTTGGGAAAAAGGGGAAGGTGGGGCCCCCTTTGGGGATAAGGGGCGGGGGAAAGGGGAAAGAAAAAACCTTTAACCTTTAACCTTTACCCTTTAACTTTTAACCAAAACCCAATTCCGAGTTAAAAATGCAAAACCTACGCAGTATTGCGAATACTTGCTATCGCGGACTCGCTCTAAGCATTGGCGCAGCCTCTTTAACCCACGGAGGTGGGTTTTGTCTGTGTAGACGCGGTTTCTAACCGCCTTTTCTATAAAGCCCTCAGATGACGACTTCGCACGCGTTCATCACTACCAGTAGGAATTGCAGCAATTAGTTTTTGCGTGTATTCTTCTTTGGGTTCTTGGTAAATGCTTTCGGCTGTGCCTTCTTCAACAATTTGACCGCGATTCATCACTAAAATGCGATCGCTCATAAATTTCACTACACTTAAATCGTGAGAAATAAAAATATAAGTAAGCTGAAAGTCTGACTGTAATTCTTTAAGAAGATTTAATACCTGCGCTTGTACTGAAACATCCAGCGCTGAAACTGATTCATCGCAGATGATAAACTTAGGATTCAATGCCAAAGAACGGGCTATGCAAATCCGTTGGCGTTGACCGCCAGAAAACTGATGCGGATAGCGGTTAATCGCATCTGCACTCAACCCCACCCGTTCTAAAAGTTCAACTACTCGCTGGCGTCGTTGTTGCTTTGTCTTCCCAACGGCGTGAATTAATAATGGTTCCATCACCGCGTCCCCAACCCTCATCCGGGGATCGAGTGAACTAAAAGGATTTTGGAAGACTATTTGCATTTCCCGCCGCAGTTTTTGCAACGGTTCTCCTTTGAGGCTGGTAATATCTTGTTTTTCAAAGATAATCTGCCCACTCATCGGCTCAATTAATCGCAGCAAGGTTCTACCAAGGGTGGTTTTACCACAACCAGATTCTCCCACCAAACCTAGTGTTTCCCCTGGTTTGACATCAAAGGAAACGCCATTAACTGCCATATTGTAGCGTTTTGTTCCACCAAACACCCCGCGCACTGGAAAACCAACTTTTAGGTTGCGGATTTGCAGAAGGGGTTCCTTCTGATTAAAGTTTGCTAATCTTGCAGAAATCTCTTCGGTGGTAACTTCTATGGGTTGTACGGGTTCTTTCGCCTGAATTACTACTTGTCCCGTTGGTGTCTCTTCTGCACTCATATAATCAGAAACAGTGAGTAATTTTTGTGGACGACGGTTTAGTGTGGGGCGACAAGCGATCAAACCTTTAGTATATGGATGCTGGGGACTGCTGAAAATTTGCCGAGAAGTACCAGATTCGACAACTTTGCCTTTATACATCACCGCTACTTCGTCAGCAATTTCTGAAATTAGTCCCAAGTCGTGGGTGATGAAAATCATTGCCATGTCACGGCTTTGCTGTAATTCTCGCAACAAGTCCAAAATTGTGGCTTGCACCGTCACATCCAAGGCTGTGGTTGGTTCATCAGCAATTAAGATTAATGGGTTACAAGAAATTGCCATTGCAATCATCACCCGTTGCAACTGACCCCCAGAAAGTTCATGGGGGTAGCGTTCTAGCATGGCTTCTTTGTGTTCTTTAACCAACTGTGACAACTTTGATGGTTCTAGTTTCGATGAAGTTTCGGTATACTGCTGTTGGATCTCCTCATCGCTAGGTAAAAGTTTTACCTCTTGTAGACCTGCGATCGCAATTTGTCTTGCTTGGGCTGCTGACACATTTTGATGTCGCACAATCGCTTCTGTTAGCTGAAACCCAATGTTATAAACCGGATTAAGCGAACTCATCGGTTCTTGAAAAATCATGGCGATGTCGCCACCTCGGTGTAACTGCATTTGTTCAGGAGGCAATTTTACCAAATCGATTGCTTTGCCATTTTCCTGCGGACGAAACCAGATTTCACCGCCAGTAACTATACCGGGAGTTTGCAGCAAGCCCATCACAGCTAGGGCTGTCACCGATTTACCACTACCCGATTCTCCTACTATTCCTAGAGTTTCACCTCGATGTAGGCTAAAGGAAATACCATCCAAAGCTCTGTTAATGTTGCCATCACCGGGAAATTCAACTTGTAAATTGCGAACCTCTAGGACAGTTTCTCTCATAGGAGTTGGGTAGAAATATTAACTTAAAATTATTTGGATTTTAACAATAGTTTTGATCTATATGTCGGTAAATTTGGTTTTTTTGGCAGTTTTTCACATACTTCCACAATATACACGCATTTGCGATGTAGAACTGCTTGCGATCTCTGCAAATTGCGCTCGGCTCATGGTATCGTAGCAAAAATGTTGCAACGATACTATGCCCTCCTCGTTTGTATCAATTTTTCTTTGAATCGGGTCGTACATTGGTGGATGGCGACCAATTTCTTTATCATCTGGACGAATATTGATACTTGATTGCCACTGAAGCCTTTGATTTAATTAACTCGTCATTAGGATATATACCATTTGTGTATCAAATCAGGTCAGCTTAAAAATTTGGTTTTAGTAGACTTTTAATCAAAAAAATATTTGTCTCTAAGTTCGTGATGTTTGTCTAAAAAATTTTCTATCTCTAATTTAGACCATTCATCTATCTCAATACCATAGTTACGTTTAATGTTATCCAATTTATCATAAAGACCACTATCAATTACGCCACTAGTCATTACACAAAATCCGCGTGCTCCATATTGAGCTATAGTATCCATAATATTATTAATTTTGCTCCCAGTAAGTGAACTACCATCTCTAATCAACTTACATTGTACAATCCATTTTCTTGAATCAGTTCCAAGACGCTCTGGCGTGTGAAATTCTATATCTCTACCGCCATCACGCGAGCGGGATTTGCCCATTTTTCTGATTTCTTTACCAGGCTTATAATGCTTACAAATTATATGGTAACAAAGTTCTTCAAACTGCTCATCATTAAGCTTGTGCCAAGGACAGGATATTTCAGTTGGTTTTCCAACTAAGCCTTTAAATATATTTAAATATTTTTCTACATTCTCATACTTAACTTTTTCTAAAGAATCTCTAAAAAAAAGATATTGATATGATTTATCTGATACTATCAAGATGTTTCCTTCTTTAGCTAAAGATATTTCTTTTATCTCTTGATTAAAATCTTGAATATCATAATATTTATCTTTACGCTTCTGAAGCAAAATATCTCTAGCACAAGTTTGTGTTTGAAATAGTTTTTCTTGAGGAAAAAATACAACACTAGTCTTATTAAAAACAAGGGGCTTGTAATTTAGTATTGATAAATAGTTGGCTTCTTCAAATGGAGGTAATTCATCCTCAAAGCCACCGTATTTCTGTAGCAATTCTGTAATATCACTCTCTAGCGGAACTATCCAAGAGTATTGAGACACATAGAATTCATAGCCAATCTCAAGGCTTGCAAATGATTTCCAAAACTGATGACGGCGTTCTGGATATTTTCTATGTAATTCTTCAACCTGTTCGTCGTCTAAATCATACTCTCCAGCCACGTAATTTGCTAGAAAAGAATCAGCTAGCTCCGGAAAGTAAATTTTAGTTCGGCGTTGCATAATAGAGAGATGAATTGAGGTCATCTACTGTGCAATGTCCATACTGCGGCTCTACAGAAATCAGAAAGAATGGGAAACGTAAAGGTAAACAAAATCACATTTGTACTCATTGCAATCGCCAATTTATTGATGTATACGATCAGCCAAAAGGATATTCAGAAGAACTAAAACAAGAATGCTTAAAAATGTACCTTAACGGTATGGGTTTTCGTGGTATTGAACGAGTTAAAGGCGTACACCATACTACGATCATCTATTGGGTCAAACAACTAGGAGAGAAGCTGCCAGATGTACCAAAAGAAGATATGATTCCAGAAGTTGCAGAACTGGATGAATTAGAGACATTCATCGGCTCAAAAAAAACAAAATTTGGTTGTGGACAGCAGTAAATCACTTTACTCAAGGTATTTTAGCTTGGGTTTTAGGAGACCATAGTTCTGAAACTTTTAAGCCACTTTGGGAAATTGTTGAACAGTGGAAAAGCTATTTTTATGTGACCGATGGCTGGAAGGTTTACCCAAGTTTTATCCCCGATGGAGACCAAATTGTGAGTAAAACATATATGACACGGGTGGAAAATGAAAATACTCGGTTACGTCATTATCTTGCACGCCTTCACCGCAAAACTTTATGCTATTCCAAATCAGAACAAATGCTGAGATACTCGATTAAATTATTACTTCATTATTTGAAGTATAAAATTGTACCAACATAAATTAATTCATCCCTTCATTCAGCAATGCCTTTAGTTCTTTCTTCTAGATTAAAATCAGAATAAAAATCAGTATATTCATCTTCGGTTAATTGAGAGTACCAAGCCAGTTTTTCCGCTAATCCTGTAACATCTCTAGCTTGTAATAAAAACTGAATTGAACTATTGCCTATATCTGAGGATATTTCTTCACAGTATTCTGCTATGCTTTCTCCTAAAATTAATCCTACATAGTAGTTATCAGCTATATCTAAATGGGAATTACAATTCCCCCATGATGAACATGGAACTTCCAAAATAATTATTTTGCTAGCATTTATCAGAATTTCGTGCCAGTTATCAAAGGTATAACCATCAATCTCGTGCGTACTTATTTTTGTGTAATTTTCATTTTTCATAATATCTTTAAGATTAAAGGATTTTAAGGTAATTTTGTCTAAGCTTTTCTGAAAGATGTTTAGCGCCCATTTCTTCAAAAGGAATCTATTCTCCTTCGGGGGTGCGAGTTACACTCCTTCAATTATTGTATAGGCTACTACTAATATCTTAGAGGTTGTTTGAAAAGTCGAAGAGATGGTAAAAAAACTCTCTCATTATAAGCTGTGAATAGATAAGCTAACGCGCATCTAAATTTGATACTCATGGGGTTTCGGCGATTGGTCAAAGACTATGAATTATTGCCTGAAACCTTGGAGACGTTTATTTACCTTGCCATGATCCGGATCATAGTCAGGCGATTAGCATAAAATTTGACCCCTCAAAACTTTTCAAACACCCTCTTAGACCGAGCTATTAAGAACAGCGATGTCTCACCACAAGATGTAAAGCATCAACGCAAATAAAAAATAGCACATCCTCAAGGATGGCTATTTGTAGAAATTGTCTAATGTAATGTTAATTAGCAAATTGAATAAACACTCAGCTACCAACTTTAGAACGGAATATCATCTGGATCTGGTTCTTGCTCTTTCACTGCTGGATAAGTAGTTCGCTCATAATTTGTGGGTTGGGGTACGGGTTCGTAACTTGGCGCTGGGGTAGGTGCTGGACGTGCTGCTGACTCGTAAGTGGGAACCTCTTTCTGTGGAGGACGAGATGCTGAAGGTGTTTGTCGTGGAGCAGTTTCAGTGAATGATGGAGTTACGGTTGCTGAGGGTAATGGATCGGTATCAAAACTACCTCCAACAGATTGAATTTGCTGCACCGTCAATTCAGCGCGTTTTTCTTTAAAACCTTCTTGACGCTCAACAGTATTCATAGTTAAACGTCCTACCAAGATGACGCGATCGCCTTGGTGGTAGTTTTGCTGAATTTCTGTCGCTAAATTCCCCCAGCCGACAACTTTTAGAGTGGCTGGCGGATCTTCTGGTTTCTGGGAATTGGGAAACTGCACCAGCATTTCCGTGACTCCCAGATTATCCGCTGTATAGCGGAGTTGCGGCTCGTTAATAATTTCCGCCATTAAAACGCAACTGTTCATTAAAATTACTCCTAACTGCAAAAAGTGCTGATTCAAAAAGTGGGGGTTTTTCTATGTAGTGCCAACTAATATCTAAATATGTTTAATTGTTTGCATTCTTTAATAATATTTGAACAAATTTTATAACAGAATTCAGGACTCAGAATTCAGTATTCAGGAGAACACTTGATGAATGAATATACCAATCATAACTAAACTCTTTATCAATTCTGACTTCTGACTCCTGGGTGCTGAATTCTTTTTAGTCATTTCTAGCATAAAAGCCAAGCGATCGCTTTGAACAGCATTGAGTATACTGTTCGCCACCCTCGCTTGACTAAATTGAGCATTCAATTCTGCATGAGTAGTATAATTGTACCATCCATTTAGGAAATGGAAAAAATTATTGGCAAAAATTAAGTCTTGACATGAACCGGAAAAACACCCAAGGCGATCAACCTGGCGGGAAGGTCGCGCAAGATGGGTAAGCGCAAAAACGCAGGTGGTACAAAGGTACGATTGGAGTTGAGAACTGGGGCAAATACCCGCTTTTGGATAAAAGTTTTAAACGCCTGAATGATGCGTGTAGGTAACTCGCGTTGACGCTGTACTTTTGCTAAGTCGCTAAGTTGTACTTGTTGGTTCTTGAGCGGTTTGCTGAGTGCATTCGCTGCAACGACAGCATCTTGAATGGCGTAGTTAATCCCAACTCCACCAACGGGGGACATTATATGAGCGGCATCACCGATGAGTAGCAACCCTGGACGATACCAGCGTTTGACGCGGCTGGACTCCACTGAGAGAAAAGCTATTTGTGACCAATCATGTAAATTTTGAATGCGTTGCTGAAATTCTGGCACTACTTCGACAACAGATTTTTTTAATTCCTCTAAACCCGCAGCGCGTAGTTGTTGATAGCCTCCCTTAGGAATGACATAGGCAACTTGCCATTCATCACCACGGTCAAGCATAGCGATGATATTACCTTGACCAAAGCGCCCCATTCCCCCCTCTGGGTCTTCTGGCTGACGCGGTAGGCGAAACCAGAGGATATCCATTGGCGGCGAGGTTTCAATGGACTCAAACTCACCCAGGTGGCGTAAACGTGAGTGGCGACCATCTGCACCCACTGTCAGTATTGCCCGAATTTCATGCCAACCACCACCACCCCGATAGCGGACACCTTGAATCACACCATTTTCGGCAATTAATTCCTGTACATTCGCACCCATTACCAGATGGAAACTAGGATATTTTTGTGCTTCTTGGGTGATAAACTCCAGGAATTTTACCTGGGGAAGCATTGTAATGTATGGGTAGTGGGTTTTTAAATGACTAAAATCTGCGAATGTGACAGTATCTTGAGCAGTTTGAATACTAATTTGGCGCATTTTGGTATGGGGAAGTTGTAACAAGCGATCGCTAAGTCCCAATTCCTCCATAATTTCCATCACCGATGGATGAATCGTATCGCCGCGAAAGTCGCGATCGAAGTCTTTGTGTGCTTCCAGCAACATCACAGAAATGCCTTGACGCGCTAACAACAGTGCTAATACTGCTCCTGCTGGACCCCCACCCACAATGCAACAATCTGTGGTTTGTACGTCTACAATGTCATGGATAGGGTTAACGCTTGGATCTTGGAAAAGATTTTTAGGTACATCGGTAGTCATAACAACACCTCCTGACAGCCCTAAAATTTAGGGTAGTTTGCTTTTGATGGTGCAAGATGTTTTTTTAACTTTTCGTATTTACTCTAAACGTGTATTATGATTGGCGCTAAACTGTCATTGGTCATTTGTCCAATGCCCCATGCCCAATCCCCAAATTAGTTGTGTCCCAAGTCATTTTAGAAAACGTTTATAAAAGTTTTTCCTCGCGTAAAGGGGAAAGTGTTAATTCACAAACCCAATCTCCTCTCACAACTGATGCAGCGCAAGAGCAGTTGGGAAGTGTCAACGTCTTGCGACGGATTAACCTAACGATCGCAGATGGCGAGTTTATGGTGTTGGTGGGCCCTTCTGGTTGTGGTAAAAGCACCCTGCTGCGATTAATTGCTGGGTTAGAAGTGATGACTGGCGGTAATATCTGGGTAGGCGATCGCTTGATCAATGACCTACCACCAAAGGAACGCGACATCGCAATGGTATTTCAAAATTACGCCCTCTATCCGCACATGACGGTGTATGATAACATCGCCTTTGGGTTACGCCGTAGGGGAAGCAGGGGAGCAGAGGAGCAGGGGAGCGGAGGAGAAAATACTCCCTATCTTCAGGCGTGGGCGGAAAATCTTTTTGTGGGGGCGACCAAAAAGTTACCTAAAGGATTGCGCTACATTTCTGACAAAGAACGGGCGGTTGATGAGCAGGTGCGTAGTGTTGCTCAACTCCTGCAAATCGAAACATTGCTGAAACGCTTACCCAAACAGCTATCTGGGGGACAAAGACAACGGGTTGCATTGGGAAGAGCGATCGCCCGTGACCCCCAAGTATTCTTAATGGATGAGCCGCTTTCTAACTTAGATGCCAAACTACGGGCGGAAACCCGCGCCCAAATTGTCAAATTGCAGCGCCAATTGGGGACAACGACAATTTACGTTACCCACGATCAAACAGAAGCGATGACAATGGGCGATCGCATTGCAATTATGTCTGAGGGTAAAATTCAACAAGTTGCTTCTCCTTTAGAACTTTACAACCGCCCTGCCAATCTTTTTGTAGCAGAATTCATTGGTTCACCACCGATGAATTTTATTCCTGTAGAATTTCATGCCCCGCAGTTGATTACTCATTCCCAGTTGCGTTTCACCCTGCCAGAAGTTTGGGGAAAAGCTTTACAAAAATATGATGGGAAAACTCTAATTTTAGGCATTCGCCCAGAACACTTTAACTTGAGTATGCCTGCCACCAAAAATCTACCAGTGCAAGTAGATTTGGTAGAGAATCTCGGCAATGATTCCTTTCTCGCTGTTAAGATTGCCGAACCAGGATCTCAACCTGCTACTACAGCCAAATCCCTACAAGTGCGAATCCCACCAGACCGATTTGTACAACCTGGTGAGCAACTTTGGTTATCTCTAACTCCAGATAAAATTCACTTTTTTGACCCAGAAACAGAGTTAGCGATATTTCCTTAAGAAATCAATTGCCTAGTTGATATTTTCAGAAGTAGCAAAGTACTTATTCGTAGCCTGTCGTAATTGTCAAGTGCGATCGCCTGATGTTGTAGCGATCCGTTAAAAGTCAAGCCATTGCTTTGTTTGTGGAGATTTATAAAAGTGATGCCTATGGCGGGCTACGCCTACGTACCTGTGTAATTGATTGCGGTGCGACTAAGTTTAAAGTACCTCAACACTTAGACTCTGCACAAAATTTTAAATTACGCAGTCTGGGGTTAATAGTAACTATCACCGCTCGAACGCAAGCAAATATTAGTTTTTAAGAGTTAGTTATTCTGCTTTTATGAATAACTTGTAGAAGTGCTAAAAGATAGTGGAGATGCTACCAGTAAATGTGGATGGTGATGGTGCCAAAAACTCAAAATCTGCTCGCCAACTTGTTGAGGATAAAAGTAGTGAAAAAAATGATATCCTTGTGAGCATTCCCACAGTTTATCTTCTGGTTTTAACCAATTAGACCAGTCATGTAATGCAGGTGGATTGACTACCGGATCGCTCTTGCTACCACATACCATCATTGGCATAGAAACTCCAGCCTTGGGTAAATAAACCAACTTAAATAAAGAGTGTGATGATGGAGATTGTTCTAAATCTTTATCTAGGGCGGCGACTAACTTCTTAGTAGTATGAGGTGGTTGATTTCCAAAAAGACTGCGGACACTGCTTGCCAAAACTAACTCACGGCTGATGTTAAAAAGTTGTCGTTGAAAGTAATAGTGAGCTTGCCAATTGTTTGCAGGTTGAGCCGCTACAGCCAGCAGAGTTAGCGATCGCACTTTTTGCGGAAATCGTCGCGCAAAGGTTAAGGCGATCGCACCACCCATAGCATGACCTGCTAAATGCACGGGGCGATCGCGCCATTTTAAAAATTCATATAGCAACTCCACAGCTTGATCTATGGAACTAGCTTCATCTTTAGTTTGCTGGTATTCCCACTGGGCGACACTTGTATACTTAGATAAATATTCAAGCAATGGTTTATCAAAACGCTGCAAAACAGGACTAGCACTTAACCATAAAACATCAAATGGATCGGACATATTATACCTATAAATTCTAAATTATCAATTTCAATAAAGGCGCACAGCTAGCTGTGCGCCCCAAATCTCTACAAACCAAATTCTGTTTTTAACTGAGCAACCCAAGTTTTAATTCGCTCATCTGTTAAATCAGATTGACTACCTTGATCAAGTGCCAATCCGACAAACTTGCCATTTCTTAAGGCTCTAGAATTCTCAAAGTCATATCCCTCAGTTGGCCAGTAACCAACAGTTTTACCACCTCGTTGGGAAATTTTTTCTTCTAGAATTCCTATTGCATCCTGGAAGTTATCGCTATAGCCATATTGGTCTCCATCACCAAAATAGGCAACTAGCTTTCCACTAAAATCTATTTCATCTAGATCGGAGAAAAAGCCATCCCAATCGCTCTGAAGCTGACCAATATCCCAAGTAGGAGAGCCAATAATCAGCAAGTCATACTCATTAAAAGTGCTAGTATCTGCCTCGTAAATGGGATGTAAGGTTACAATATCATCACCAAATTCATCCCGAATTTTTTCAGCATCAGATTCAGTGTTACCAGTTTGAGTACCGTAAAACAAACCAATTTTTTTCGACATATTGTTTGTCACCTGATAAATAAATAGTTGTGTGAGCGAAAGGACTTATGCAAGAATAGCCACTTGTCCTGTACGTAAATCTCACATAAGTTGATGCAACTTAGGTTGCTTAATCCAGCCTTCCCTGTTTACCAAAACATCGACTCCAGTGTTTGAACATAGCGTTGTCTCCATCAGAAAGTTTGCAAATAGCTGAAACACACGAGCATCTTAATGAATATCTATCTCAATAAGGCTGAAGGTATACTACCAGATTTATTGAGATTATTTTTCATTTAAGATGAATTAACTTTTATTAAGTCTTTCCGAAAACAAGCCGAAAGCTAGACTAGGCAACAAGAATTCTCGCACCTTAGCTTAGAAGCTTTGGGCCGAATCTCATAGAAGTAGTGGAACACCCTAACAAAAGAATTTCTCGTATACTGGAGTTTATGCTAAAAGCGATGCAAGGCTTGACTTTGGAGGACTTATGTGGTATTTGGTTTGGAATATATAAAGTACAATAACTCGATAAAGTTATCGTACTTTATATATTAAGAGTGAATAACGCACTCTGCAAGAGGATAATTTAAATCAAACGGAGATTGCCCCTTATGGCAAAAGGGTGGTCTGAATGGTACGACCTCTACAACAGCGATCGCTCTTTTGGTTACTGTAATTACTTCAGCCAATATAGCCACCCTGGGGGCTGCTGCAACCTTAGCGATATTACATCTGTTGGCTCGATAAATCATCACAAAGACGCGATAAATCGCCGTCTCTACAATCAATCAGTCTTTGTCTTGACGGCGATTCATCGCGTCTCTTGACTTAACCGAACAGTATTGAGAGATGCCCACCCAACAGTTGCGATCGCAGTATACTGAGAGAGCTTTTTTACAACCTGTTAGACTTTTTAAACAGCTGCTTAGGAGTGTCAAAGAAAAGCTTGGCTCAATAACTCACGGTGCATTAATGCCCTATCTACTAAAGATTTTATTTGATCTGGTGATAATGGCTCGCCATTAGCATAATGCTCCATCCAAGTTAGACTAATAAAATTAGGGTCATCTGGTAAACTCGCTAAATCCCAACCAGGCATTTCCAAATCTTCCATAAGACGATTTATCTTGGGGTCATAACTAAGAGCAAAGCAACGGCAACCTTCAGCAGCAGCCATAATTAAGCTGTGCAGACGCATTCCAATTGCCATCTCGACACCGCGAAAAACACCTTTCAAAAGTTGCGGATCTTCTAAACATAAAATCTGGCTGACATCTTGAAGGTGTGGTTGAATGGCTTCGGCAATACTTAAATCTTCGCTTTTTTGAAATGGCAGTAATAAAATAAAAGCCTGCGTGGCTTTTTGAAAGTCAACCAAAGCGCGAGTTAAGTTTGCTAGACGTGTTTCTGTAAGTTGGGGATGCGATCGCAACGTTACCGCAACTCTCGGCGCAGGTAAATCCCAAAGTCCTGGTACTGGTTGCGATTCCAATGCCCAAACTGGGTCAGGAGCTATAATACAGGGAATTTGCCAATCAGATAATAAAGCCGCACTGGCGCGATCGCGGACACTAATTTTGGTACAATTACTAAAGTTCTGTCGTGCTAGCCAACGAGTTTGCGGACGCACTAACGGCCCGATACCCTGTGCCCAAGCAACAGTTTTCAAACCCATTTTTTGCGCCAATACCATCAGTCCCCCATAATAAAATGGGCTGATAGTACTAGTAACATCTTGAATGAGACTCCCGCCGCCCCAAATCAAGGCATCACAAGAGCGTAAAGCTTGCAATACAGGTAAAGGAGCCATGCGATCGTAGGTTTCTACATTGTAGCGATCGCGCGTTTCTTCTGGATTGCCCGAAAGCACCACAGGCGTTACATGAGATGGTAACATTTGCAAAAGCGTTGCTAATAAAGCTTCGTCACCACCATTACCTTTACCGTAATACCCAGACAATAATACCCGCATCTTGACCATTTTAGATTTTAGATTAATAGCTTTTTTTATACAGAATGTCGTTTACACAAATGGCAGACTCATTCACAAGCTCTATTTTCAAAGTTCATAACAGAGGAAGATAGAAACAACTCCCAACACCTAACTTTCTTATGCACGTGCTATCAATTCCTACCTGGATTATTCACATTTCTAGCGTTATTGAGTGGATTGTCGCCATTTGGTTAATCTGGACTTACGGCGAACTGACTAATAACCGCAATTGGTGGGGATTATCTCTTGCCATGTTACCAGCTTTAGTCAGCGCCATGTGTGCCTGTACCTGGCATTATTTCGACAACGCCGAATCTCTGGAATGGATGGTAACACTTCAAGCTACCATGACTTTAGTTGGTAATTTTACGCTTTGGGCAACGGCGTATTTGATTTGGCGTTCTACCAAATCTGCTGACACTGTTGAACCAAACCCTATTAAATCAGAGTAATGATTTCTAAAGAAACCCTGTTTGCACTTTCACTGTTTCCCTATTTGGGTTTCTTGTGGTTTATCAGCCGCAGTCCGCAAATGCCGCGTTTAGCGCTGTATGGATTTTATGGCACTCTCGTCTTTGTTGCTATCACCATCCCGGCAGGAATTTATGCCCAATTGCATTATGGCGAGTCTTTGGCCAATGTAGATTGGTTACATGGTGGTGCAGAACTATTTTTGACACTTTCTAATATCTTGCTGGTACTAGGTTTTGGGCAAGCTGTAAGGCAATTAAAAATGAATAATGAAAAATAGTAAGGGACTTCCAACAAATAAATTATCCAATCTTGTGGGGTGGACATCTTGTCCGCCCAAGGCTTAGGGCGCTTGTATCGCCCACCCGACAAGAAGTAGGTGAGTATTTTTTTATTTGTCAGTCCTAAATTCAGCTATAGCTAGCAGTTTGATTGCATTAAGTTATAAGGAAAAGATAAATGGACGTAATTCCAGCGATTGATTTACTAGAAGGTCACTGTGTACGACTATATCAGGGAGACTACGAGCGCTCACAAGTTTTTAGCGAAAATCCTGCCGATGTTGCCAAACAGTGGGTAGATGAAGGTGCTACCAGACTGCATATAGTTGATCTAGATGGTGCCAAAGCAGGTAAAGTAGTAAATTTGAAGGCAATTGAAGTGATCGCTCATGCGGTGTCAGTGCCGATTGAAATTGGTGGAGGATTGCGCGATCGCACCAGCGTACAACAAGTATTCAATCTAGGCATACAGTGGGCAATTCTCGGCACTATCGCCGTAGAACAACCCCAACTAGTGCAAGAGCTCTGTCAAGAATTTCCCGAACAGATTATTATCGGTATTGATGCTCGTAACGGACGCGTAGCAACTCGTGGTTGGTTAGAAACCTCAGAAGTTTTAGCAACTCAATTGGCTGTACAAATGCAAGAATTGGGTGCAGCCGCCATAATTTACACAGATATTCACCGAGACGGTACACTCACAGGCCCCAATTTAGAAGCTTTGCGAGAACTTGCAGCAGCAATTTCCATCCCGATAATTGCCTCTGGTGGAGTCAGTTCTCTCACCGATTTATTGAGTTTGTTGGCATTAGAACCTCAAGGCATAAGTGGTGTGATTGTCGGACGTGCCTTGTATACTGGGGATATTTTACTCAAAGAAGCATTACGAGCGATCGGGCCTGGCCGGATTCAGGATATTCCACCGAATCTAGGTTTTTCTAGTTTTGCTTGACATTTGGTCAAATTACGAAAAAGTGCCAAACCATACTAGAGCTTAAGTACAATAACTTAGAAGCGAGTTTTTGTCCGATACCTAACTTGTAAACCATTTTTTACATTCGGTACAATACCCTAATCTATAGCTGTTATAGCTGTAAATCCTGCCATGTTTTTGGGAACTCTAAATACTGAGGTCTCAAAAATTAAGCCCTATGGTCAGCATTGCCGATTATCACGTTAGCAAAGAACTATACAACGGTTCTCGAACCTTAGTTTATCGCGCTAATCGAGAGACTGACCAAAAATCTGTGGTGATTAAGCTGATGAAAACTGCTTATCCCAGTTTCAGCGAATTGGTACACTTTCGCAACCAGTTCACCATCGCCAAAAATCTGAATCTACCTGGAATCATCCAAACCTACAGCCTGGAACCCTATCAGAATGGCTATGCGTTGGTGATGGAAGACTTCGGGGGAATTTCCTTGAAGGAATGGGGAGTAGAGAGTGGAGAGTGGGGACTGGGGGGAAGTCTAGAATCTTTGATGGAGTTTTTACGAATTGCGATCGCTCTGTGTGATGCCTTAGATATTCTAATTCGTAATCGAATCATTCACAAAGATATTAAACCTGCCAATATTTTAATTAATCCCGAGACTAAAGAAGTTAAGTTAATTGACTTCAGTATTGCATCTCTGCTACCACGGGAAACTCAAATCTTAATGAGTCCTAATGTGTTAGAAGGAACATTAGGCTATTTGTCTCCAGAGCAAACTGGACGAATGAATCGGGGGATTGATTACCGGACTGATTTTTATTCTTTAGGTGTAACTTTTTACGAACTATTATCAGGGCAATTACCATTTCAATCACACGACCCGATGGAATTGGTACATTGTCATATTGCCAAACTTCCGCCACTTTTAGAGGAGAGGAAAGAGATTCCACAAGTGTTGTCAGACATTGTGATGAAATTGATGGCGAAAAATGCCGAAGACCGCTATCAGAGTGCATTCGGACTGAAATATGATTTAGAAAATTGTTTGGTTCAACTGAAAGAAACGGGTAAGATTGTAAGTTTCCCAATTGCTCAACGGGATGTGTGCGATCGCTTTATTATCCCAGAAAAACTCTATGGTCGTGAGCATGAAGTTGAAATTCTGCTAAAAGCCTTTGACCGCGTTACTAACAATCAGACAGAATTAATGCTGGTGGCTGGTTTTTCTGGTATTGGTAAAACTGCCTTAGTTAACGAGGTTCACAAACCTATTGTCCGGCAACGGGGCTACTTCATTAAAGGCAAATTTGACCAATTTAATCGGAATATTCCCTTCTCCGCTTTTGTGCAGGCATTTCGAGACTTAATGGAACAATTACTGAGTGAAAGTGATGTCCAATTGTCAACTTGGAAAAATAAAATTTTACAAGTGCTGGGGGATGAGGGGCAAGTCATTCTTGAGGTAATTCCCGAACTAGAACAAATTATTGGTCAACAACCATCGGCAACGGAACTTTCACAGAGTGCAGCCCAGAATCGCTTCAATTTACTCTTTCAAAAGTTTATTCAGGTATTCACCACAAAAGAACATCCATTAGTAATTTTCCTTGATGATTTGCAATGGGCTGATTCTGCATCACTCAAATTGATGCAGTTGTTGATGAGCGAGTCAGGAAGTGGAGCTTTACTTTTAATTGGGGCTTATCGAGATAACGAAGTATCTACCACACATCAGTTAATGTTGACTTTAGCGGAGATTCGCAAAGCCAATGCCACAATTCACAGCATTACTTTAGCTCCGTTAAGTAAAGCTAGTTTAAATCAATTAGTCGTTGATACCTTGAGTTGTTCAGATAAAACTGCCCAACCTTTAACGGAACTTGTCTATCAAAAAACTCAAGGAAATCCATTTTTCGCAACACACTTTCTCAAAATATTATATGAAGATGGACTGATTACTTTTAATTCCGAACAAGGGTACTGGCAATGCGATATTGTTGCTGTGAAAGCACTTGCCCTTACCGATGATGTTGTAGAGTTCCTAGCGCTACAGTTGCAAAAATTGTCAGCAGCAACGCAAAATGTGCTGAAATTAGCTGCGTGCATTGGCAACCAATTCGATTTGCGAACCCTAGCAATTGTTTCTGAACAATCGGAAACTGAAACGGCAGCATCTTTATGGAAAGCTTTACAAGAAGGGTTAGTTTTACCTACTACTGAAGTTTATAAATTTTTTCAAGATAATGAGTATAATGCTGACTCCAACCCCTTCAATTCTAATTTCCAAATCCCTATCTATAAATTTTTACATGATCGGGTACAACAAGCAGCTTACTCTCTAATTCCAGATGAGCAGAAACAATTTACCCATCTTAAAATTGGTCAATTACTCTTAAAAAATACCTCTGAGTCACAGCAAGAGGAGCGGATTTTTGAGATTGTCAGTCAGTTGAATCGAGGAATATTACTAATTACCCAACTGACTGAACGTCAACAATTAGCTCAGTTAAATCTGAATGCTGGTCGGAAAGCAAAAGAAGCTACTGCTTATGTTGCAGCAATTCATTACCTCAATTCTGGAATGCAGTTGCTGACAATTAATAGTTGGGAAATTGCTTACGAACTGACTTTAAATTTATACGAAGAAGCTGCCGAAGCTGCCTTTCTCAACCATGAATTTGACCAGATGGAATCTCTTATCCAGGTTGTCATCGAAAAAACAACCACCTTACTGGATAGAGTGAAAGTTTATGAAGTTCAACTCCAAGCTTATCAGGTGCGGGATCAATCATTGCAAGCGATCGCAACAGGGCGTGAACTTCTGGCTCAACTTGGGGTAACATTACCTGAATCAGTAACACCTCCAGACATTCAACAATATGTAGTAAACACGCTCTCCACATTGGCAGGCAGAAGTATTGAGGGCTTAATTGATTTACCATTGATGGATAATACCAAAGCTTTGGTTGCTTTGCGGATTATGGCTAGCATTGCTCCTGCCATCCACCAGAATTGCTCGTATCTGTTTCCAATTTTGGCCTGCGAAGAGGTGAATTTATCTCTTAAATACGGCAATGCACCACTTTCTGCACCAGGATATGCAGATTTTGGAATTGTACTTAATGCTTGTAACCAACTAGAGTCAGGCTACGAATTTGGTAAGCTAGCTTTAATGCTTGTAGATAGATTTCAAGCAAAATCTGTTCAAAGCATGACTCTATTTAAGGTAGCTGCATTAAATCAATATAATAAACAACATATTTGCAACTCAATAAGTTTATTACAAGAATCCCATAATATTGGATTAGAGACAGGCGATTTTTTTCATGTAATTACATCCATGATTTTCAAGTTATTCTATATCTATTTAAGTGGTAAAGAATTTCTAGAAATATTGCTAGCAGATATCAAAGCATATAAGTCTAATTTTGCCAAAAATCAGCGCTTATTAAATTGGTCGAGTATACTCTGTCAAAGCATTAAAAATCTAACCGAATATAGTAATAATCCAGAATGCCTCATCGGTGAAGATTGTCAAGAAGAACAACTTTTATCTTCTATCATCAAAGAAGACGAATTAACACCCCATATATTTTTCTTAAATAAGTTAACACTAAGTTATCTGTTTGAGAATTTTCCGGCGGCGGTTGAGAATGCTAATCAGGGAGAGCAATACCTCAACGGTGTCCCAGGAATGCTATCTGTTCCAGTCTACTACTACTACGATTCTTTGTCCCGGCTTGCTGTCTATCCAATGGTTGAACCGTTTCAACAGGAGCAATTACTCTTGAAGGTTAGCGAAAACCAGGAAAAATTGCAGTTACGAGCAAAATTAGCACCGATGAATTTCCAGCACAAATTTGATTTGGTGGAAGCAGAACGGCATCGAGTTTTGGGCGAAAAGATGGCAGCAATAGAATTGTACGATCGCGCCATAACTCTAGCTAAAGAAAACGAATATATCCAAGAAGAAGCTTTGAGCAATGAGCTTGCTGCCAAGTTCTACCTCGAATGGGGCAAAGACAAAATCGCTCAATTTTACATGCAGGAAGCTTATTACTGCTATGCTCGTTGGGGCGCTAAAGCCAAAACTGAGGACTTAGAAAAACGCTATCCTCAACTCCTTTTTCCCGTTTTACAAGGGCAACTAAATCCCTTGCGACTGAGTTCAACTATCGATACATCATCTTTCACACATCAAACCATTCACACAAATCTTTCTAGCAGTACTATTTCTGAAACCCTCGATTTATCCACCATCTTCAAAGCCTCACAAGCTCTTTCCAGTGAAATTAAATTAGAGCAATTACTCACTACTCTTTTGCTAGTGATCATGGAAAATTCTGGGGCACAAAAAGCTATTCTGCTTGTACTCCAACAAGACAGCTTGGTGGTTGAAGCTGTAGCTAATATCAATGAAGGAGTTACCCTACTTTCTGTGCCATTGTCAAGCAAAGAAAACATTCCAATTACATTAATAAACTTTGTCAAACACAGCTTAAAAACTGTTGTGCTGGATGATGCAACAGCACAAACTAATTTTATTGCCGATCCATATTTCATGCAGAAACAACCTAAGAGTGTGTTGTGTACGCCGATATTAAACCAGGGTAAACTCATTGGGCTACTATATCTAGAAAATCCGCTAACAATTGGTGTATTTACTCGCGATCGCACCGAAGTGATCCAACTGCTATGCACCCAAGCCGCCATTTCTCTAGAAAATGCCCGTCTTTTTCAAGAATCCCAGAATTATGCCCATCAACTAGAGCGATCGCTACAAGAACTTGAGCGTACCCAATTACAAATGGTGCAAAATGAAAAAATGGCAACCTTGGGTAATTTAGTTGCTGGAGTAGCACATGAAATTAATAATCCCATTGGATTTCTCGAAGGTAGCCTCGATAATGCCGAAGAGTATACTCAAGACTTACTCACCCATATCCAATTATTTAAACAATATCATCCCACTCCTGCGATCGCAGTTATTGAGCATAGCGAAAAAATTGACCTAGAATTCTTGATTGAAGACTTACCAAAGCTAGTAAATTCAATGAAGGTGGCTTCAGAACGGATTAAAGATATTAGTACCAGTCTGCGTACCTTCTCTAGAGCCGATACAGCCGAAAAAGTTGCTTGTAATCTCCATGAAGGCATTGAGAGTACTCTGTTAATTTTGAAGTATCGCCTCAAAGCTAATGAAAAACGTCCTGCGATCGAAGTCGTCACCGAATACGGTAATTTACCACCAGTTAAGTGCTTTTTAGGACAGCTAAATCAAGTATTCATGAATATCATTGCCAATGCCATTGATGCCTTAGATGCATCCATTGCTGGGTATTCTTATGCCCAAGTGCGAGATGAATATCAGCAAATACTGATTCACACCGAAGTATCCAATAACAACACGGTAATAATTCGCATCAGAGATAACGGTCAGGGGATGCCAGAGGAGATTAGAGCGCAGATATTTAACCACCTGTTTACAACTAAAGAGGTTGGCAAAGGAACGGGATTAGGATTAGCGATCGCTCGTCAAATCGTCGAGGAAATCCATAATGGACAGTTGAGTTGCAATTCTGTGCTTGGTGAAGGAACAGAATTTGTCATAGAGATTCCAGTGTAAATCCAATACTATTCGGTTAAGACAAGAGATGCCATGAATCGCAGTCTCTACAATAATCAATCTTTTGTAGAGACGGCGATTTATCGCGTCTTTATAATAGACATCTCTTTCTACGCAGATAGAACACATTAATCTAGCCTCACTCCCCATAACCTGCAATACACTATTCTGGTAAATATCGCTACAGAATTGGTGAGGTTTGCAGATGACAAACGAAGAACTGTTGCAAATTATAGAAAAAGCTGCCAGGGAAAAGGAAACGGTGCTAAACCTCAATCACAGTCAACTCAGCAGTCTGCCACCAGAAATCAGCCAACTCTCCAACTTGACTGAGCTATCCCTCTTTAACAATCAACTCAGCAGTCTGCCACCAGAAATCAGCCAACTCTCCAACTTGACTCACCTATACCTCGATAAAAATCAACTCAGCAGCCTGCCGCCAGAAATCAGCCAACTCTCCAACTTGACTGAGCTATCCCTTGAGAACAATCAATTCAGCAGCCTGTCGCCAGAAATCAGCCAACTCTCCAACTTGACTGAGCTATCCCTCTCTGGTAATCAATTCAGCAGCCTGCCGTTAGAAATCAGCCAACTCTACAACTTGACATGGCTAAACCTCAATCAAAATCAACTCAGCAGCCTGTCGCCAGAAATCAGCCAACTTTCCAACTTGACTGAGCTATTCCTCAATCAAAATCAACTCAGCAGCCTACCGCCAGAAATCAGCCAACTCTCCAACTTGACTGAGCTATTCCTCTCTGGTAATCAATTCAGCAGCCTACCGCCAGAAATCAGCCAACTCTCAAACTTGGAATGGCTAGACCTCTCTTGTAATCAACTTAGCAGTCTACCGCCAGAAATCAGCCAACTCTCAAACTTGGAATGGCTAGACCTCCCTGGCAATCAACTCAGCAGCCTGCCGCCAGAAATCAGCCAACTCTCAAACTTAATATGGCTAGACCTCTCTTACAATCAACTCAGCAGCCTGCCGCCAGAAATCAGCCAACTCTCAAACTTGACAAGCCTATCCCTCAAGAACAATCCACAATTAAGCTCGCCGCCACCTGAAATTGTTGAGCAGGGAACGGAGGCAATTTTGACCTATCTCCGAGCCAGGTTAGAAGGTAAACAATAATATCTTCCTAAGCTGCTAGTACTTGGTGAAGGAGGTGTAGGTAAAACATCCTTATTAAATGGTTCGTAACAGCACCATTGCAGAAATTATAAAGGTATATTTGACTAGAATTAAGGTATTATAGCGATACTGTTTGGATACCATAAGCGGTAGGGGTTTACAGAAATGTGCCTCTACAAGGGACACGCGAGTTGAGCTATAAGTTAATATCTACCGTTTTACGGGTATTAGAAAAATGAGGTTTAAAGACTGGGCGACTAGGGTGCTACTAATCTCGCTGATGTTCATGGCTTTAGTTGTAGTGCTGATAATTGGACGAGCGACAAAATTACACAATAATTCAACAACATCCCATATATCCAATTCCCCGGTTATGGCTTTCAGTCAATATCCGCAGGTGCAATTCCAATCAGCGAAAGAACCAGAGAAGAAATCTCAACGTGTTCTCAAGTCCCCAGTCAATATTAACAAGCCTGTAGCAAGGTATGTAACCACTCAAGCTTTTGCACGCTACAGACCTAGTTATCAAGTTGCTTCCGTTGACCCCAGTAACTATGGAGAACGTTACACCAAAGATGTGAACGGCGTTCCTCTCCACAACCAACCAATTATCGTCCTTCATGAAACTGGTTATTCTGCTTCCAGTGCGATTAATTTCTTTCAAGTAGCCCATAACGATGAAAGTGTGCAAGCAAGTTACCACGCTTTAGTCAAGTTAGATGGAACGGTGGTTTATCTAGTACCACCAGAAAAACGGGCTTTTGGTGCAGCTCACTCTGTCTTTGAGACTCCAGAGGGAGTAGAAACTGTGCAGACTAACCCGAATTTGCCGGCATCAGTGAATAATTTTGCTTATCACGTTTCTTTAGAAACACCTCCAGATAGTTATGACAGTAGCAGCCAACAAACCCATAGCGGCTACACAGAAGCTCAATATCATTCTCTTGCTTGGTTAATTGCTCAAAGTCAAGTTCCAGACCATCGCATTACTACCCACCGTTTAGTAGACCGTTCTGGTAAAAAAGTTGACCCCATAAATTTTGATGGAAATAAATTTCTGAACTTACTTAATACTTATCGTCAGGTTAGACCAATTTATCGAGTCAGCCAATAATTCAGAATTCAGGAGTCAGAATGGGCTACGCCCCGCTGCCCTAACAGAAGTAAAACAGGCTCTATACCTGGCTTATGGATAAAATTTTGAATTGTTAACTTGCTCAAGAAGGCGCGATCGCGTCAAAATAAGAGTTAAGACACTGTAATTTAACTTAACAATGACCATAACGCAGCTTGAGCAAACTCTTTCCCCTCAACCAACACCGCCAAATGAGCGGGGATATGAATATGATTTGGTAATTGTCGGCGGTGGGATTATTGGGTTAACTCTAGCCTCTGCTTTAAAAGATTCTGGCTTGAGTGTCTTGCTAATTGAAGCGAAAGTGGCATCAGCAGCAGTAGCAAAGGGACAAGCCTATGCAGTTCACAAGCTTTCGTCGCTGATTTATGAAGGTATTGGGGTTTGGGACAAAATGTTGCCGCAAATCGCCAAGTATTGCCGAGTCCGTCTTTCTGATGCCGATTATCCCGATGTGGTGGAATTTACTACCGATGATATAAATGCAGCAGAGTTAGGTTATGTGGCGGAACACCAAGCGCTGTTGCAGCCGTTGCAAGATTTCGTCCAAGATTGCCCAAATGTGACTTATCTCTGTCCGGCAGAAGTAGTAAATACGCAATATCAGCAAAATATAGTCGCCATTGAGATCAAAGTTGCCGATCAGCTAAGGACAGTTCGCAGCAAATTAGTTGTCGCAGCAGATGGATCGCGATCGCCAATTCGGCAAGCTGCTGGCATCAAAACTTCTGGCTGGAAATATTGGCAATCTTGCATTGTGGCATTTGTCAAACCAGAAAAACCCCACAATAACACCGCTTACGAGAGATTTTGGTCTAGCGGCCCCTTTGCGATTTTACCTTTACCAGGGAACCGTTGCCGCATTGTCTGGACAGCGCCCCATGAAGAAGCAAAAGCTTTGTGTGCTTTAAATGACGAGCAATTTTTGGCAGAACTAAGCCGCCGCTATGGCGATCAGATGGGGAAACTGGAATTACTAGGCGATCGCTTTGTTTTTCAAGTACAACTCATGCAAAGCGATCGCTACGTTCTCCCCCGACTAGCGTTAATTGGTGATGCGGCGCACAATTGCCATCCCGTCGGCGGACAAGGTTTAAATTTGGGTATTCGGGATGCAGCGGCTTTGGCGCAAGTAATTCAAGCCGCGCACAAGGCGGGTAAAGATATTGGCAATATTCAGATTCTCAAAGGTTATGAACGCTGGCGAAAGTTAGAAAATCTGACAATTTTAGGTTTCACCGACTTGTTAGATCGGATGTTCTCTAATAATTTCTTCCCTGTAGTAGTGGTTCGTCGTCTGGGTTTATGGTTTTTGCAGCGAGTACCTGTAGTAAAAGTATTTATGCTGAAATTGATGATTGGCTTGAAGGGGCGGACTCCAGAATTAGCAAAACGATAAACTCCATTAATTACACAATATTATTGCGGGCGATCGCAATGACTGTCAAATTTAGTTTCCAGTCTCCGACTGAGAACGAGACAAACAAGGCAATATCTAAAAGCTGGTTTACCGGACTACAATCAAGGGCGGACAAGATGTCCACCCCACAAGAAATATCTACAATTTCAGCTTTTCACCGCGAATCGAATAATCTAACAACTCCATCGGGTGAATAACTGAAATCTTCTTACCTTGCAACTGCAAATGCTTTGTAATTTGCAAAGTACACCCCGGATTAGCAGAAGCAATTAACTCAGCACCAGTATTCAACAAATTATCTACTTTTTGCCGACCCAATTCTTCAGACACTTCTGGTTGCAACATATTATAAACCCCAGCACTACCACAACACAAAGCTGCATCTATTGGTTCTCTCAACTTCACCCCTGGAATTTGCCGCAATACCTGACGCGGTTGGACGCTAATCTTTTGTCCATGCAATAAATGACAAGCATCTTGATAAACTAAATTTAAAGGCTTATCAGTCAATGGCGATAGTTTTGTTGTTAAGCCAACAGTTGCCAAAAATTCTTGAGCATCTTTAACTTTAGCCGCAAAATCCTTGGCTTTTTCCCGATATTCTGGGTCATCTTCTAAAATATGCCCGTATTCTTTCAAAGTATGACCGCAACCAGCAGCATTGATAATTACAAAATCTACATCGGTCTTGGAAAAACTATCAATCATTTGTCTTGCTAAAGCTTTTGCCTGTTCTGTTTGTCCTTGATGTTCGGGAAGCGCCGCACAACAACCTTGAGATTTCGGAATCACAACTTCACAACCATTAGCAGTTAAAACCCTTACTGTTGCTTCATTTACGGAAGAGAAAAACAGTCGTTGGACGCAACCCAAAATTACTCCAACGCGGTAGCGCTTCTCACTTTTAGCAGGAATGATAGTAGGAAAATTATCTTCAAAAGATTTGAGAGTAATTTCTGGCAGAATTGATTCCATTGCTGCCAAACGGGGCGAGATTTTATTTAGTAAACCTGTAGCCCGAAATAATTTGGCAAACCCCAACTTTTGATAAACTAATAACGGAATTAGTAAAACCCGTAAAAGATTGGGATAAGGAAATAGAGAAAAGATCAATTTCCGAAAAAATTGGTCTGATAAACTGCGGGGATAATTTCGTTCAACTTGATGACGAGTTGCAGAAATTAACTTGTCGTATTGTACACCAGAAGGACAAGTACTCACACAAGCAAGACATCCTAAACAAGAATCAAAATGTTCTACTGTTGCAGTATTGAGAGCAATTTCACCCTCATTAATTGCATCCATTAAATAGATACGTCCTCTAGGAGAATCCATCTCCTTGCCAAGCACCCGATAACTGGGACAAGTCGAAAGACAAAATCCACAATGTACACAACTATCAATCAACTTCGGGTCAGGCGGATGACTCTCATCAAACCCCTTCAAATTCTTTAAACTAGCTGTATTATTAACAGAATTTTCTGAAACCTGCATATTTCTATCTTTCCCCTCTTCCTTTGCGTCCTTTGCGTCCTTGGCGGTTCGTTTTCTTAAACCTAAATCCCACCCACAAACCGACCAGGACTTAAAATATTCTTACTATCAAACTGTTCCTTAATACCGCGCATCAACGGCAAAGCATTTCCCGTATAACCCCAAACATCTATTTGTTCTTTAACCGCTATTGGTGCTGACAAAATTGTTAAAAAACCTCTATTAGCTTGAGTGCGTAGGCGCAGCCCGCCGCAGGCATCGCGGATTTTCAAAACTTGATTTTTACTCTCTAATTGTAACAACCCTAAACCACTACTAATATGAATCAAACCCAACTCCACCTGAGTCAAAATCTCGACAGCAGCAGTCGGTAGCACTCCTATTTTGCAGGTAATTACCGATTCTGTAGCAGAAGTATGTATTCGTTCTTGCAATCTCTGCCATAGATTAGCCTCATCACCATCGGCAAAAATTGCTCCATCTAAACCCAACTTTTGCCCAACTTCCAAAACTCGGTTTGACTGTTCTTTAACACTTTCACTAATACTTTGAAAGCGAGCAATTAATCCTAGTCCTTCACCTAACCCTAAACTAGATACCAATTTATTTGATAGCAAATCAGCCTGCACTGGCGTTAAAGCCGAACCCCGAAGGATATCAGCCGCTTGAGATATAGCTTCAGCTTTCCCAGTTAGTACCACCGTCCCCGATGCTTCTGCTAGCGGGTACAGACGAAAAGTTAGTTGACTAATAAAGCCTAATGTGCCGTAAGACCCCGTAAGCAACTTCATCAAGTCATAGCCGGCGACATTTTTAACTACTCTTCCCCCAGCTTTAGCAATTTCTCCATCAGCACGCACAAAGGTAATACCTAGTAACTGGTCGCGCACACTACCATAGCGTTGCCGCAGAGAACCTGTATCACCTGTGGCAACAATACCGCCAATGGTTGCTGACTCTGGTGCTGTGGGATCAAGGGCGAGAAATTGCCGCGACTTTGCTAAAAGTGCCTGCAAGTCAGAGAACTTCATCCCAGCTTCTACTGTGACAGTCAAATCGCCAACAGCGTGTTCTATCAGTTGGTTGATGCGTTCTGTACTGACTACAACATCAATACCTTTGGCTAAACCACCCCAGTTGAGTTTACTACCACTACCACAGGGGAGGACGCGCCAGTTATTTGTGTGAGCTTTGGCAATGACTGCGGCTAGCTGTTTTTGAGTGCGAGGATAGACAATACAACTGGGAAATTTCTCAGAAGCTATAGCCTGTTGAATACGTTTTTGCTGACTGAGTTCGATATTTTCCCAAAGGCAAACAGCATTTTCTTCGCCGACGATAGATGCAAAATCAGTAGCGCAGACGGCTTGCGGCCTGTCGTTAGACATTGCTTTCATTGAGTTTATTTTTTTACGCCCTACTTCTAATTTACTGGCTAACCTGACCAAAAAAGCATGTTGTAATTAATATACGGTGGTTTCAATATAAAAAGCGATGCCTACAGCGCAAGCCAGCTTATAATCAGCGCCGAATAAAATAAGAGTTGTTCGTAAGGCGATCGCTACTCATTAGACATCTAGTGCAAAAGTTTACTGTCTCCGGCGGACAAGATTCTTTGTGTTTAATCAAATTACTTTTCGATTTACAATCCAAATAGGGATAGTATTTAGATATTGCTCACTGCGATTATCGCTGGCGTTCTGACTCCGAGGCTAATGCTAAACACGTCGATAACTTAGCGAAAACTTGGGGTATATCCTTTTATTTAGAAACAGCAAAGAAACCGATAAATCGTGAAGCTGCCACACGCGATTGGTAATATTAAGCTTTAAGTGCGATCGCTCAAGTAGAAGGCGACTGGATCTGTTTTAAATAGTTTTGAGTATTGCTATTGCAAAGCAGGGAGAAGTTTGTCAAATTCACGTTAAATCACACTCTCACGCTCTTCTAAATTGCTATCAAAATTTATTAATAAAATTACTAAGCTGTTATGCCTTTAATTTGCACTAATATTTTTTCAATATGATTGTGGGGTGGGCTTTTCGTCCCACCCTGATAATACAAGTCTTACCTGAATTGCTTTAAACACTCATTAACGAAGCTCCGAGGTTAATGAATGAAGCTTCGAGGTTCATTAATGGAGTTCAAAAACTCGTCCGCGAGTATCAAAGGGTGTGGGAGGTAAGACTTCTTCCCCATCCTCCCACACCCCCCACACTCCTGGATTTCTCACTTGTGAGAAATCCAGGTTACTGTACTTGTGTGGGTAGTGCCAAAATGCCTTGCTCTGTAAGCTTTTCAAGTTATGCTCTGAGACTCTCTACTCAAATGCTACTCAAAACAGCTATTTTTACCCTGGTTTTTAGCGATCGCGGCTTGCGATCGCGCTACTCAAATGCTACTCATTCTGAAGAGTAGACTCTTAATCTATTGGTTGCGGGTTCAAATCCCTCGTCACCCACTTCTTCCAGCCCCCAGGTTTTACTCTTGACTAATCCTTGACTAAATTGGGCAAGTTCCAACCTCTGAAATCCGTATCTATCAAGGGTAAACGCCGCTAAAGCTTTGACTAATTTGAATAAAAACGCCTGCTGTCCAGTGGAGTATCTAGTGTGTCCACTGGAAGCTTAGAATGTGACAAAAAGGGAATTATGTATTTAAACGAAAGAACGGGTCAACCCTGCACAATAATTGAACACACCATAGCAAACGCACCTTATTGCTTAGTTGAGTATGCCAATAGTGTACGTAAAACTGAGCATTTCGCGGATTTGAAGAGAATTAGGGAAGTTGCAAAATAGGAATTATGAACCTAGAAAAACGAAGGTATAAGTTAATACTTAAAAATAAAGACGGACAGATAATTGATGACTACATAGTGACAAGAGCTATTGAAGGATATATCAAAAAAGCTTTTTCACCAGATTCAGACTGGAAATTAATAAATTACGAGCTTGTGAATTGACAAAAAGGGAATTTTGATTAATGGATATCTCAGAAAAAGAACAATATGCTATTCAAGTTATGGCAGAAGCTTTTAGACGCTCATTGAGGGAATTTACCGGGAGAATTAGCGATAAGCCACCGATGGAATTAGCCGCATGGTCAATAGCTTTTACTCAACTGGGACAGGAAATGAGCTTTGCGCTACTCAAGGAAACAGACAGAACAGAGATTTTGACTAATGACTGATGATTATGTAATAGTCATTAGAAATAGGTTCATTTGAACCAAGCAGCATTTAAAACGGAGGGGGATGAGTAGGGATACTCATCCCCCCAACTTTTGAGAGTTCCCCATTCTCAATTCCCCATTCCCCAATTGTCTAGAGTGAATCCCCAGCAAGAATAAAAGGGTAACTGGGTAAGTTAGGCTTGCACTTACAATTTTCACCAAAATGAAAAACTACTTAGCAAGGCTAACAGTGGCAGGCATACTGCTAGCAGTAGGATACAGACCTATAATGCAGTCAAATCTTTTGAGTTTTGGTTCAGACACTTATGAGATTCAGTGGAGTGGAACTAATGGAAGCAAGTTATTTGGTAGCTATGGCATTATTTCCAGAAGTCCTAGCACACCTTCGAGAGTAGAAAAGGTTACAACAATACTTCCTTATAAGGTTAAATTTTCCGCTCAAAAAAATACCCTGATTTCTGCGGCAGGAGCAACAGTTAATCAGGGTATAGTAGAAATCAAAATTTTTAAAAATGGCTCAGAGTGTGGAAAAGTAGTTGTCGTTGGAAGTGCGGCTTTAGCTAATAAAATTTGCCAATAGTCTAAACATCAGTGTATCCCCTGCAAGGCGAGTTTGCGGGGGATTTATAATTTTTAGGAGTGAACCCCAGAATCCCCAGTGAGCTAGGAAGTGCGATCGCTCTGCCAAGACTCTAACTTTTTTATACGTTCTTCCAAAAGACTGTACCGAACGAGATTAATCTGTACTATTTGCTCAAGCTTGATGTGCAGCTGATCTAACGTGATCTGCAACTGTTCCAAGGTCAGCAGCAATCTTTCTTGATCAAGAGGTTTACTAATTTCAGCCATAAAGATTATTGTTTTTGCCTTTCGGCATTAAATAGCTTTTCAGTCTTGCTCCAGTTGTGCTTAATGGCATCAAAAAGATTGTTATGCTGCAAAAGAAGAGCATCTTTGTAGTTAGTGTAATCATGTAAATGAATATCTACTTTTCTATCTAAATTAATAAGTTTATCGTTCAGCTTATCTTTTAAATTATCAACTGTAATAAAGTTTGCTGCTTCCAGATTTGCAATCTTAGAATTCATGCTTGATTCTAAATTAGCAATTTTACTATTTATGCTTGACTCGACTTGAGCCAGTTTATAAACAGCAGAGAATATTGTGATTAGTCCAACCACAAAAGTAACTGAGTTATGAAGATCCATTTGATTGTTCAATTGCAGAAATAAACTATAATTACTTCTGCAATTGCTCCTATTTCCTATTTATTGAGCTGGAGTTTGACTATTGGTTGCTGGTGTTTCAGAGGGTAAAGTCGAAACTTTGTTATCGGAAGCTTGTTGAGCTTCAAAAGCCAGAACATCTTGAGCAATCAACGTGATAACTCGAAAAAGAGTAGAAACATTTATCCGCATAAAATCTCCTGAGAACTGACGTTTTGTAGCAACATTGCAGTTGAGGATAAACTGAATGTTACTGTAAAATTTCAGCCAATATGTTTTTAACTTTCATGAAGTGAAGTTGTAAAATAGACAGCATAACAGCTTATTACCTGTATAGCTTTCATGAAGATGCATTTAAACTATCAATTTTTCTACAGTAATATTCCAGTTGAAAGTAAATTGTCTTCTGCTGTAAAACTTCATTACTAAATATCTACTAGTGAATCCAGCGGATATCAAATCAGCAGGAATTGTTAAATCTAAAATTTTGACATCATCTGAAGGGTAAAAACTTTTAACCTTGTAAAATTCAAAATGCTCATTAGTTAAAGATTGAGCTATTATTGCTTTAGCACCTTGAGGATAAATATCCCAAGTTTGACTTACCCGAAATAAGTTCCCCTCAACAAGAGATTGGGTAAGAAGTTGCCAACTATTACTCAAAACAATGTTATTGACTTCTACCCAATTCATATTTAAGCTTCTCTAATATTTTGTCCGCCAGGTTTGCGACGCCGTTTGCTACGTTGAGGTGTTGGTGTAGGAGTAGAGGAAGATTCGCCACTACTTTCACTACTAACTTGTTCAGATGCTTGAACGTTTTGAGTTGGTTGATTCTCTTGGTTTTCTTCTGACATAATTAATCTCCTAAACAAATTTCGTTGAGATTGTCTTCAACCTCTTGAATATATTCATCGACATCATCAAGGTATGGTTCAACCATTTCTAGCAAATCATCGGGAGAAATATCCCCCCGAATCATTGCTTTAGTAGCTTGATCGACAATCATTGATGCTTGAAGGGCTGATTGCATCTCTTGCTGTGGATTGTGAGGAATAATAATCACAGAGAAGCATTGTCTGATTTGTCGATTAGCTACTATATTCATTGGCTATTTATTTAAGATTAGCTAGCAGGAACACCAGTTGCCAAGTTAGAACCAGTTGGTTTGGCACGATCAAAGCTACGAACCTCAACAAATTCTTCAGGAATAAAATGTAATCCTAGAACAGTGTATTGACCGCCAACTGTGCCTTTTTTAAGAACGTCCATTAAAGACTTGCGAACATCTTCTTCACTGACGGTTGCCAGAGTTGGAGTTGTAGCTGTGCCGCCTTCAGTCTGAGCATCGGGGACAGTGGTAGTGCGACCGTAAGGAACAGAACCAGAGCGTACCCCTGCGTAAGATTTGTAATTTCTTTTAGTGATTTTTGATTGCTTTTGTGTTTTTGCTTGAGTAAGACTAGCCGTAGGAACAACGGTAATGACACATTCAGCCGCATAAAAACTTGCATCAATGAGCATTTTAGTAAAATCACGCTCAATTCCAAAAGCAGCATCAGTTGCTGCACTAAATAGGGATTTAATATTATCCCCTTGCACAGTGATACTGGCTTGTATAGCAGTAATAGCACCTGAACCTGTATTGGGTTCTTCTCCAAAAGGTGTGACGCCAACATTGAAAATTTTCAAAAATTTTGCATCCGGCTTGCGGTCAACCGTAAGTTTGTTAGTTCCCTTGAGATAGTTCAGGTATTCTCCAGCTGCTCCGCTTGTTGCTGAATAATTAGTTTCTTTAAGAGTCTGATGCAGTTTTCCAAAACGCTGCTTTTTGCGTGGCATATATTTTTTATTAGCTCTAATTCAACATCTGTTATCATGCTGTCACATGAAAAGCTGAAAAATATTGATACATAAGGTTTTAGAGCATACCTAAAATTATCCGGCTCTATGCGAAATATTAACTCTCGCTGAACGCTATAAGGGTCTATAACAGTTTCCAAAAATCCGTACAAGTTTATCCAAAGCAATCACCTCTCTAGTAATTTTACGTAAAACTATCAATCCAGTCAGGTTTTGTATTTTTCAAGCCTGTAGAAAAATATTCAGACCGTTTAGCAATAACATCTATTTCTAATAATTCAGGCCCTTTGCGAGGAGCAATTGGGCGCTGGATTGCACCTTCTAAATATTCTGGTTGGATTAAAGCTTTACAAGCATCAAGCATTTTTTGTGCTTCTTCAACAGAGAAAGCATTAATAATTAATTTGGAATTATCTTTTAAGGTTAAGAGTGCTTCATACTGTCCTTTTTTATAATCTGGTAAAGGTGAAGTAGAGTAACGTTGTACGATGGGATGAGGAATAGTCAAAGGGTATTTAGGTGAGCCAAAATTCCCGTTTTCCATTTTTTGTGCAAACATAAATATCATTTGTGGTCTACCTGCCTCTATGCGAATCTGCCACCATTCTGGGACAGCCGAATAATACTCAGTTTGATTACATTGTTGTGCTTCAATTTGAGCAGTTCTTTGAAAATTAAGTAATTCTTGAGCTTCAGTTCCTTGAATCACTTGAATCGTTTCAGTTTTGAATTTTGGCTGCTTAGTAGAAGTATCGCAACTGTCAAAAACTTGAACATTAATTGTTGAAAACTCCACTTTTGCATCAACCCCATCTTTGCCATTAGTTCCCGGTTGACCGTCAACGCCATCACGTCCGTTTAATCCTGGTTGACCATCAACACCGTTGTGACCGTTTAGCCCTGGTTGACCATCAACACCGTTGTGACCGTCAACGCCATCGCGTCCGTTTAGCCCTGGTTGACCATCAATACCGTTGTGACCGTCAACGCCATCGCGTCCGTTTAGCCCTGGTTGACCATCAACACCGTTGTGACCGTCAACGCCATCGCGTCCGTTTAGCCCTGGTTGACCATCAACACCGTTGTGACCGTCAACGCCATCGCGTCCGTTTAGCCCTGGTTGACCATCAATACCGTTGTGACCGTCAACGCCATCGCGTCCGTTTAGCCCTGGTTGACCATCAACACCGTTGTGACCGTCAACGCCATCGCGTCCGTTTAGCCCTGGTTGACCATCAATACCGTTGTGACCGTCAACGCCATTATTACCAGGTGGGCCAGGTGGGCCAGGAATTCTTGAAATTAAAGCAATAGCAGCGATTTCAGCTTGCAATCCGGCAATTTGAATTTCTAGGAATGCAACAGCAGCAGCAATTATGGGGAATTTAACCAGAATTTCAGTTATTTGACCAGCAAAAGCAGCAAATCTAGCCGCTAAAGCCGCTAATTCTGCCACTTGCGCTTCTAATTGTGCTTCTTCTAATGCAATTTTGGCATCTTCGGCGGCTATTTTGGCATTAACTTCTACTTCTAGTTCAAGAAGTCTAGCGTTGATTTCTGCTTCGGTTGCCTCAACTGCACCAATCTGCGCTTCAACAGCCCCAATTTGAGCTTCTAGCTCTGCATTAAAACCTTGAATTTCGGTTTGAACTGCTGCGACTTCTGCCTCTATACCTGGAAGTTGAGCTTCAACTACTGCTAGTTCTCCCCGAAGTTCTTGTGAAAATCCAATGGCTTCAAAAGCTACTCTTTCAGCTTCGATTACCTGTGGCTGAAGTTCAGCATATTCTACTTCCAATGCCTGTAATTGTGGCTCAAAGGCTGCTACTTCAGCTTGCAAACCTCCAATTTCAGATTGAAGAGCGCCTACACTGCCTTCTATCTGGGCAATTTGCACTTCCTCCCCAGCAACCTGTGATTGCAGTTCGGTATACTCAGCTTCAAGAATTCCTACTTCAGATTGCAAACCTGCAATTTCAGATTGAAGAGCGCCTACACTGCCTTCTATTTGAGCAATTTGCACTTCCTCCCCAGCAAGTTGTGATTGTAAACCTCCAATTTCAGTTTCAAGTGATGCTACTCCCGCATCTAAACGAGTAATTTGAGCTTGCTCTTCTACAACTTCAGCTTGAACACTTGCAACTTCAGCTTGAACACTTGCAACTTCAGCTTGAACACTTGCAACTTCAGCTTGAACACCTGCAACTTCAGCTTGAACACCTGCAACTTCAGCTTGAACACCTGCAACTTCAGCTTGAACACCTGCAACTTCAGCTTCTAATCCCGCCAAAGCTGCTAGAGCTGCTGCACCTTCAGCCGCCGCGGCTGCGATCGCTGCAAATACTCCCTCAATAGCCGCAGCAATCAAAGGAGCTGCAACAACCGCTACTACTGCCGCAATTCCTGCCCCAACCGCAATTAGCTTGGCTTCTAAATCATGTAATTCACTTTCTAGATTCCCAATCTGAATTTCATCTTGTGCCAATTGACGGTAAACATCAGCTAACTGATGCTTTAGTGCGTCAATTTCGCCTTGAACATTTCCGTTATTGGAATTATTAATTAAATTTCTTAATTCATCAATCTGACTTTGCAATTGCTGACAGCAATCACATTGATGACCAGAGCAATTACTAATATTTGATAGCGAGGAAATTAGGGATTGACCCGATGTAGACACTTAACAAACCTCACTACCAATTTTAGAAATCAGAGCTTCAATTGATGCAAATTCACCCTGGTCAATGCAGACCTTGCCATCGGGACAGAATGTTGTTGGATCAACACATTGCTTACCTGCGCCACAAGCGCCACCGTTAGCGCAAACAACCTGACAATCTGCTAAAGATTGATAGATTCCTGGGGTGTTGTAAGTAGTCTCAGGTACACAGTTTCCGTTAATGCAGTCATACTTTGTACTGGGTGACGGTGTTGTGCAATTGGGGTCACTTTTTACAAAAGTCTTTGATGATGAATATAAAACACTGCTTGGGTCGTTAATACTGGCAGATGCAAGTGACCTGCCATCCGTACCAACGCATATTAGCTGCCAAGTTGTTGTTGAACCTGGTGCCAGTGTCCATGTCGGATCATCAAGTTCGTAACCTGAATATGTATCTAACCCAGAAAACGAAGGATGACCCGACCAATTATCATACAGTTGCCAACTACCTGGACAACCTCTAGGATCTGTTGCTGTAGACATGAATTAAACAGCGTTCGGGTCAAAGGTTGGGGCCGTATAAGCGCCATAGAATCGTTCAGCATATTGAAACTGAGTTCTGGGAACGCCGTTTTTTGTGACGGGTGATGAAATAGTTAAAGTGCTATCAACTAATACTGATTGGTCAGTGTTTGCAGAAATCCAACTGTGAGCAAAACTAACAATTGCTGCATACAGTTCCAAAGCAGTTGGATTTGACCCTGTAAGAGCGGGTAGGGAAGTCAGAGGAATTTCTAATACTTTTGGTGTGCCGGAGAATGTTGAGTTTGCACCGAATAAATCAGTAATTGCTGGCTGAGTCATACAACGGATTTTATGAAGTGAATAAATCCGTTGTATGCGTTAGCTAAATTTATGTAAATGTTCCACTTTTATGTAGAAGTGGTACTTTTCACAATCTCACAATCCTTACCTAGAGACGATTACAGCAACTTCACTTATGTACACAACAAAAATGTACCTGTTTTACCTTATAGCTGGGTAAAAGAGGAACTTATGCAAAATCTGATTCAGTTGGCGTGAGTATCTGTACTGAATCTATTTAAGAAATAAATTATACAAATATTTACAAAAAGCGGAAGACAAAACCCCTTTGAGAGAATAGGCTAAAACCGATGCACCTATTCACAGCGCTGATATCCAGCGCCCGCGATCGCCTTGTGAGCGAGTGCGATCGCGTTTACTCTTGAAAGCTCCTAGCGCAATCATGGCAATACCATCTGTGAACAATGCCGTCCTTGCGCTTGTTCCAGCCGTTGCGATAAGTGCGCCACCCGTGGCAACGGGGGCACTGGATGCGGGTTAGGTTTTTGGTCATGTTTAACGAGCCTTTACCAACTTCAATTGCTCAGGGTCGAATGGGCCAATAGGAGTTTGGAAACCTTTGGCTGATTTTCTGAGCCAGTATTGCTCCTTCTCTGCAAAATCCACCATCAAAGTCTGAGCTTTGTGCTGACCGTGTAGCACCTCTACTTCATCACCTCTCAAAAACTTTGGCTTGCTTGGGCACAGGTCGCTATAGAGTAGTCGAGGTTTATTGATTGGGTCGCCAGCGATAATCACGTCGGCTTTTTTGGCAGAGGGGTAAATTTTGGTGATCCGTATTTCTTTATCAAGTGAGAGTGCCCAAGCGAACTGCCCTACGTAAAATTCTTGTTTAACAATATTTTCTGGAAAGTTTGGTTTTTCTTCTGGATCATCTGGATCAATCGGCTGAAATGCTTGCTGGCTCTGATCCACTTGATCCAGATGGAATTGTGTGTTTTTTTCAGGTTCTTTACCGACTACATAGCTTGGCTTAACGCTTGTCTCTGTTGATACATCTATCTGATGTTGATTTTCTTTGGCGACGGACTCATTTATCCCTAAATTTGATCCAGATGATCCAGATGATCCAGAAGGAAAACCAAACTTTTCAGTTTTTTTCACCCACTGTCTAATCCAAGATCCATTTTCGCGTTTTCGTTCAGTTTCCCAACCTAGCCGACTGAATATAGCGCTGATTCTCTTTGTAGTGCCGATGTCTTGGCGTGCTGTCTCTATGTCGAGGCATCGAAAAATCTCATTGAGTGTGATCACATCTCGGTGTTGGATGTATTCTTGAATTTTTTCTGTCCAAGGGTCAATAACTTGGAACTGCTTATTTAATTCCTCTCCCAGTTGCTCTTGCTCGGATGTCAGCTTCCAAGTTTCTCCAGTTTTGTAGAGCGCATAAGCCGCAGCCCAAAGTAAATCTCGCTCTTTTAGTAGCTGCTCCACTGGGATTATGCCTTTAACAGGGATTACCCAGAATCGTCTGCTGCCTGTAGGGTCAGCAAGGATTTCTTGCTCGTTGGTAGTACCAACCAAAATCGATCGGCGCGGATATTCCTTGACAGTGCGCGAATAAGGGGTTCTGTAGCTGTCGGTTTTAGTGGTGATGAATTTTTTCAAGGCGCTTACATCCTTCTTCTTGTAAACGTTCTCAAATTCAGACCACTCCAGACACCAAAAGTTGTGGAGCTTCATTCTCTCGTCTTTTTCGTTGGCATCTCCCATGTCGTCGCTGAACCAATCCTCGCCAAAGAGGTTCCGCCAAAAAGTACTTTTCCCAATGCCCTGTCGTGGGTTGACTAGTATCGGCACAGACTCAACCCGGCATCCAGGTTGGTTGATGCGGGCTACGGCTGAGATAAGAACTTTCTTCATATATATGTTGTGTAGTTCGTTCTCAGACCCAAAGTACCGTGTAGCAAGATTGTCTAAGATGCTTAAGTCAACATCTGGGTAAGCTTGGGCAACGTTTTCTAGGTAGTCAGCGACCGGGTGATAAGCATTTTGGCTGGCAAGCATTTGGACTATTGCTTGAGCATCGCCAATTGGTACTGCTTCCCCGAATTCCAAAACCATGTGCAAACGGATCTGGTCTAGGTCGAGCGCTTGCCCTGCTAGCTCAATTTGGTTTTTCATCTGGTTGAGGCGTAAGCCTTCCCCCCAACCGTCGCGGATGATTTCAAACTGGCGCTTGAGCTTGCACTTGGTTTCTTCACCTTCCTCTAGTTGGTTTTTGAGCCATTGCTCATCCAACTCTTTGCGCCATTCCTCAATGGTTTGAGCATTTTCTATCAGTTTTCCAAATTCTTCCTTGCCATTGTGAGAGATAAAGTCATCCATGCCTTTGTTGTCACCGGGTGGTAAGTTGATAATCATTACTTTTGATCCGGTAGCACTCAACTCCTTAGCCAAGCCAGTCATGGCATTTTGTACAGGCTTTTTAACCACAATGTCGTTATCAAAGCAGAGATAACATGTTCGCCCAAAACCTGTAAATAGCTTGAGTAAATCGTGTAGCCTACCATCTTTTCTACAAGTAGATACACCGGGAACTGAAATTGTTATGTAGTCAATTGACAAGCCAGCAGCGGCTTTTTTAGCACCTTCTGTTATGATGATCGGTTTTGATTTGTCGTTGATTATTTCTTGCCAGAATCCTTCAATTCCAGTGTCTAGGAATAGTGGGGCAAGTTGATAGTCTGACGCGGAAAGATACTTTTGTAGCTTGCCTTGTTTGTTAAGTATTGGTGTATCTGGTTTGACTTGAACACCTAATAATGTTGGTTCTCCTGTTTGTGGATCAACACCGCTAACAGCCCAAGCTGGTATCAGGTTGTTTGAATGTTTCCACCTTGATTTGTTGTTTCTATTCAGCAGTTTATCTACTTCTAAAGCATCTTTAATTGTCCTCACATTGTTTGCTATTATTTTCTTGCTGACACCGCTAATCATCCACTCATCCCAGTGCTTTTTATCTATATGTTCTGGTATCCCCGTGTTATAATTAGAGGTGTTATTGATGTTTTTATTATTATTTGAAGGGGTAGTTAGTGCTACCTCTTTTTGTTGTGTACTTGTCATGATGTTTGCTTCCTTTTTGATTTAGATTTAGTAATTTTGGTTAAAAAGGGTCGATCGCAATTTCTAGGCAGGCATTAATCCACTGGCTAATGTCGCTGACGGTAGAAATTGAATTAGCCGATTGCCGTAGGGCTGCTAGCTCATCGGGGAATCCTGCTGTGGCATCCCAGCAAGGGGCGTTGATGTAATGTCGGCAATATTCGGACAAAAGAGCGATTTCGTTAGTGGTGAGGTACTGGGAACTAAAGAATTTGAAAACTACACGGGGTAATTCTCCTGATGTTTCATCCTTCCAGTTCAAGGGCAAGCCCATTGGGGGGCGGTAAATATTAGGTATTCGCTTTGGCTGGTAGATGGTTGCTCTGATAATTTCGTCACTCATGGGCGGTTGGCTCTTATCTTTTGGCAGTCAGCTTTAATGCCAGCAATAATCTCTGGGTTGTCTTCAAAAAGCATTGGCAATCCCTGCAAGATAGCGCCTGCTAAGACGGTCGCCTCATAACGTTCTAGCTCTGGGTCTAGGGTTTGAAGGTAATCCACGAATTTGTTTAGCTGTTCGCAAGCAACCTCAATGGCATTGTTCAATTCTGGGGAGGCCATACCGATCGCTTCTGGAAAGACGACGATCGCAGCTTTTATCTGTTCTTCTGTACTCATTGGTTATTAGGTAATGGGGTATCGCAAAGTTGCAGGTAAAAAAGAAAGTTGTCCAATTCGTCTTCGGTCAATAGGAGGCGCGATCACTTCCCGTAATATTTCACCAAATGCTTTCGACCTTGTTCAGTTGTCCAGGCCAGGCGCTGGATTTCAGCGTCTATCTTGGTCATGAGGTCTTCGAGTCTTTGTCCTTCGGTTCTGTCGGTCATTGGTCATTGGGCATTAGAAAATATTCCTCCCACTGGTAAGTTGCCTCCGAGAGGTTTCGCTCTACTAGGCTGTAAAGATGTCCTTTGCTCACAATGAAGTTAGGAAATTCAAGAACGCCGATTAATTCCCTTGTTTCGGCTGTCCCGATGCTGATTTTTAGAATCACTTTCATAGTTAGCCTCTGGTTTTAAGGCAAGTAAGGGAGATACCCAGGAAATTCCCCGGTGAATTCTTCCTCCTCTACTGGAGTTGGAGGAAACAGATAATAATTGGCTTGCCTGTAGAATGCCTCGGTCGGCGATCGCATCATCAAAAATAGGTAAAGTCCGCCGTCGAGAAGAACAGCAGGCGGAAATCTGACAACGGCAATCATTTCCTTGCTGGCTAATATTTGTCCTGTTTCTGTGGTTAAAGTTGCTTTCAGCATTGGGTATTGGGCATTGGGAAAACTTGGGAGTTGAGCGATCGCACCAGAGGCAAGAAGTGCGATCACTTCGGTTAATCAAGCACGCCGATCACGTTTTAAATCACCAATAACTTTTTCTAAAATCCAGTTATCTAACCTGTCTGGGTTTAATTGTTGCTGACGTGTAATTAACCGATTGGCAGTTTCTTCATTACCGTTGAGTAAATGAAGAAATTCTTTGTACAGTGGGCCATTCTTGGATACTGCTTTTGGTTTACTAGGCTGTCTCTTGGCTGTTTTCAAGTCTGGTAATGACATATCTTTGGGTAGAATCGGAGAAAGTTGGGTTTGTGGTGTTTTTGATTGTGATTGTCTATGTAGATTGAATTGAGGTGGAGGCGGGGGTGTTAGTTGTTGGGTAGCTTCAGCTTTTAATTTTGATTTATCTATTCCGTGCTGTTGGAGTAGTAATTCGTACTCCTCTATTTCTTGTTTAAAAAGCTCTATGGCTTCTTGGTAGTCAGCTATAGCTTCCTGATATCCTTCCACCGCTTCCTGGTATTGGTCTACAGCCCGTGTAAACAGTGTTGTAGATTGTGCATATTTCCCCAAAGCCTTCTCTTGTCTAAGCAGCAAGAAGAATGTAATAAATAAAGCAATCGTGAGTAAAATTTCCATAGTGAATTGAGTTGATAGAGCAACTCTTTCCACCATCTGCGGGTTCCGCTGATGCAAGCATCGGAGGATACCCGTATTTTTTGTTTTTATTTATGAGGTTTTAGAGCTATCGCAATTCAATCCCGAATAGTCACAGATGCGTCGCCTGCTGATAAGTAGGCGACATATCCATGAAAAAGCCGTCCTCACCTTTGTAGGCAGGACGGCAGTCATGAAGCTTCTTTAATCGTGTCTGGAGCTAAATGATGAAGTTCTTGCTTAAGTGCTTGTACCTCTTCTTTGAAAAGATTCTCTGCCTCATTTACTTCCTCTAAGCGCGTCTCAAGACGGTACTTGTCTCCCTGAACATAAGATAAAAAAGTTTTCTCTATTAGTTCGAGACGCTTAAGAATTTTCCCAGGATCAGGTTTTCCGTGATCTGCCCAAGTGGGATCTTTTCTTGAGCTATCAAACGAAGCAGTTCTGACCTGTTCAGTCCCATAGACTGGGCTATCCTCTCCATGTTTTCCCAGTCCTGTTGACTCATCCTTATATTGACTGTCCTTGCATCGTCCGCGAGCGTCTTGGGTCGTGCCATTTGTTGAATTCACTATACGATAACCCCATTTTATCTTTGCAAAACTTTTCTGTATATACATAACGTTGACAGGTTATGTATTTGCATTATACTCATAATAGTGCAAAGACAAAACAAAAGTTACCACCCCAAACCAGGCAGAGATAGCAGCCTGCCAGCAATGAGCGAATGCCAAAGACCTGCTAGGGAAGTGAAAACTTACAGATGGCAACTGAAAACAAACACCAAGACTTACAAAGGACAACCAAAAACTGACAACACGTAGCTTCCCTCCATGCTGAATGTATTAAGTACAACTGCATTTACCCGTAAGTCGTAGCGATCGCCGGGTTAGCAGTTGAAAGTAACGAAATGTAAAAACCGATAGCCCATCCATTGAGCGATTTCAGGCAATCAAAAATCCAGAGCAAGTGCCCTGGATATCCTAAATTCGATTCGGTGAAAAAATAGCGTTGAAAGAGTGGACGAAATGAATGTAGCAGAAATCATCACCCACATTGAGCAGAACCTTAACCGCACCCAGGCAACAGGCTTAAATTGCCTAATCTTCCTTGCCTTACGGGAAGGGAGCGACGTAGCTCACCATTGGAACGAATGGGGCTTTGCCGATATCCCCCAACAGGTAATCGTCTGGTGCGATGAACTTCTGGAGGATGAGCTTTTGAATGTAGCAACAGCGATCATAAACGGCTTATTGGACGATATTTTCACCGCAGCGCTCGGCACAGAAAACGCCCAAAAGCTCACTCCACAAGCAATTAAGCCACAAAATCAGCCCACATTATTGAGCGACTATTAACGCACTATGACCGACCAACAGACCACCGACAAACCACTTAACGGGCAACGACCAAGCCCCATTAACAGCCGTAGAGGGAAGAAGAAGGAGTGGAAAGATTTAACTATAGACCCACTCTCCGAAGGGTATGACAGCCATCAAGCCGACTATGTAGTGGGTAAAGCTCCAGTCACCTGGGCACTACTCGAAGCCGGTCAGCTTTTCTCGCGCTCCAAGAGTGGGAAGAACTTGCACGTCAAACTTAACGATGGCCGCGCCATCTGCTTAGATACCCGCCAGCCGATTGAGATTAAGCCATCAATCCGTAATTCCTTACAGGTTTGGATCGTAACTAATTTCAACTCAACTTCTGCTAACAAAGCCGATTTTTAAAGGCGATCGCTTTCCGCATCAGATTTGCGATCGCCCGCGTCGTGCGGCTACCAAGTAAACCACACACATTCAAAATTATGACAGAAGACATCAACAAATCCTACGTCCAGCGCTATGTTGATCGAGCGAAAGCCACAAATAGCCAAGCCGAAAAAAATAATTGTCTCTACCGTGTCGGAACGCACATGGAGGTAATCGACTGCAACGGCAACGACAAACTTACCGCAGAACAGCAACAGACAGTACTTGACGCTGCCAACAGACTGCTAGGGGGGCAATAGTGAATCAAGTAATGATTCTTACTTGCACCGCGGCCGCTCTAATCATTGCGATCGTCGCACTCTGCAAACAAGAGAGTAACCGCCCTTTCTACCTCAAAATCGAGGTGCAGTATGGCAGATGAGCAGAAAATTATCGTTGAGGTTCCCAGCGATCGGGGCTATTCCCCAGTCCCCAGTCCCCAGTTATCCAAGTTGGAGGAATTTAAAAAAGGGTGGGTAAATGCGATCGCACTGCCAGACAATCTGCCAGACTTAGCCTATACCCTTGCCTCCTCAGTGGCGATTCCCGCTTTATTGAGTAGCTGCTGGGTAAGTATACCTATCCCTTGGTTTATCCGCCTGGGGGTGTTGGGAATTTTAGCGATCGCTGGAATTGTCGCCCTTTTCTTGCGGCAAGCGGTGCCAGAGGTCAAGGATGTTTTGCTATTGCGGGTTGGGTTGGTTGCTGTGGGGGTGCTTCTGGGAATATGAGCAGTGATTTACACCCATCCCAGTTGCATCAACACTTGCAGATGTACGCCTGTGCCAAGTGGTCATTTTGGGGTAGTTTAGTTGTCAGCTGTAGCTTGCTGTTTTTGGGAGCGAGTCAAAAGCCAGAATCTAAGCTGTGGATACTAGCGGCATCTGTGGGGACTTTGGAAGTTGGTCGCAGACATCGCCAAACAGCGAAGCTACTCCAAGAGTCGCTAGGTGATATCGACCGAGCATCACGACTCAATTTCCAAGCATGGGCAAAAGCTAACACTCAACCGACAGCACAGTTAGCGCTGACCGTTGGCAGCATCGATGTTAACTGGAAACCTGATAATCTCATTGCAGATCCGGTTGAGTACATCCAGAAAAAACAAAAACACGTTGCTCTCGTTGGGGGTACTGGTGACGGGAAGTCAACGTTTACCCAGTATCTATCCTCCAAAATTGGTGGTCGAGTTGTTGTCTATGATTCTGACGCCAAGCCCGACGATTGGGCGTGGATTGATCAAGCTGATGTCATTGGCAGAAAAGGGAACTTCAAAGCCATCGACACCGCAATGGGTAACGACCTCAAAACCTTAGAGGAGCTTGTAGAGCTTCGCGGGGAGGGGGGAGATAACGCGATCGCAGGTCGTGAGAGATTCCTAATTGCTGAGGAATTCCCGATTTTGGTGGATGAGTGCGATAATTCCACCCACTGGATAAAACGCCACGCCAAGCGGGGACGACGATATAAACAGTTTATTTGTGCGTTGGCCCAAAACGACACCGCCGAAAACTTTGGGCTACAGGGAGACAAAGACACCCTTTACAGCTGCTTCTGTCTCGTCCGCCTGGGGCAGTTTGGGCGCGATTACGCCAGGACTAAACTCAAAGATCCTCAACTAGAGCAGTGGTTAAAAGCTGGTGGTAAAAGGCGATTCATGATCGATGACTGCCCTTGTGAACTTGACCTGAGCAACTGGGGAGCGGGGAGCATGGTACAGCCGGAAACCTCCGGCGGGGGAAAAGAGGAGGTGCAATCTTCCCAAGAACTCAATGAATATGAGCAAATCATCCTTGCCTGGGGGCAAGAGCATCCAGGGGAGATTTTGAAGGCCCGAGTACTCCAGCAAGTAAGCCAGCAATTTAAGAAAGATGACCCAGAGAACATCAGAATTCTCTTCCAATCCCTTGCTGACAAAGCGGTAGGGGAAGTGGTCGATAGTGGCGATCGCCTCGGCTGGAGGTGGTCAAAGTAATGTCTACAGTTTGCCTACAGTCCGTCTACAGGCTGTAGGCAAAGCTTTATAGGTAAATTACCGATTAAATAGCCAGTACTTGGGTGGAAGTGCGATCGCGCAATACATCACCATAAACCAATCAATAGTCCGTCTACACCGTCTACAATTTTTCAGCCCCAAAAAATCGGCTGTAGATGGCTGAAATCGTTATTTAATAAGCTTTATAGCAACTGTAGACCAAATTTTCAACCCCTAAGTTTTTGGATTTTCAAGGAAAAAATGATAAAAGTCAGGTTAAAAATATTCCCGCCCGAAGAGATTGAACAATACCCACACACCATCAAAAATGTTCTGTTACAGACACTCCCACGAAAAGGCGAAAGATTTGATATTACAGGGAAAACAGGAATACCTAAAGCCTTCGGAATATTAGAAGATCACGACGGTGATTCCGTATGGAACTTGCAAATCCGCGAAATTGAGCATAGCTATGATGCAGATGAAGCAGAACATTCTATTGAAGTTCATGCAGATTTAAACTTAGACACCTTTTGGGCTTAGAACAAAAATGAGTAAATGCCCAATTGGTTTAATTTGTGATTACTTCGAGTGCGATCGCCATCCATAAAGCTGAAGAATAACTATGGCAATAACCGTAGACCCTAAAACGCAAAAACTAAATATTCGTTTTAGAGTTAATGGCTATAAAAAGCAGTTCTATTTGGCTAGCGGGCTTAACGATTTAGTCAAAAATAGAATTATTGTAGAGTCTCGCTGGGAAGAAATTCAGCGAGAAATTTCTTTAGGTGTATTTGACTCCACATTAGAACGTTATAAATTTGGCAGTAAAAATTTAAATGCTGAAAATCAATATTCAGAATTAACTATATGTGAATTGTGGGGAAAATTTTGTGAATTCAAGAGCAGATTAATCAAGCCATCCACAGCTAATAATTACGAAACTTTCGGCAAGATACTTTTAAAGCTTCCCCAATCCCTAACATTGGCAGCACAACTAAGAGAAGAACTACTACAGAATCATAGCTACCATGTAGCACGGCAGGTGATCTCATCACTATCCTCGGCCTGTGATTGGGCGATGGATTCTAAATTAATTTTGAGCAACCCATTTAAATCACTTGTTCTTCCAAAACAGAAAAATCAGAATGAAAGCATTAAGGCATTCACTCTAGAACAAAGAGATTTAATTATCTCAGCATTTGACACGAACGCCACTTATTCGCGCTACACCAGTCTAGTAAAATTTCTATTCTTTACTGGTTGCCGTCCTGGGGAAGCATTCGCGGTGTGCTGGGGGGATATCAGCCATGATTGTACAAAAATCACGATCAACAAATCTTATGCCACAAGGGTAGCAAGCCTGGGAGCCACAAAAAATAACAAGAAGCGCGTTTTTCCCTGTGGTAGTGGTAGTAAACTCCAAAATTTACTCTTATCAATTCGCCCACAGTCACCTGAAGAAAATTCTTTGGTTTTCCGATCCACTCTCGGTCAGAGGGTAAATCTAAGAATTTTATGGAGAGCTTGGGGCGGATATTGGTCAAAACAGAAATTTTACCCAGGTGTGGTCAAGCAATTAAGCGACAAAGGTCAAATTCCTTACTTGACCGTTTACGGCACACGTCATACTTTCGCCACTTGGGCGATCGCGAGTGGGTCATCACCGGAGAAAGTAGCTTACTGGCTTGGGGACAACGTTCAGACAGTGCTGCAATACTACTGTCACCCAGATGTCACCAAGTCAGAAGCTCCAGATTTTTGATGCTACTCATTTGCTACTCAAAAACCGATTGAAACGCTTCACCAAAGCGATTACTGTACTTGTGTGGGGAAAGCGCCAGGTTTTACAGCTATGTTAAGATTCTGCCCATTGCGACTTAATTCCAGACGTAAATCGCCTCCAACTTGGCTATTTTCTACTGCCTTTTGGACACTGCTGGCATCTGTAACTGCTTGACCGCCAAGTTTTTGGATCACATCACCAGCACGTATGCCAGCTTTAGCAGCTGGGGAATTTGGCACGACTTTCACAACTAATACACCTTTATCTTCATTCACACTCAAACCGCTATTGGGATCTGAGTTGATATTTTGTTTGAGTTGAGGCGTTAACCCTACCATCTGAATTCCCAGATAAGGATGTTCTACTTTGCCTGTGGCTATTAGTTGACTAGAAATGCGTTGTGCTGTATTGATGGGAATCGCAAAGCCTAATCCTTGTGCCCCTTGAATAATCGCTGTATTCATGGCAATTACCTCACCACGGGCGTTTAGTAGGGGCCCACCAGAGTTACCAGGATTAATCGCTGCGTCGGTTTGAATATACTCGACTCGCTTATCGGGAGCGCCAATTAGATTGCTACTGCGTCCGGTAGCGCTGATAATTCCGGTAGTTACTGTATTATCTAGTCCCAGAGGGTTGCCGATCGCGATCGCCCATTCTCCGGGTTGCAACTGATCTGAGTTACCCAAAGCTACTAACGGTAGACTATCTGCCTGAATCTTGACAACAGCAACATCAGTCAACTCGTCTTTTCCTAACACCTTTCCTTTAAAGCTACGCCCATCCTTGAGTGTAACTGTCACCGTATCAGCACCATCGACTACGTGGGCATTGGTGAGAATACGACCATCAGCACTAATAATAAAACCTGAACCAGTACCCCGTTCTACTCGATTTTGTTGTTGTGGTAGTTGAGAGCCAAAGAAGCGTTGGAAAATTGGATCGTTAAATTCATCTGGTAACTGGGTTTTTACGGTTCGCGAAGAGTCAATTCGCACCACGGCTGGCCCAACCTTTTGCACCACCTGTGTAACAAAGTTAGGATCTGTACCTGCTGCTAATGGAGGAGCAGCACTGACTCGACTCACCGCCAAATTAGATGCAGTCTCAGACACCTGCTGAGAATGTCCAGCCATATAGCCACCTGCTAATGTCATACCTGATCCCAGTAGCACCAGCGATAGAGAGGCGGCAGCCTTTTTCCAGGGCGCTCGATTATGGTATTTGGTGTCAGCAGTGTTGGATAAAATGCTATTTGATGGGTTTTCTCCATCGTGAGATTGGTTTTGCATTGCTGTCTGGAAAGATATTTAGATGTATTACTAATGTAGATATTATTTATGACAGTTTTGTTGCGAGGGTATTGCGTTATTGTGAAAGGTTTGGTATTTTACTTACCGCATCTCACCTGATACAGAAAGGCAGGGGGAAAAACGATTAATAAGCTGTTACGTATACAACTTGCATTATCTGGACGCTCATGTTGCCCACCCCACAATCATATTGAAAAAATATTAGTGCAAATTAAAAGCGCAACAGCTTAGTCATTCATTGTTAGGGGCGCACAGATGTTATTGGTGTCAACTTAAGCTGAAACTCATTTAAAACCTCGTTTCCAGCCTCCGGCTGGAAATGCAACTCAAAAGTGGCTCTGCCGCCAGTAAAGAGAGGCGGAGCCTCAAAGACAAGCATTCCCAGTCGTAGACTAGGAACGAGGGAATCTAAAAGCTAGTTCTAGGCTAATTTTCACGTTAAGTTAACACCAATGAACAGATGTACGCCCCGATCGCGTGTTATATCTATGTCTGAAGGAATAAAATGGCACAGGGTAAAATCTTACTTCAACCTGGTACTTTATGGAAAAGTGTCAAAAAACAGACAGAACATGCTTTGCAATGCGGGGCATTGCTATCAATACCGACGGAATTTGAATTTGTCGAACAGGATAACGTGCGCTTTTTAGTGCGGATTTTGTCTAACCTGAATCGTAAAAAAGCAGCCGATGAAAAACAGAAAAAACAATCTGTTACGTCTGGTCAAGATTTTAATCCTTTTTTGCCCTACGAAGAAGATTTATTTGTGGCAGATATTTCTGATACTCATGTATGTATTTTAAATAAATTCAATGTTGTTGATTATCACCAGCTAATCATCACCCGTAGCTTTGAGGAACAGGAAAGCTTACTCACTCTGGAAGATTTTGCGGCGATGTGGGCGTGTTTGGCTGATTTCGATGGTCTAGTATTTTACAACAGTGGCAAAACCGCAGGTGCTAGTCAGCGACACAAACACTTACAATTAGTTCCTCTACCACTTGCACCTGAAGGGTCGCAGATGCCTATTGAACCTCTGGTAAAGTCTGCACAATTTCAGAACTCGAATGCAACTTCACTAAAACTTCCTTTTGTACATGCTTTCGCACCACTAAATTCCAATTGGGTGCAGTCGCCATTTACAGGGGCACAAGAAACACTGGAAATTTATCGCACTTTGCGTCAGGCTGTGGGTTTAGATGCAAAGCAATTTGGTGCTTACAACCTGCTAGCGACACGAGAATGGATGTTGATTGTACCGCGATCGCAGGAGCATTTTCACTCTATCTCTGTAAATTCATTAGGATTCGCTGGTGCTTTGCTAGTGCGAAATGCCGCAGAAATGGAAATTCTCAAAGCTGAAGGGCCGATGACCATCCTCAAAAATGTTGCTGTATCCTAATTACGATTGATGGCTATGGTTTAGACGCAGATTTAGAAGCGTTACTAAATAAGCAAGATAGAAGATTTTGCAGATGATGTTTCTGACATGGCTAATTCCCACCTTTAGCTGAGTCTGAAAGTGCTGATGTTGAGGGATTTGGGTAAAAAATTCATTTGAAGAAGCGATCGCTTAATTTATCTCTGCAAAGGCGATCGCTTCTTCCCAAACTCCCCCGCAAATTTAGATAAAAGTACTATGGTGCTACTTAACTGAATAGTCAAATTTTCACGGTTATATCATTGGAGATTAGCTATAGTTAACGGTTAACAGGCAACGGCTAAAAGGAGTTAAAGAGATGGAAACTAAGCCAACTGACCCATCGTTAGCGCTCATCGAAATTCCCCCAGGCTATCTCAACATTATGGGTTACGTCGATCAGTCAGAAGTTAATGGCCCTGGTTGTCGTGCAGTGGTCTGGGTGCAAGGTTGTCTTCGTGAGTGTCCTGGCTGCTTCAATACTAACTCCTGGTCATTTGAGGCTAACCAATTGATTGCTGTTGATACCCTTGCCGAAAATATTCTCAGCAATCCCCGCAACACAGGTGTAACGTTCTCTGGTGGAGAACCGTTTTGGCAAGCTACTGCATTGGCATCTTTAGCTCAGAAGGTAAAAGCTGCTGGCTTAAATGTCATGTCTTTTACTGGATTCACTCTTAAGCAGCTACAGTCTGAATCCGCGCCACCAGGTTCACAAGCATTATTAGAACAACTCGATATTCTGATTGATGGGCCTTTTGTCCAATCTCTAGCAATTAATTCTCCCAACTCTCCAGTCTCTTCTAGCAATCAAAAAGTTCGGGTGTTAAACCCAGCTTTCCAAGACCAAATTACTTGGGCTAGCGACCAGATAGAAATCCACATCCTCAAGGATGGTGGCCGCATTGTCACTGGTTATCAAGGTGGACTGGAACTGACGTAGTAGTCTGCCAACCCAAAAATGCGCTTGTGAGGACTGGGGAAAGGGGAAAGGGAAAAGGGTAAGAGATTTAAACCCTTTCCCCCCGCCCCTTATCCCCAGAGGGGACCCCACCTTCCCCCTTACCCTTTACCCCGCCAAGTTCACTTGGCGAACTAGTAGTTGGGCATAGGGCAATACTGTTAAGTTAAGGCTAAAATACTTTTTTTAACGAACTGCATACTCCTACAGAGAAGTAAGCTACGCGCAGCGTCTCGTTAGAGAAGGACGCAAAGGAAGAGAAAGAAGAGAAGCTTAACTGTATTGGGGTGTGGTGTGGGGCAAGAAGTTAAAACTTAAAAATTGAGCCTCTGAGGCTCAACTTTGACCTTCTGAGGTTCAACTTTGACCTTCTGAGGCTCGACTTTGACCTTCTGAGGTTCAACGTTCAAATTTTAAATCCCTTCTCTCGTTGTCTAATCTCTCATTCCAAAGGCATCTATGTCTGAAAGGAATTATATTAAAAAAAATACATATCCAAATTTGACTAGACCAATTGAGACAATTTTTACTAAACACCGCGTATTTTGGGCTGTTTTACTCCTTGGTATAGCACTGGTGCTAACACTAGGGCTATCGCTTTCTCAAGGAGCAGTACCCTTAAATATGTCGGAATTTTGGCAAGCCATTCTCCGCAAAGGCGATCCGGTTAAACAGACTATTCTCTGGGATTTACGTCTCCCGCGTATTACTGCTGCTCTGATTGTTGGTGCAGCTTTGGGAATGTCAGGAGCATTGCTACAAGGAATGCTACGCAATAGTCTTGCCGATCCATTTATTTTGGGCATTTCAGCGGGTGCAGGATTAATTGTGATTCTGATGATTGTGTGGCATGTATTCCCGATCGCAATTCCTCTAGCAGCGTGGATGGGAGCAATTTTGACTTCTGCGATCGTTATTTTGCTCGGTCGTGCGGGGTCGGGTATTTCTGTTGAGCGGTTGATTTTAGGCGGAGTGGCGATCAGTTCTTTATTTGGTGCTGTACAAAGTACATTGTTGCTTTTAGCTGAAGATGGTCAAATTCAAATTGCACTCAGTTGGCTAGTTGGTAGCCTCAATGGGCGTGGTTGGCAAGAAATTGCTACGGCTGGCCCCTATATCATCGTTGCATTGATCGGGGGATGTTTACTGGCGCGATCGGTAAATGTGCTGGCTTTAGGAGATGATTTGGCTGTGGGTTTGGGGGTTTCGTTAACGCGATCGCGCTTGTTAATTGGCGGTGTCGCCACTCTATTAGCCGCAGGTGCAGTCAGCATCAGTGGCTTGATTGGATTTGTTGGTCTTGTTGTCCCTCACGGTGTCCGCCTCATCGTTGGTACAGATCATCGCTTTGTTTTACCACTTTCTGCCCTTGCAGGTGCATGGTTACTGACTTTTGCAGATTTACTCTCTAGGCTAGGAGCCGTAGAACTACCCGTAGGTTCCGTCACTGCCTTGCTGGGTTCACCGCTGTTTATCTGGTTACTTTATCGTCGTTCTGCTGGCTTTAATAAATTTTGAGCTAATAAAAATTGCTGGTGTAAGTAAGTCGGTGGGAAAATTTATCTGTCCTTATGCTATTGCAGCCATTGGGGTCAGCTTGAACAGCCCCAACAAGTTTTGAATTTGAGCATTCCCCATAATCCAATACAGTTCAGATAAGCCCAAAACACTTGTAGAGACGGCGATTTAGCGCGTCTCGAAAACCCAAAATTTTTGCCAGTCGCCTTTAACCCAAGCGTATTCCCCCACACTATTGTAAAACTAGTACATCGTGACAAAAATTTTCTTTCACCTCTTTCTGTACTAAATTCTGAATGAGGGAAACTAATTGATCGAGGTCGAAGGGTTTAAGTAAATATTCTTCAAACTCTACATCTGGAATTTGATCGTGAGTACCTGTGGTAGAGGTTGAAGTCACAATAATTGGGATATGATTTCCATTGTCAGCTTCTATAACATGCAGTGTATTTAGCAATGTATAAATACTTTCACCTAAAAACCTAATTTCACAAACCAGGATGTTAGGTGTGAACCAACTCAGGATTTCTAAAGCTTCTTTTACCGAACCAGCAGTAATGACGTTGGCACTCAAGTCTTTGAGTAAAAACGCGTACAAATCTCTACTATCGCGATCGTTGTCTACAACGAGTACTTGTACACCTTTAAGTAGCCCATCTGCCAAGCAAAAGTCATTGATTAAATTCATAATAAGACCTGCAATTAGGACTTTAAGGGGAAAGCGATCTGAAAAACCCCTAGTTTTCAGGAGGCGAGACAACCGAATAGATCAAATAAAAAGTAGGTATGCACAAATAAACCCAATTATGTAACGAAATGCAAAATGCTTGAAACCCTTGCGATTGCTTTACTTAGTTTCACTCAGTACCCTGCGGGTTCTCCGTTCGCGTAGCGTTCCGTAGGAAAGGAGTACGAAATGACATAGTTATAAATTTTCTCGCCTACCTGACTTGAAAGTGCTATTAGCGAATAGCAAAGGTTTAGCCCGTGCTGAGTGCTGAGTAAAAAATACTAGTCCCCAGTTCCTCTTTCATCTGTTCTGGTGTAAGCAGTTCATGATGGCTACTTAGCAGAGAACCACTTAATGGTTAAAATTACTTGGTTCTATTCTTGTACTATGAGCGAGTGTTGTTTGATTTCTTAAATGAGTTGATTAACTACGACACAAAATGTAAGAAAACTTTTCAATTAATTGAAAATAGCTATAAAAGTTTAACCAACAAAACTATTGCCATTCCCTATCTTCAAGTTCCTTCTGAGGTAATAATAAAGTCGCTTCAATTTCCTGCCTGATAGCGGCCGTCACTTCACAATTACTATGCAGGCAATCGAGTAGTAACTGATTAGCATCATAGTAGCGTTGCAGCACTTGCTGTTGCTCAGAGCTAAACTGCCACTCGTGGTTAATATTGCGATAATTAATCACCGTCATCTTTACCTGTTCAGCCCAAGTCGAATAGTTGGTTTGCGACCATAGTTGAAACCGTTCTTGACTTTGACTAGAATTTGGAAATTGGTCAGAGAGTTGTTGCAGCGATTTATGGAGTCCAACATCCAAAACAATGCCCAGAATGTTTGAAAGAGCATCTCCACAGGCGTGGATATGGGCAAAGTCTTGGTTCCCATCAATTGCACACTCTACCAGCAGGTCATCCAATACTGCATCCAGAAACATCCCTTGGTCGAGGCTGCTGGCTAAGGCAAAATGCGATGCTATGTGAGGAGTCCGACTCAAGGCAAGGTAAAAGGCTCGAACTGTCGCATCTTTTGCTTGGGTGGGAATGGTGCGGGATTTTTGACTAGCCCAGGTCAAAAACTCTTGTAAATAATCGTCTTGGGCAACTAGTGCATCAATCTGTTGCTTCATCAACTGTACCAAAGAGTCTGCACTCCGAAGCATGGTAGCGGTTAATAAAAAGATTTCGCGCCAGTGGGGGTCAGTGATATGACTTACCAGACCTCCCAGTGCTTGCTCTAATGCCTGTAGGTTATAGCTGGCAACGATTTTCCTCGCTGTGAAGTATTCTTGAAAGGCCAGATAGGAGAAAGAAAAAATTCCCCGCGCTCGTTCTGCCAGTAGCCCATGTTGAGCCTCGATTGCCTTCAGCGCTGCTTCGCTTTCTATTTGCAGTGACTCTGCATCCATTGACACGCTGCTGAGATTCTGAATATAGTCACTAATATATTGCTCAACGACGCGTTGCTCAAAAAAGTACTGACCTTGCTCAAATGTCGCTGCGGCAATTTGACTTAGTAATTTCAGCTTTTGTGGTAATAAAAACCCTCGGTAAATGTCATCCCGTTCAATGCCTTTGGCTTCATCCCATTTGCCCAATAAAAGGTCTAAACCTTGCTTATAAAAATCAGTCCGTTTAGTCGGAAATTTTTCTTGACCGTGAAACACCCAGCAGGCAAGATGCAGAAAGAGGGGTGTAACAACGAGTTGGCGAAATTGCCAGTTTTCATCTAATTCCAACTTCTGAATAAATTTAACGGACTGGGCTAGACCATCTTTTTGATTGGTTTTGGTAAATACTACAAACCATTTTTGAGCGAAGGCTCGAATTTGTTCTAAGGTAAATGGGGCAATTTCAACATCAGTAAAGCCTCGGAGTCTGAGTTTTTGAGAGGCTGTTCGACAAGTGGCCACCAATTGATTTTTATGATACTTCTCTGAAAATCTGCGAATTTCGCTTAACACAGCATTGCTTTGTTGGTTAAGAATTTCATCCATGCCATCAAGCAATAGTAAGACTCTGCCTGCATTCAGCAAGGTTTCGATGACTGAGGGATCTAAAATTCCAGATGTGAGAAACTCTTGGCGGATGTATTTTAATAGGCTGAACTCGTTGCTAATTTTAGACTCTTCAACAAAATTTCTCAGTGTAATGAAAATCGGCACTTGATTTACTGCAAATGCGCTTTGGTTGCACTGAATAGCGAGATATTGCAAAAAGGTGGTTTTACCTACTCCTGGTTTGCCTAGCACCCTGAGCTTGGCATGTGTTTCAACTGCCTGTGTACCAGGTATCTGATTTTGGTCAGCCGAACCTAAGCCAAAACGGTCAAAATCTTTGGGATCGAGGTTTTGCAGCTCAGTGATTTCTACCCACTGTTGACTGGCAATTGACTCCAAAATATTCACATCTATATATATGTCATCGATCGCAACAGGACGGCTGATATCCAATAACTGCAAAATACCACACTGGTCTTGAATTTTGTCAAAGCGTTGCGATCGCACTTGTTCCACTAGCTTATCGATATGCAGCACAGCAGGCTGGGGATATTCTTCTAGTTCCAAGAATTCTGCCGGTGGATTAGTAGCAATCTCCCGCCAATTAAGTTCTAAAATCAAGCAAATCTCAATAAAGGTATGACGCTCAACCGGACGACCACTAAAAAACCGCCAAATCGGTTGCCTAGTCTTGAGGTTGACTTCCGCTGCTAGATTATCTTGTGTCCACCCCTTGCGAGCAAATGCTCTTTTAGCCTCTTGAATACCGATGAGTGACGCTTGGAGCGATCGCTTGACCATAGGACAAAACTTTGCTCCTCAAATCATGAACTTAAACTTTTATTAATATCTGCAATCTTATAGCTTTCCCTATGATAATAGCATTTTGCTCATTTAAAGTTATACAAAAACCCAGAGTATGCTCTCAATTTTTTAACCTTTTGTATCGAAATCAAACGTTATACGCTTATCTTATACATTTCAATCTTTTTGTAAGACTTCAATTCAAACACTCGTCTGCAATGCTTGAGTATTAAATAAAGGGTTATTTAGCAATTATTTGCTTGATACATATAATATATATCTAGAAAATTTTGGCAGCAAAAATTGCTAAGTTTTCTCTATGCTTAGGTTTTTGTTTATTAACTCCAAGTGAAATAAAAAATATGAGTTTATTATCAATCAACAAAATATATAACGTAATTAAAATTGCTGAATTGGTTTATGGCTCGATAGAAGATGAGATAAAAAAGCAACCAGAAACCTTTGTAGACAAATTGTCTAATTATTTACAAGATTTCAACATTACAGGAAGATATTCGTTAAGCATATTACACAAATATATAAATGAATTTTCCGAGGAAGAAAAAGCAGAGGTCATAGCTTTGATGTGGCTTGGTCGAAGTATATCACATGGTCAGTTAGAAGACTTTCCCAATTTCGTTAAAAAAGTATTGGAAATTGTACCTAAAAATCAGGCAACCAGTTATATTCTCGAAAGACCCCTTTTAGCAAAATATCTACGAGACGGGCTTCAAAAACTAGATATTTCGACTTTTGCTTTATCGTGAGAAATTGTCAGGATATGAGGCTGACACTGCTTGATTACAGCAATGATGTCTCTGGCTTCTTCTTGATATAAGTCTTCGACATAGCCACTTCTAGAAAGTTGTGCCTCTTTTTCATTATCAAAAGGGCCAAAGTAATAAGTGCAGCGCGGAACGGCGGTGTTAATTTCTACCCACCAGGCAAACTCTGATTGATTAGATTGAAATAAATTCATGAGGGATACCAGGAATTAATTAAACTCGATCAAAGATAGTGTTTATTTCTAGATTTATCTAGATTTTTTGTTGAGTTTTAGACAAGTAATAAATAGATGCGAACACTAGTATTTTATCTATATATCTAGATAGTTATGAGATACTTACTATAAATAGTTTCTATCTCACAAACTTTATTCTCTATCTATATATTTACCAAGGAATCAACAATGATGTGGAAGATACCGTTATCATCAGCAGCATCGAGTTATGATCCGTAGGATCATAATCTGTGTTTAAACTATTGAAAGGGTCAATTGTAAAATTTGAGCCTTCAATCGGCTTTATCGGTATTACCTTACCAGAAACGACGTGATACCTCAGGAGTTCCTGAATCTGATTAATATTTTTAAGCAATCTCTCTATAGTCTCTGGTGGTAGCTTTGCAAAAGCTTGGTCTGTGGATGCAGAGGCGATAAACGAGTCAACACTTTTGAGAGTATCTATTAGATTCGCAGCCTTGATTGCATCAACTAGAGTGCTAAAAGAACCAGCGTTAACGGCAGTATCAACAATATCAGCCATTTATTTCACTTGGTTGTATATAATTTGCTAATTATTTCTAAGATGACATCCTAGTGTTAGAAATTGTGTTTGACTAAGTGGTTGACTAATGTATAAATTGTATGATGTAAGCTAAAATAATTAAATAATTAAATAATTAAAAATACAGCAAAATTTAGGAGTTAGAAGTTAATAGAAAGATACCAATTTTTCTAACCATCTCGATGCTTCCTTGTAGGATTTGAACTGGCTTTCACTAACACGAAACTCTTTAGTGTGAACCATTCTTTTTCCCTGAATCCACTTTATACCGTGGTACTTGTGCAGCAATTCGTGATACAACACAAACTCAACTACAAACCCAGGTACTTTAGGATCATCAAGGGTTAAACTCATCACTACTCTATCTCTTGCTGATTCGTAGTGTCCAAATTTACGGTAAGTGTTAATTCGACTCCATGCTAGGCGTGGTTTAGCAAGACTTGCCGCGAAATATTCACGGTTTACTTTATCAAATAACTCATTCAGGTTATAAAATTTGCCTTGGGGGTTTTCTGCCACTACCTCGGCAATCAAATCAAGCTCTAACAAAATATTGGTGTATTCTCCTGTACTGGCAAATGACCTGATAAGTTGTGTATTATCTTGACTCTTGCCAACAAGAGCAGATTCTACTAACGCTTGTAAAACTGCTTTTGGCGCATTGATAAATCCCTCATTAATCATTATATTAGCTGCACTCGCAGACCTTTTACCCTGATATAGTCCAGCTAAATTAGTTATTTCAATCATTAGTTGGAGTGAGTTTTTACCACGTATACTCAGAATTTGTTTAGCACTTGACAAAATGCATTCAGTAGCTTTGAGGTGAAGTTGTAGATACTGCTCATCTGTCAAGAATTTAATCCATGAGTAGATTTTACGAGATGCAGGAGTTAGATTTGCTGGCGTTGCTTGTTGATTAGAACATATTGTCTCAATTGTTGCTGCTGTGGTAATTAAAGTTTGATTTAGATGTTGTATTTGAGAGGAATCATAATTAGAATTTGAGGCTAAATGAAAAATTCTTTGTAGGATACTATTTTGTTGTACTTTGATGTTTTTTAGACGAATACTTTCAATATTCATTTAAAGCAGCTTTCTTTTGCAATCGGTAAAAGGTAAAAATTCTTTATATCTGGTTTTTCGCTTAATTAAATCGTATTGCGATCGCTCCATCGCTCCTCCATACCGATATTACCCTGTAAACCTCCTGTATGTACCAGCAGCAAGCGATCGCCTCTACAAAAAAATCCCTGCTTTAGTAAATCCATCACTCCGTAAAACATTTTAGCGGTATATACATAATCAAGGGGTACGCCATGCTCCTGTGTAAACTGCTGGCTGAACAGTCGCAACTCATCGTTCACCTTTGCATAGCCGCCAAAATGGTAATCACACACCAATTCCCAGGAAGCTGGAGAACTATATGGTGCGGGTAAATCAGAGGCGAGGTAATTTGTCAACAGACTTTCGATTTCTTGTGCAAGAAAAGCCCCATTTTTCAGAACGGGAAAAGCGATCGCTTTTTGTCCTTGATGCAAGGAAAGAGCAATCCCAGCTAGTGTGGTAGCTGTACCGCAGGCGACGCATATATAATCAAAGGCGATTGCTTCGCTAACAATCTCTGTACAACCACGCACACCATTTAAATTACTACCACCTTCGGGAATGATAAACACCTCACCGAAACGTTGTTGCAGATATTCATGTAGCGCTGGTGTATTGCGCTGTCGATACGTCTCGCGATTGAGGTACACAAGCTGCATACCCTGCTCTACAGCAAAACTCAGTGTCGGATTCAGCGGTAGCCTCTCCTCTCCACGAATTACGCCAATGGTACGGAATCCGAACAGATTACCAGCCGCCGCAGTTGCATAGATGTGATTAGAATAAGCGCCGCCAAAAGTCAGCAGCGTTGTGAAATTTTTCTCTTTAGCCTCTAAAAGGTTGTATTTCAGCTTGAACCACTTATTGCCGTTAACCCACGGGTGCATCAGATCGAGCCGCAGCACATACAACTCAACACCAGCGTAACGGGCAATTTCGCTGGTGTTGAGTTGTAGAGGAGGAGGAATAAAGATTAACGACATCTGTCAGCATTCTAACTTAGATTTTACATTCTCTCACGTTCATCATTGAATATAAAAGTAATGATAAACATTGATAAATTCAATGGTAGATCGATCAAAACAAAGAATAAATCTTTCTGATGATTAGCTTTAGAAATTAGCATTTTACTAATTGAGTATTTCAGGTAAATATAAGAAACAGAACATTCGCTCCAGACAATATTTTTTTGGGGAAAAATTATGGTTGCACTCACACAGCTTACTCAAGTTATTCCCAATCCCGGACGTTTGACGATTCAAACTGTTGAAATTGCTCCTCAAACCACAGCTATTCGTTGTCTTGACTGGGATAGAGAACGTTTTGATATCGAGTTTGGTTTACGGAATGGGACGACCTATAATTCTTTCTTAATCCAGGGAGAAAAGATTGCTTTAGTCGATACATCTCACCGCAAATTTGAGCAGCAATATCTTGATATACTGCTGGGATTAATAGATCCGGCAAAAATAGATTACTTGATTATTAGCCATACAGAACCCGACCACAGTGGCTTAGTGAAAAATATTTTACAATTAGCTCCTGGGATTACTGTTGTTGGTGCGAAGGTAGCTATTCAATTTCTAGAAAATATGGTTCACCAGCCTTTTAAATCAATGCAGGTGAAAAGTGGAGAGCGATTAGATTTAGGCAACGGACACGAATTAGAATTTATCTCTGCACCTAACTTACACTGGCCTGATACAATCTTGACTTACGACCACAAAACTGGCACTCTTTACACTTGTGATGTGTTTGGGATGCACTACTGTGATGACCACACCTACGATGAAAATATTAGCTTAATAGAGGAAGATTTTCACTACTACTATGATTGTCTCATGGGCCCAAATGCCCGGTCTGTTTTGGCTGCTTTAAAGCGGATTGAAAAGTTAGAAATAGTCACCGTTGCGACCGGACACGGCCCTTTATTACAAAACTATATTTCCGAATGGCTTGGACGGTATCAAAACTGGAGTTTAGAACAAGCCAAAACAGAGACATTAGTGGCTCTATTTTATGTTGAAGATTACGGGTATAGTGAGCATTTAATCCGTACTATAGCTCATGGATGTGCAAAAGCAGGTGCAGCAGTAGAATTAGTAGACCTCAATAGTGCTGAACCTCAAGAAGTTCGAGAATTAGTTGCACAAGCTTCTGGTTTAGTAATTGGAATGCCAAATCAGTCTTCGGGAGTGGCTCAAGCTGCTTTAAGTACCATTTTAGCTGCTGTTCATAAGAAACAGGCAATTGGTTTATTAGAGTCGGGAGGAGGAGAAGATGAACCGGTTTATCCCTTACGCAATAAGTTTCAAGAATTGGGATTAATTGAAGCCTTTCCACCGATTTTAGTTAAGGAAATTCCTACCCAAGCAACAGAACAACTTTGTGATGAAGCGGGTACAGATATGGGTCAATGGTTGAACCGCGATCGCACCATTAAACAGATTAAATCCATTAATACTGAGCTAGAAAAAGCTTTAGGGCGTATTAGTACAGGATTATACATTATCACCGCCAAAAAAGGAGAAGTTCAGAGTGCAATGCTGGCTTCGTGGGTGACACAAGCGAGTCTTGAGCCTTTAGGAGTAGCGATCGCAGTATCCAAAGATCGGGCAATTGAATCTTTGATGCACGTTGGCGATCGCTTTGTCTTAAATGTTTTAGAAGAAGGCAAATATCAAGGATTAATGAAACATTTTCTCAAGCGTTTTGCTCCTGGTGCAGATCGTTTTGCTGGAGTGAAAACATATCCAGCCAATAACGGATCACCCGTTTTAGCTGAAGCTTTAGCTTACATGGAATGTGAAATTACTAGCCGTATGGACTGTGGAGATCATTGGGTAATTTATAGCACAGTTCAAACTGGAAGAGTTGCCAAGTTAAATGCACTTACTGCCGCTCATCACCGCAAAATTGGCAATCATTACTAATTGATCATTTGTCATTGGTCATCCATAGACGCGATGAATCGCGTCTCTACAATACACTCCTAAAAAACTATGTATAAATCTGCTGAAAATAACTCAATTGACATGTACGAAATCAATCGGGGGCGCGTTGTGCGAACCTTGGAATTTATTCAAGATGTGATTGTGATTTGTTTGTGTATCGGTTTATTTAGCTTTATGGTGCTTCAGGTGAGAGATATGTTTCTCTCCTTGCTTCCACCTCTAGATTTTCATGCCGTTACTGCCGATATTCTCTTTTTACTCATCTTAGTTGAGTTATTCCGACTGCTGATTATTTACCTACAAGAGCATCGAGTATCTATTGGGGTCGCAGTTGAAGTTTCTATCGTTTCTGCCTTGCGAGAAGTCATAGTGAAAGGCGTTTTAGAAACAAGTTGGAGTCAAGTTTTAGCAACTTGTGCCTTTTTATTAGTACTGGGAGTACTACAGTTCCTCCGAGTTTGGCTACCCCCGACCTTTGAAGGTATCGATCCTGAACAAGAAGTATCTAAACGCTATAGAAAACTGGCCAAGTCTGAATTAATGCAAACCAATAGTCATTAACAGCAGCGAGTAGGATATTCTGCCATACCCAATTCCCAATTCCCATGATTAACAGAGGTTATTATGTCTACAAATACTTTAACTACCAGCCATCCTAGAGATGTACAAGTTGCTGAAATTGGTAAAAATACTCTGATTCTGCGATCGCGGACTTGGGAACGACTAAAATTTGAGGTTGAGTATTCCCGCCAAAAAGGAACTACGGCGAATTCTTATCTGATTCAAGCTGATAAAAAAGCTTTAATTGACCCTCCCGGCGAATCTTTTACCGAAATTTACCTTGAGCAACTAGCACAACATCTAGACTTTATTACCCTAGATTACATTGTTCTCAGTCATGTCAACCCCAACCGCAGAGCAACTTTGCAAGTATTGCTCTCTCTGGTTCCTCAAGCCACAATAATTTGTTCTCGCCCCGCCGCCAATGCTCTCAAAACTGCCTTTCCCGAATTTGAATCACCGATTCAAGCGATGCGATCGCAAGATACTTTAGATTTAGGACAAGGACACAATCTATCATTTATTACCGTACCAACTCCCCGTTGGGTAGATGGACTTTGTACTTACGATCCCGCGACCAAAATTCTCTACACAGACAAACTTTTTGGCGCTCATATTTGCGAAGATACCTTGTTTGATGAAGATTGGAAGGGATTAGATGCAGAACGCCGTTACTATTTTGAATGTCTCCATGCGCCCCAAGCAAAACAAGTCGAAGCAGCATTAGATAAAATATCAGTTTTGGGAGCTAGATGTTATGCCCCTGCACACGGCCCAATTGTTCGTTACAGCCTGAGTCGTTTTACTTATGATTACCGTCAATGGTGTCAAGGGCAAAAATCTCAAGAATTGAGTGTTGCTTTGCTTTATGCTTCTGCTTATGGAAATACAGCAATTTTAGCAAATGCGATCGCTCAAGGTTTGATTCAAAATGGAATTAATGTAGAATCAATCAACTGTGAACTAGCAGACTCGGCAGAAATTACCCGCATTGCCGAAACCTGCGATGGTTTGATTATCGGTTCACCGACTTTAGGCGGACATGCACCAACTCAAATTCAAACAGCTTTAGGAATAGTCCTCTCGGTGACGGCTAAAACTAAGTTAGCAGGGGTGTTTGGTTCTTACGGTTGGAGTGGAGAAGCAATTGATTTAATCGAAAGCAAGCTCAAAGATGCAAATTATCAACTAGGATTTGAAACAATTCGGGTGCGTTTTAGTCCTACTCCTGAAATTCTCCAGCAGTGTCAAGAAGCAGGCGCTTCCTTTGCCCAAAACTTGAAGAAAACCAAAAAGCTGCGTACTTCCCGCCAAATTGTCACAGAAACCCATGTAGATCGCACTGAACAAGCTGTGGGGCGAATTATTGGTTCTTTATGTGTTGTGACAACTCGTGATGAAGAAACTCATAAAGGGGTTTTAACTTCTTGGATATCTCAGGCAACTTTTAACCCACCAGGAATTATGATTGCGATCGCTAACAAGCAAAATGCAGATTTAATGCATCATCCTGGTGATAAATTTGTGCTGAATATCCTCAAAGAAGGAAAAAATTTGCGACGCTATTTTTCTCGTCATAGCACTTTAGGAGATAATCCCTTTGCAAATCTTGCCACAAAAACTGCTCTTAATGGTTGTCTGATTCTAAATGAGGCATTAGCTTATTTAGAATGTACGGTGCAAAATCAGCTTGAATGTGGCGATCGATGGTTAATTTATGCTGTCATCAATCACGGTGAGGTATTGGAAAATGATGGTGTCACTGCGTTAGAGCATCGGAAATCTGGCAGTTATTATTAACTGACCACTTGCGTAAATCACAGTCGAAAAAGCTTGATTTCCCATTGTTATTTCCTCGTTCCCAGTCGGAGACTGGGAATGCATTCATTGAGTCTCTGACTCAATCTTTGACTGGAGGCAGAGCCTCTAATAGGCAAAGAGAGATAAGCTATTTCAGACTAATGATATTTGAGTTATTTTACTTTTTCAAAACTACATGGAAGGAATTTAAATACCCATTAATAGTTTTAGCTAATGTCTTCTGCTGTTTTTTTGTAGTTATTGCCATTACTTGATACAATCTGCCTTCGGCAACATACATTCTACTTTTAGTGATTTTTCCTCCAGCATTGATATACTCAATTTCTTTGCCAGGATGATTATTAGAACTACGAATGTTTCGTTGGCTAATTAAATTACTTTTCGTAGTCTTTAAAGCCATATCCCGTGCATTATTAAGTACAACTTGGGGATCGGCCATTTGACCATAACTATAAGGAAAATCATTGTAAGCAACGATGTATGCTACTTGCTGTTTTGGTGGTTGAGCGACAAATATTTCTAAGGTAATTTCCCCCATGTAAGTTTTTTGGTATTCGGTATTTCTGTTTGGGTTTCCTGGCATCAAAATACTAAAGCGTCCATCGGGAGCGTTGTATAATTTCCATTGTGGCTGCACGGGTTGAGAAACTGTTGGTTTGACAACAGCCATCGGAGGTTTGACTGAACGCGCTTCCACGAGAACAGAGCCACCACAGACTATGGTGGCGGCGATTAGTGGCAACAGACTTTTAACTGTCATAAGTTTTACCTTTTGAGATGCCGATCTCACTGATGATGCCAGCTGTTATAACCTAGCAGCACATAAAGCAGCACCAATTAGGCCAACTTGCGAATTGAGGATTACATACACGGGGATCTCTTCTAGGAGGCGGCGCATTCTACCTTTTTGGGTGAAATTTAATAAGAAACCACTGTTTTGGATTAAGGGCAAGATTTTGGGCGCAATTCCGCCAGCGATGTATAAACCGCCGTAAGGTAGGAGTTTCAAGGCAAGATTCCCCGCTTCTGCACCATAAGCGTCTATAAATAATTGCAAAGTTTGTTCCGAGAGGCGATCGCTACCTTGCAATGCAGCCGTACCAATAGCAGCACCAGGATCGACGCTTTTCTCTTCCTGTCCCGCTTCTTGTTCCCAAGTTCTGACGATTTGAGCAATCTCTGGTGATTCAGCAGCAAATTTGCGATCGCGCAGAAATTGGTAAATTGCTACAATTCCCATTCCAGAAACCACGCGTTCTACAGAAATGCGCTGGATATCATGTTTACCCAGCAGGTATTTCAACAGTTGAAACTCGATTTCGTTCCGAGGGGCAAAGTCAGCGTGTCCACCTTCTGAGGGAAAGACTTGATAGTTGTTTCCCTGTTTAATTAAAAATCCTTGTCCTAAACCAGTACCAGCACCAATAATGCCAATGGGGGCTTCGGGTTGAGATTTGCCAACTTGTAACGTGTGCAAGTCTTGTGTTTCTAAACCTAAAATGCCGTAGCCAACGGCGGCGAAGTCGTTAATCAAAGAAATATGCGGGATACCCAATTCTTGTTGTAGACGTTCGGTATCTAGGAACCAGATTAAATTGGTCAGTTTTGCAGTATTTTTGACAATGGGGCCGGCGATCGCAAAACAGGCCTTTTCTGGTATTGGTGTATTAGCTTTGGCCAAAAACTGCTGCACTATGGGTACTAAATCGGGAAAATCAGCACTGTGGTAACTTTCCTGATAAATAGTATGTAAAGCTGGTGAATCTGATGTTTCAACCAATCGCAGAATAGTTTTCGTACCGCCGATGTCTCCTGCTAGTAACAAAGTCATAGAATTTATTCGTGAATTAATTACTTTTTTTGTAGGATATACCCAACGTACCAGAAGCCATGAACGCAAATCTCTATCAAAGGTTTAAGCAAATCGAATAACTTCTTCTATGTGGGTTAAATGGGAAGTATCTCCCGTTAGTTCTAATAACCATTCTGGGTCTTGGCGTACCACTTTTACCAGCGAACACAAAGAAGCTTTAACTTCTGTCTTGGCAATTTCCCCCACTAGCCCCATTGCCCCGCCCAACACAGATGCGCCATGTGCCACTAGCAGGATATCCTCTGGGAAGAACTCAGTAGATAAACATCTAGCAGTTTGTCCAGAACGTTCTCGCACTTTTTCGTGAGTTTCAGGATATTTAGCGGCGATGCGCGAGGTATAGCTAGTGTCAATTCTGGGGAATAACTCTGCTAGTGCTGGAGTTGAAAGTCTTTCGGGTTCTTCCGTCATCCAAACTGGATTTAGCCATTCACTCAAACCTGTTTCGAGTTTGATCGGCAAGTTGAGTATTTCTGCAACTGCGTTTGCTGTTTGTACAGTTCGCAGGAAAGGAGAGGCAAAAATATGGCCAATCTTTTCTCCTTTCAATCGCTTTGCTAACTGCTGTGCCTGAAGCATACCATCATCAGACAAGGGTGGATCGTAGCGTCGTTCGGCGGTGAGAAACCAATCGGGGTTTACGAAGTCGAGGCGGTTAGCGTGTCTTGCTATCCAGACTATTTGACTCATAAGTTTAATCATTCCGGTGAATAGAATTCGCCGCTAAACAAATATATAGATATCTGCAAGGAGGCCTGCAAATATTAATATAGGACAAAAATCGTAATAATATTTAATAATACTAATGATTAGGAAAAGTTATAAGTACTGTCAATTTAGTTTTATTCAAAGCCTTTTTAGCCAAGTTTCTAAAGCAATATCGACTAAAAGCTCTAGAGAGTTAATTCCACTCAGAATAAGTTTTTCGTATTTTTCATATATGAATATATACAATTACTTATAACTTTAACCATCCAAATAGTTGCCCTACAGTTAATTGTAGATCGCTAACTAAATCGGGAACTGGTAATATTTCTTGTTCTTCTTGTAAAAGTTCTGGTTGCTGCTTTGGCGGATAAACTAAAACAGAGCGATCGCCTGGATCAATTAACCAACCTAAACGACTACCATGTTTTAAACAATGTAGAATATTTCCGGTTACTTTAGTCTGGCTTTGATCCGGCGAAAGAATCTCAATCGTCCAGTCTGGATATGTATTGAAGACATTAGCGATATCTCCACGTTCATCTACAGGAATCCGTTCCCAAGCAAACACAGCTACATCAGGGACTATTGAACGTCCGCCAAAAGTACACCGCAATTCTGGAAATGCAAGGGCAATTTTTCGACTTTCACCTACTTCATTTATACCTGTGACTAACTTACCCTGTAATTTGCTATGTTTTCCTTGTGGCATTGGCTTTTGAATAATTTGACCGTTGATATATTCTGAGCTAGGCTTTGTTTCTGGTAGTTTCAAAAACTCTTCTAAAGTTAGGGGTTTAGTTGGTGATGTGACCATGTGCTTGTACCTCCCAAATTTTCATTTAATTAATTATCCTAAATAAGCTTTTTTGACTCGCTCATCACTAATTAATTCTGATGCTGCACCTGTTAAAGTTATAGAACCAGCCTCTAGAACATAACCGCGATCGGCAATTTGTAGCGCCAGATTTGCGTTTTGTTCAACTAACAAAATAGTCACCCCTGTAGCCCGGAGATTTTCAATAATTGAGAAGATTTCTCGGACGATCGCAGGTGCTAAACCCAAGCTAGGCTCGTCTAAAAGCAACAGTTGTGGTTTACTCATGACAGCACGTGCGATCGCTAACATTTGTTGTTCACCACCGCTGAGGGTTCCTGCTAGTTGATTGCGTCTTTGGGATAAGCGGGGAAATAGCTCAAATTGGCGCTGAATATCTGCTTTGATCTCTGCTTGATTAGAGCGAATATAAGCACCCAAAAGTAAATTATCAAATACTGTTTGCCGCGCTAACACTCTGCGTCCTTCAGGACAATGGGCAATACCAAGTTGTACAACCTCATGAGTTTGGCGGCGGGTAATATTATGTCCATTATAGATAATTACACCATTCTTAGGATTAACTACTTTACTTATGGCGCGGAGTGTAGTAGTTTTACCAGCACCATTAGCACCAATTAAAGTAACTACTTCGCCTTTTTGAATAATTAAATTAATCTTTTTGAGAGCTTGGATACCGCCATAATTTACATCAAGTTCTTGAACTTCTAAAATTGTATAATTTGGTCTACTATCGGCTTTCATTTGCAGTTTACATCCAGAAATATTGATTCAAAACCTAACATACATCAATCATACATTTCTTAAAACAGTGCGTAGACATTGCTGAAACTTTAAACCAACGCCATAATACTGCAATCTTTATGATGTACCATTAATTACTGATAAAGATATCAAGCGTCCTGTGGCAAAAGTAGCAGATATTGGTAGCAAGCGACTAATTAATTTAGCTCCAGATGCATGGGTACAATGGGTGACACAGCGTCCTGAAGTGGTGGCAAAAGAAATTCTCGGTTCTGAATTTCAGTGGATTAGTCGGGAAGCTGAACCAATTAGAATCATTGCTAGCATTTTTTGCTAGCTTTGTGTTAGACACGCCTTTAGTGCAACAAATCATGAGGTTGGATATGGCAGTATTGCGAGAATCGCCTTGGTATCAGGAAATTGAGCAAAGAGGTATTCAGCTAGGTGCGCGACGGCAGCTAATTCGGGTATTGGAACAACGCTTTGGCGAAATTCCTCATGAAGTGGAAGTAAGGCTTGAGGGCAAGAGTGTGGAACAATTAGAAACTTTAATGGATAGCGCGATCGCAGTGAATTCTTTAGAAGAATTTGTGAGTATTTTGTCTACATAAATTCATTCATTTCCCAAATAAGCTTCAATTACAGCCGGATCATTTCTAACTATAGATGGTTCACCCAAAGCAATTAATTGACCAAAATCTAATACAGCAATGCGATCGCACAAACCCATAACCAATGGTACATGGTGTTCTATAAGGATAATCGTCAAATTGAAGCGATCGCGCAGGCTGCGGATAAATTCACTCAATTGCTGCTTTTCGTTGGGGTTCATTCCCGCCGCCGGTTCATCAAGAAGTAAAATTTGTGGTTGTAATGCTAAAGCGCGGGCAATTTCCAGCCGACGCTGATCGCCGTAAGCAAAGTTTTTGGCTTTTTCGTGAGCGCGATCGCTTAATCCCACCAAACTCAATAAATCTAAAGCTTTTTGTTTAGTCTTCAATTCTTCACGAGGCGCTGGTGGTAATCCTAGAACTCCTGTAATCATATTACTTTTAGTGTGTAAATGTCGGGCAATTATCACATTTTCCAATGCTGATAATTCCCCAAACAACCGGATATTTTGGAAGGTGCGGGCGATACCTAAAGCCGCAATTTGATGGGGACGAAGTTGGGAAACTTCTGCACCTTGATAAATTAATTTACCGCTAGAAGGTGGAATAAAGGCAGTAATCAAATTAAACAGTGTTGTTTTGCCAGCACCATTAGGGCCAATTAATCCAAAAATCTCATATTTATTAACACTAAAAGACACATTATTTACCGCCACTAAACCACCAAAGCGGCGAGTCAATGCTCTTGATTCTAAGACAATACTGCTGTTACTTCCTGGAATACTATGTGACATTTTTGCATACTATTATGAATATAAAACTTACGCAATAACTCTCTAAAAATATTACTCCTTTGCGGTTCGTTTTTTCCTTTGAAAAATATCTGGAGTAATTAGCCCTTGAGGGAAAAAGATTGTTCCTATTACTATAAGTAAGCCAAAAATAATTAATCTCCCATCTCGCAAAAACTGCGCTAACCAATTAGGTAAACCACCAGTATCAGCAAGGCTTCGCAGAATCTCTGGTAAAGCTGTAAATACCATACCACCAACTACCGGCCCTAAAAAAGTTCTTGAACCACCAATTAAAACAAAAGTTAAATATATAATACTGGCATCAAAAGTACCTTGACGAGCATTCCAGGTATTGAGAAAGTGGGCACTAATAGCACCTACAACCCCTGCAAGTATAGCCCCTAGTGTAAATGCTAAAACTTTGTAATAAGTGGGATCAATTCCCATTGCACCCGCAGCTAATTCATCTTCGCGGATAGCGATAAAAGCCCTTCCCACGCGGATACGTTCTAAACGGTAAAGCAGCACCATACTAATTAATAGTAAAGGCAAAGCAATCCATAAATACTCAAGTTGTGTTTGGAAAGGTTGAGGAATTCCAAAAATTCCGACAGCGCCGCCTGTAATATCCAGATTGAGGGAGATGACGCGCAGAACTTCCACAAAAGCGATAGTTGCGATCGCTAAATAAATTCCTCGCAATCTCAATGCTGGAATTCCCACTATTACACCCAATACACCAGAAATTATACCCGCAATTAACATCTCCAATAACAACAATGGAATAGGAAATAAACCACTACTAGGAGTTAAAATTTTTGTGGATAAAATTGCTGCAATATACCCACCTAAAGCATAAAATCCTGGACTAGCTAAAGACAATTGCCCTGTCATTAGCGGTAAGTAAAGCGATAGTCCTAATAGCGCCCCTAATACCATAGAGACAATTAAAGAAGCGTAAGTAGCGAAAAAATCGGCCATTTTAATACATTTTGATTAGGCTTAATCAAACTATTGCTTTTATCAACTCTTAAGCTGTTAATATTTGCTCTGCTGTCAGCGCCAGTTCAGGAAAAGTTCGTGACACAATCCGTTCTGAACCTCTAAAATGTGTGCATTGGTATTTCCCATCAGCATCTAATAGAAAAACAAATACAGCCGGAATTTTCGGATTTCCTAAATACTCTCTTAGCCCGATTGCTAAATAATCTACAATCCAATATTCTGTAATACCTAAGCGTTGATATTCATCTAACTTATCAATGTAGTCATCTTCCCAATTAGTTGATGTCACCTCTACAGCTAACTGGATAGGTTCTTCAAGTGCAGCATAAGCAGAACGATTTGAGCGCCATTTATCTTTGTCTATGACACTTACATCAGGCTTGCGCCCTTGTTCTATGCCATTAGCAGTTATAGTTTTAAGTAATGCTGTGTTTTTTACTACGTAATTCAGATTTAGACGTTTAATTTCATCATTAAAACTAAATAATAGAAACTCAGCGACATCATCATGATTTCTAGTTGCATGCACTTCTACAATTTCTCCATCGACAAGTTCATATAAACCTGACTCTGGACATTGTTCTAAAAATTGCTCAAAAGTTAACTTTTGTTTGGTGTATGTTTTCATAACGCTACGTCTCTTTAAACTTTCTGAATAAACCGTCGCCCTAGTAAACCTTGGGGTCTAACTAATAGCATGATAAACAAAATTCCAAAGGCTACTGCGTCTTTATATCCAGAGTATTCGGCGGGTACAAACGCTTCCACTAATCCAATTACTAAGCCTCCTACAACTGCACCAGGAATACTACCTAAACCACCTAAGACAATTACCGCTAAACCCCGCAAACCAAAAGCAATACCGAAATATGGCCCTGCAATACTAACACTAGAAGCGACTAAAGTTCCGGCTAATCCTGCTAAAAAACTGCTGATGAAGAATGTTAAGATGATAAAGCGATCGCTATTAATTCCTAACAAACTAGCTGTAGTTGGATCTTCTGCGATCGCTTGCATTGCTTTACCATATTTAGTCCGATTGATAAAATAGGTAAGAATTGCCACAATCACCACTGATACAGTAAAAATTACCACCTGAACACTGCGAATCGGAATTGGGTTTTCTGGGCTACCAAAATTAATCGCTGGTGGCAAATTACCGTAAGTATTTGCGGGGTATGTATAACTTTCCGCACCTACCAAATACTGGATCAAATTCACAATTACCACTGCTACCCCTAAGCTGGAAACAACAGTTAGTAAAGGATCAGATCCTTGACGGCGCAGAGGTTGAAAAGCAACGCGTTCCATTACTACCCCTACCAATCCCGCCAAGGTACTTCCTAAAATCAAGGCGATCGCAAATGGTAATTTTATCGGCAGGGCTGCATTAGCTAACAAGCCATTAAATCCAAAGTTGCCACCCATAAGTGCATAAGTGAAATATGCACCCAAGGTAAAAATCGCGCCATGAGCTAAATTAATTATGCCCAAAATAGAATAAACCAAGGTATATCCTAAGGCAAAAATTGCATAGACGCTGCCGATGGACAACCCATTTAATAATTGCTGTAAAAATAGATTGATATTCATTTAGCAATTATTTTAGAAATGTAAATTTACCTTTGCTCCCGTCTTTTTCCATCTTGATTTGGGCAACATAGAAATCTTTTTGCACAACTTCACCTATGGGAGTAAAACCAATTTCACCCAGCGGTGTATTGTATGTTCCGGCAAGTATCTGTTTATTTAATTCTGTCCGCAATTCTGGTAGCTGTAATTTGTTAACTTTACTCTTTTTATCTAAAGCTTGGAGTGCTTCGACATAAACCTGTACTGCTGTAAAAGTTTGAGCGCTAAATTGGGGTGGCTCTTTTTTGTATTCGTCAGTATAGGCTTTACGAAATGCTGCGTTAATTTCACCTGGATGTTCTGGACTATAAGCTTGGGCAATCAATACGCCATCACAAAGGGCTTTACAAACTGGCAATAAATTCGATGTATTTAAACCATTTCCACCGACAATTAAGCCTTTATAACCAAGTTCTCGCAATTGTCTGACTAAATTCCCACCATCAGCAGCCAAGCCCGAAATAATGACCAAATCTGGTTTGAGATTAATGGCATTGGTCGCTTGACTTTGAAAATCTGTATCACTGGTTTGGAACTTTTGGACTGTTATTAATTCCAGCCCTTGATCCTTAACTGTTTGTTGAAAAATTTCCGTTTCTGACTTGCTAAAAGCGTCATTTTGAGCATAGAAAACTGCGACTTTTTTAAGTTGGGGATTTTGCTTAAGTGCAGCTTTCACTGAATTAGGCGCGACAACGGAAACTGGTGCGGAAACACGAGCAACGTAATCACCAATTTCGGGAATGCCTTTAGCAGTATTTGATGGGCCAATAATTGGTACTTTTGCACGTTCACCAATGGGGTCAGCACTAAAGGCTTGCTGTGATAAAGTTGGGCCTACAATACCGACAACTTTATCTTTGTTAATGAGAGTTTGAAAAGCGTTAATTGCCCCGGCTTCATCACCACTAGTATCTTGAAACACTAATTTAATTGGTGTGCCATTAACCCCACCTTTACTATTAAAATACTTCTCGGCAAGTTTGGCTCCAGCAACTTCCTCTTGTCCTAGTAATGCCACATTGCTAGTTTGAGCAACAGCAATACCGATGGGAATAGCACCTGATAATGTGGCGGTATCGCTTGCAGCGTTACTTGGGGTACTTGAACTATTAGTTGGAGAACTTGTCGCAGGGGTATTGCCACCACCACCATCACCACAGCCTGTTAGTAGTAAAGCGCAAGTTGATAATAATGCTGTTGTCCGAGCGATCGCGTTGTTCATCGTTGAATAATCATGTAGTTATGAGATATTCGTGAAAAGCTCATAATCTGCAAATAAAATGACGCAGATTTACACTTTTGCACGAATTCTATTAAATCACTCTTATTTCACCATGCAAAGAGAAATATTCAAAGTGTTTGTAAATACAAATTATTATAATTAGTAATGATTTTATCATTGCTCCGTTCTAGTGCTATGAAGTTGCTGACAAATTCTCCGGGTTAGAGGGTCTGTGTTAACCAGGAAATTTTAGGTTGTTGAGTATTCAGTCAGAAATTTTAAGTCTTTTTTTCACTACCAGCTAATTCCTTTGGTTCGTAGTGACGGCAAGCGTTACATGGGCCTTCGGGATTGATGGCACAGCGAATGTAGCCAGATCGAGCATTAAACTTGCAGCTGATATCGCCAATGAGATAACCCACTCCTTCTAAATAATAGCGATCGCCTGCAACCGATCTCACATTTTGCCGTCCCTGCACCACTGGAAAATTCATCGCTGCTTGTCTCATCCGTAAGCGCGATCGCTGGGTTTTGCGGATCATCCACAGGGAAAACAGGGACGGTAAAAAACCAACGGCAATCACTAAAAGTGTCTTTAACACCTTCTTTTTACCTCTTCTGTGCGCTGATTGATTTTCCCTGATGTTGCACTCTAGTTTTACGGAAGTGCAAATATTAGGGCAGCTTTGCCTTTTTGCTACCAACTATGGTTGCAATTAGCAATGGCATTGTGGTATCAAGCAATTTTGAAAAAGAAGTTCTTTCCACCACTTCAATCAGCATAACTGCTACAACCTCAAGGGTGAGATGCCGTTGAATGTCAATAATTTTAAGATTTGTTAACTAATACCTTTTTGAACAAGCATTTGGTGTCAGCCTTAGCGCCATTCTTGTTTTTTCTGTGTCGCTGTGATGCTAATCTTTTTTTGGTTTGCTGACGAAGTTGCTGTGCTAGGAGTGCGGCTTCCCTTTCGGCTCGGAATAAATCAACTCTTCGCGTTGTCAAAACAAATGATTCATCCGGCTTTCGTTTCACCCAAGGGACGCTAACTGCGAAATACTGACAAATATTTTTGTATGCTTCCTGATTTAGAACTGGGTAACGTTTTTGAGTATTTAATGTGTTCGCGATCGCTTTCAACTCCAATATCGCTGCTTCTAACTCTTCTGCCATCTGATTAATACGTTCGACTTGCGTGATTAAACGCTCCCGTTCACTGATGATTTTTTCCTCTTGGGGTTGCAATGGCACTATAGCAGTAGTTACAGATGTTGGCTGCAACAGCGAAACTTTCAACAAAATGGGCTTTTTGTCCGTGTTTTGAATTTTTTTCATACTACTACCTCAAGTAAGGCTAGCTGACTTGTAAGGCATTGTAGCAGTATTTTAGTACATTTGTACTAAAATATTTTGCCATGCTCATTACTCAGCACTCTTCATTTCTATGATGCTGATGGATACTTATATATATGGGAATTAAAAATTTAACTATGGAAAAACAGCCGATACAAGTAATTGGAGGTGGACTAGCTGGAACAGAAGCAGCGTGGCAAATAGCTCAAGCTGGAGTACCAGTAATTCTCCATGAAATGCGTCCAAAGCGATTTAGTCCTGCTCATCATACAGAACATTTAGCAGAACTAGTGTGTAGTAATTCCTTTGGGGCAATGGCAAGCGATCGCGCAGCAGGATTATTGCACGAAGAGTTACGCCAACTAGGTTCTATCGTCATCTCCAAAGCTGATGAACACGCCGTCCCGGCTGGTGGGGCGCTAGCTGTGGATCGGGGACAATTTGGCCAAGACTTGACTGAAACTTTAGCACATCATCCTTTAATTGAATTCCGTCGGGGTGAAGTGTCTGCGATTCCCGAAGGAATTGTGGTTTTAGCAACCGGGCCTTTAACTAGTCCCGACTTAGCAGAGGATTTGCTCCGCTTTACAGGCATGGAATACCTGAGCTTTTTCGATGCAGCGAGTCCGATTATCGTCGGAGAATCGATTAACCGTGACATTGCTTTTATGGCATCACGTTATGACAAAGGCGAAGCCGCTTATCTCAACTGCCCAATGAATAAAGAGCAGTACTTGCATTTTAGGGAAGAACTCTGTAAAGCTGAACAAATAGAACTCAAGGGTTTTGAACGGGAAACAGCGAAATTTTTTGAAGCTTGTTTACCCATAGAAGAATTAGCACATCGGGGGGAAGATACCATGCGTTACGGCCCCCTAAAGCCGGTGGGATTGTCAGATACTCGCACAGCGGAACGTCCTTATGCTGTGGTGCAGTTGCGACAAGAAGATAAAGCCGGTCAACTGTGGAATATGGTAGGGTTTCAAACTAACCTACGTTGGGGCGAGCAAAAGCGCATATTTCAGTTAATTCCCAGTTTGGAAAAGGCAGAGTTTGTGAGGCTGGGAGTGATGCACCGCAACACTTTTATTAATGCTCCCCAGCTAATGCATCCTACCTTGCAATTTAAAGCGCGTCCGACACTATTAGCTGCTGGACAGTTGATTGGTACTGAAGGCTACACCGCCGCCGCTGCGGGTGGCTGCTTGGCGGGAATTAATGCAGCGCGGTTAGCTTTGGGTAAAGAAGCTTTAGTTTTACCACCAACAACAATGATGGGTGCGTTATTGGAATTTATTAGTTCTGCTTCGCCCAAGCATTTCCAACCAATGCCGCCCAACTTTGGGATTTTTCCCGATTTAGGAGTGAAAATCAAAAGTAAACCAGAGCGTTATGGACGTTATCGCGATCGCTCTTTAGCTGATTTGGCAAACTGGAAAGTTAATCGTAATTAATAGACATCTGGTAAAAAAGTAGAGACGTAGCACTGCTACGTCTCTACAAGGGTTCTGGGTAACGCACGCTAAACCTGGACACACCAAAGTAATTAAGAGAATTGCTATACGTGCATTCATATATACCACCCGCTAATATATCTGCTCAATGCTGACATAGCTGGAATCCTTGTGTTACAACTTGGCAGACCAATTTAATAATGCGTTGGAGTGGGTGAATCAGATTTTGGGAATAATCCTCATAGTGTTTGAAAGCATATTTGTGGTGGGGCTTCGCACTATGAGAGCGCGATTTCTAGAAAAAAAGCAGATTTATTGCTGTTTCTCGATTGCATTTTGCTGCATCTTGTGCATTTGCTTGGCATTAATTCCAGCCTACGCAACATCCACAGGATCTATTGATAATTTGCGACAACAGCAGCAACAGATGAACCAGCAGCATCAGAGTGTGGTTCAAGATCGCGATCGCTTAACAAATCTCCAACGAGAGGCCCAAAAAAACCTCACTGGCTTAAACCAAAATGTGCAAACTACAGATAGCTACATTCAAGAGAGCGAATCACGATTACAACTCGCCGCCCAACGTCTCCAGAAGTTAGAAGCTGATTTAGATGTGGCGGAACGTTCATATCAGGAGCGTCAAGTAGCAACAGTAGCACGATTGCGTTATCTCCAGCGATCGCCTGCTTCTTTTGGATGGGCAGTTTTGCTTGAAAGTGAAAATATCAGCGACTTTTTCAGCCGTCGTCATCAGTTGAAGTTAGTCTATCAGGCAGACCAGAAAATTTTGCTAAAACTCAACACCCAAGCAAAGCTGATCGATAAACAAAAAACAGAAGTAGAACAGCAAAAAAATGAAATTGCCTTGATTCGTGAGCAACTGCTGGCACAAAAAGCCGATTATCAAACTCAGGCGCAATCGCAATCAGAATTGATTCAACGCCTCAATAGCGATCGCCTGGCCTTAGAAGCGGCACAAAATCAGCTAGAAAGGGAATCGAAAAATCTGGAAGTCTTGATTCAACAAAAAGTAGCAGAAGCCAGATCCTCAGAAGAAGCCCAAACAAAAACCAACAGCCGTACAAATATCATCATCCGGGGAACTGGTGTCATGACATATCCCAGCGATGCTCCTACTAGCAGTCCCTTTGGCTGGCGGATACACCCTATTCTTGGCTATCGTCGCTTTCACGCCGGCTTAGACTTTGCCGCTAGCTATGGCAGTAAAATTCGGGCAGCCGATTCAGGAAAAGTAATTTTTGCTGGGTGGTATGGTGGCTATGGCAGAGCAGTAATTATCGACCACGGCAATGGCCTGACGACACTCTACGGTCATACCAGCGAGTTGTATGTCACCGAAGGACAAGCAGTTGAACGCGGACAAGCGATCGGTGCTGTCGGTTCCACGGGTTTCTCAACTGGCCCTCACCTCCACTTTGAAGTGCGTCGCAATGGTACACCAGTTAACCCCACTGATTATCTTTAACTCAACGAAGAGGAAAGGGGAATAAAAAACCTTTACCCTTTACCCTTTACCCTTTAACCTTTACCCTTTACCCTTTAACCAAACCGTATTGAATGCACTCCTGCTCCCCTGCCTCTTGGTCATTGCCAATTCGACCGCAAGTTTTATCGCAGACGTGCTATAATCAGAAAGAATTAAGGGCGCGTAGCTCAGTGGATAGAGCAACAGATTCCGGTTCTGTGGGTCGGGGGTTCAAATCCCTCCGCGCTCGTTACCTTATAAGACTAAGCACAAAATCGAGAGGTCATTTTCTCTCACAGGATAAAACCAATCTACCCTATGAGACAGAATTGCAACGGATAGCTGGAATACAGAAAAATTATAGGTTTATTGAATATCAATATTTTCTAAAAGTGTAAACCTAGTATATGAAAGCATTGATATATATACGTTGCTTTTAATACCTTTACCGTACCTGAATACCCACTTTATTCAGGAAATATACAGAGTTTTTTATTTTTTAAAGCACTTGTCTCAAATCTGTTAGTTTCGAGATTTCCTAAATCTGTGAAGTGGGAATTGGGAATCGGGAATCGGGGGACAAGAAGAATAACCAATGCCCAATGCCCAATGCCCTCTATTCTGGTAACTTATATTGCCCAACAATACGCTTGGCAAACTCTGGAACGTGCGCTTCCAATTTCTCTGGATGATTTCGCTTCACATACAAATAATTCCGGGTAAAGTGAGAATCAATGGAAAACCGAGCATATTCCAGACCCTTGGGGCCGATTTTTTCAATCACCACACCCATCAGTTTTGCCGCCCACATTGGGAGGGTAACGCCTTTATCGTAAGCGGGAATACTTTGCTGTACAGCTTCCTTGCGGTTGCCTTTAGATGTCACTGGTTGAGTGTCTAACTGGTCTTTCACCAAATCCAGCATTTCCTTACCAGTGTCATTTCTAACTACAATCCACTGCCAGCCGAAGGGTGCGCCCATGTAGCCAACGACTAAATCGGCTAGGGAGTTGACGTAGTCAAAGCAACTCATACAAGATGGGGCAAAGACATCTTTGAGTTTGTTAGTCTTCAAGCCAAAGAAAGGCACGGTTTCTGATGAGCCATCCTCATGTTTGAAGTGAACCCGAAAGTCTTGCATGAATTCGTAATGTACAACTGTATCAGGCGATCGGCTGGTAGTTTCTAAGAATTTTTGCAGTCCGGCGCGGTTAACATTATCTACGCAGGGCGTACCCAAAACATACAGCTTTTCTAAACCAAGTTGTTTTTCGACGGCTCGTAATGCCTGAATTTGGCAACCAACACCAATTACTAATAGTCGTTTCATCCCCGATTTTTCTATCTGTTCCAACACCGAAAGGTTAGGTGATAGTGTTGGTTTATTTACCCGCGCTGCTAGTATTTCTTCTGGAGTCCGGGCAATGATGGGCATGGGTTGAAAGCGGTCTTCTTTGGTATTTTGCACGCAGACGACACCTTCAACTAAGCCGCGATTGAGCATTTCAATGGCAATGCTACTAACAATTCCCGTCCATTGTGCGCCTTCGATGGGTTGTTGTTTTCGCGCCGCTATCATGTCTTGGTGAACACCAAAGTAGAGTTCATCAGGATTTTCAAGATGGCGCGATCGCGTGTGCGTTTCTTCTTCAAGTTCGCCTATTTGCTGATTAATAAAAGCGCAGGCTTCCTTGACATAATGAATATAGTATGTATCGCATAGTCCACACTCGCTACACAGTTCTTTCGCAGGGCGGCGGCTGGTAGGTTTTAAGGCTCTGGCTTTTTTGTGAGGAGAAACTGAGGTCATATAAACTTTTTGTTTTATCCAGGAATCGCTTTTATTACAATACCTTTACTGGCTATGAACTTACAGCAGTTTTCATGTATTTGAACCACATCTGTCGTAAGGGCACAGCATTGCTGTGCCCCTACCGCGTGGTCGAAAATAGCTGTAACGATAGAAATTTCTGGTGTGCTGACTTATTCTTTCTAATCCTAATTCCCTTGATACACAGATAAAAGCAGGCATTCCCAAACTAGCCTTGGTTGAGCGTAAGCAAGTAAGTGTTTACGAGCTTGTTCTAACTGCTTGATGATGCTAGGTTGATGCCACTGCTGCCAGTAGAACTGCTGAAGATAATCAACTAACCACAGTTGTGCTTCTGTATCTAAATCCTTATCAATTTTTTTGGCTAGTTCTAAGGCGTTACGGTAAGATTTAGGTGCTTTTTTCAAGTCTTCGAGTAATTCCGGGGGAATAGCTTGTAATTGCTCATAAGATGCGATCGCACTTCCAGCACTACCAGCTGCTATGCTCAATACTGCCTGATTTTGTAAAATTTCCTGATGACCTGTTTGTGTGAGTACAACAGCCAAAGACTGTGCATCTAAGCGATAAAAAGGAATGCGTTGACAGCGTGATACTAAAGTCGGCAATACAGACTCAGGTGTAGGTGCAATTAAAATTAACGTCGCCTGTCCTGGTTCTTCTAAGGTTTTAAGTAAAGCATTGGCTGCGGCTTCTGCCATTGTTTGGGCTTCTTCTAGCACTACCACATTCCTCGGCGCTTCTAAGGGCGGACGACCTAAAAACTCAGTAATGCCCCGAATTTGCTCTAGTCGAATTACAGGTGGTGCTTTACGCTTGAGTCCTTTTTCGGCTGCTTCTGTTGCTGTTAATCGTTGTCCTTGGTGTTGGTACGTTGGTTGCACCCACAATAAAGCTGGGTGATTGCCTTGACGCAAACGGTTTTGTAAAGACGCAGTAACTTCCATCCCACTAGAAAATAGCAATTCCACAAAGCATCTAGCTGCTAAACTTCTGCCGACACCATCTGGCCCCACAAATAGGTAAGCTGGAGGAACCCGATTTTGTTTGACAGCTTGAGTGAGTAATTCTATGGCTTGCTGTTGTGCTACAACTGGCGCAAATGGGTTAATAGTCAAAGCTTTTATTTAAAATTTCAAAAACTAAAAAAACGTTTTCTAAGCGATCGCATTTCATCAATTTTCTTCTTTCAATATTGTTTTCAGTATCTACATATCCTTTCAAAACTGCACCCCGTACTAATAATCATTAGTCATTATTTATTTCACAAAGGACTAATGACTAATGACTAATGACAATTAATAAGCTTTTGTTGGCAGTTGTTGCTCTAATTTCAGCAATGCTGCAACTCGCATTTCTGTAGCAGGGTGACTAGAGAATAAGTTACCCAAAAATTGTCCAGAGATGGAATTGATAATTAATAATGGCTCATAAGCTGGATTGGCATTTAAAGGCATCTGCTTTGCTGAAGCTTCTAACCGTTGCAATGCTCTAGCTAAGGCACGAGGATTACCAGTTAATCTCGCTGAACCAGCATCAGCAGAAAATTCTCGTGTGCGCGAAATTGCTAGCTGAATGATTGTCGCTGCCACTGGTGCAAGCACGACTGTTAATAAAACTCCTATTGGATTTCCACCTCTGTTGTCATCTCGTGAACTACCGCCAAACCATAAGCTGTAACTAACCATTTGGGCTAAAAATGAGATAGCACCAGCCACAGTTGCAGCAACGGCTTGTGTCAGGGTGTCACGATTAATAATATGAGTAAGTTCGTGAGCAATAACGCCTTCGAGTTCGTCCTCTGGCAATATATTTAAAATACCTTCAGTGACAGCGACAGCAGCGTGTTCGGGATCGCGCCCGGTTGCGAAGGCGTTAGCGCCAAGGCTTGGAACAATGTAAACTCTAGGCATGGGAATGTTAGCGCGATCGCTCAATCTCTGCACCATCCGATAAAGTCCTGGTGCTTCCCTTTCACTTACAGGTTGTGCTTGGTATACTGCTAGGGCAATCTTATCTGATTGATACCAGGAAAACAGGTTTGTGACAGCTGCCAAGCCAATCCCGATAATCAAACCACTAGAACCGCCAATTACCCAATAACTAATTGCAATCAAAAGACCACTTAGCGCAGCAAGCAAAGCAGCCGTTTTCAATTGATTTGTCATAATTTTTGCTCTCCTGCTAATGCTGTGTAAATGTTTGAGAAAACAGCATTACTTCAGCTACATTTTGATTTTATCTAGCTAAACTTAGATATATGGTACAGAAAACCTATCAGATAAGTACGGTTTTCCCACTTAACTTTTAAGAATGGTAATTTAGTTGTTTTTGATATGTATCTATTAATGATATAATTCCCATAGTATAGATACGAAAAACGCATCTATCTACAGAAATAAATTTTTGATATCGGCAGAAATTATAAGTGCAATGTCTACGCCATGAGTTTAAGATCCAGTTACTTATAGAGATTCTGAGTCTATCCCTTCTGCTTGATATACCTGCTCGGTAAATAGCTGAAAGTCTAATTCGCACGCCTTCAAAGCTTCAGTGGCTTGTGAGTATCCTTGTGCATCAAACAAATCGCGATCGCGGATTTTTGGCAACCAAGAACGCAGTTTAGTTAGTTCCACCTCGTTCTCTTCCAGTTCTGCAAAAGTGAGGTTACTTATTCTCCGTTCCTCGCTCAATTCGCTATGGAAATCCCGACATTGCCCCAAAAACTCTTGATATTCTTGGTCTGCCTGCTGTTGAAAACGCTCTATTAACATAGCATTTTGCTGAGGTTCGTCAATCCAAATAGTTAACAAATCTGCTTCACCGCCACCTGCTACAATATCCGCTTTCAATTCTTCCAAATGGCTCCGCAAGTCTTTCCGCTGTGGTAGCAAGCACACCGACTGCTGTAGATAAAGTGCGCCCAATCCCTTAAGCTTACGCCAAACATACACCCGCTGCGTCGAAGGCTGTGCGGGTACTTTGTAGACTAAGAGGTTCCAAGATTCTCTATCCATAGAGGTATTGTAACAAGTGTTGCATTCAATTTAATTTATTGTTAGGTTGATTAATGAAACATCTGTTGCATTTAAAAAAATTTATGAATCTGAACTATCAAGTTGGCAGCATTAGACTTATCCTTAATATAAACAAAGTGGGATAATAAAAAACGGAGTAAAAATTATATGTAGATAATATGACAAACCCTTTAGCAAGAATTGAATCACATCCCCACGAAGCAAAACGATTAATAGGGATTAATTATGACCAGTTTTTAGCATTGGTATCCTTAGCGGAAAAAAGGCATAGAGAGAAACAAGCAGAAATTGAAAAAAATAAAGTTCGGATTATTGCCAAGGGAGGCGGACGCAAACCAGAGATGTCACCGAAAGAAGGAATATGCTTGTGTCTAGTTTACCTC